>NZ_JAQQPR010000069.1:0-2290 GCF_036688705.1 Duganella sp. S19_KUP01_CR8 | reverse complement strand
TGTATCAACGAACGTTACAACGTACTTCTTATTCACCATAACCTGCTAAGGTTATAGGGACAAGCCGTACGGGCAATTAGTATCAGTTAGCTTAATGCATTACTGCACTTCCACACCTGACCTATCAACGTCCTGGTCTCGAACGACCCTTCAAAGAGCTCAAGGCTCTGGGAAATCTCATCTTAAGGCAAGTTTCCCGCTTAGATGCTTTCAGCGGTTATCTCTTCCAGACTTAGCTACCCGGCAATGCCACTGGCGTGACAACCGGTACACCAGAGGTCTGTCCACTCCGGTCCTCTCGTACTAGGAGCAGCCCCCTTCAAATTTCCAACGCCCACGGCAGATAGGGACCAAACTGTCTCACGACGTTTTAAACCCAGCTCACGTACCACTTTAAATGGCGAACAGCCATACCCTTGGGACCGGCTACAGCCCCAGGATGTGATGAGCCGACATCGAGGTGCCAAACTCCCCCGTCGATATGAACTCTTGGGAGGAATCAGCCTGTTATCCCCAGAGTACCTTTTATCCGTTGAGCGATGGCCCTTCCATACAGAACCACCGGATCACTATGTCCTACTTTCGTACCTGCTCGACTTGTCAGTCTCGCAGTTAAGCACGCTTATGCCATTGCACTATCGTCACGATGTCCGACCGTAACTAGCGTACCTTCGAACTCCTCCGTTACACTTTAGGAGGAGACCGCCCCAGTCAAACTGCCTACCATGCACTGTCCCCGACCCGGATAACGGGCCAAGGTTAGAACCTCAAATGAACCAGGGTGGTATTTCAAGGTTGGCTCCACGAGAACTGGCGTCCCCGCTTCAAAGCCTCCCACCTATCCTACACAGATTGATTCAAAGTCCAATGCAAAGCTACAGTAAAGGTTCATGGGGTCTTTCCGTCTAGCCGCGGGTAGATTGCATCATCACAAACACTTCAACTTCGCTGAGTCTCGGGAGGAGACAGTGTGGCCATCGTTACGCCATTCGTGCAGGTCGGAACTTACCCGACAAGGAATTTCGCTACCTTAGGACCGTTATAGTTACGGCCGCCGTTTACTGGGACTTCAATCAAGAGCTTGCACCCCATCATTTAATCTTCCAGCACCGGGCAGGCGTCACACCCTATACGTCCACTTTCGTGTTTGCAGAGTGCTGTGTTTTTATTAAACAGTCGCAGCCACCAGTTTATTGCAACCCGTTCACCCTACTGAAGTAAATCAGCCAAGCTACAAGGGCGTACCTTTTCCCGAAGTTACGGTACCAATTTGCCGAGTTCCTTCTCCCGAGTTCTCTCAAGCGCCTTAGAATACTCATCTCGCCCACCTGTGTCGGTTTGCGGTACGGTCTCGTATGACTGAAGCTTAGAGGCTTTTCTTGGAACCACTTCCGATTGCTTCAGCACCTAAGTGCCTCGTCCCAGTCCCTTGAATCCTGCGCCCGGATTTGCCTAAGCGCCTTCTATGAACCAGAAACTGCCTATTCCAACAGGCAGACAACCTTCCGCGATCCGTCCCCCCATCGCATCATACGACGGTGCAGGAATATTAACCTGCTTCCCATCAGCTACGCATCTCTGCCTCGCCTTAGGGGCCGACTCACCCTGCTCCGATGAACGTTGAACAGGAAACCTTGGGCTTACGGCGTGGGGGCTTTTCACCCCCATTATCGCTACTCATGTCAGCATTCGCACTTCTGATACCTCCAGCATCCTTTACAAGACACCTTCGCAGGCTTACAGAACGCTCTCCTACCATATCTATTGCTAGATATCCGCAGCTTCGGTGACTGGCTTAGCCCCGTTACATCTTCCGCGCAGGACGACTCGATCAGTGAGCTATTACGCTTTCTTTAAATGATGGCTGCTTCTAAGCCAACATCCTGACTGTTTTAGCCTTCCCACTTCGTTTTCCACTTAGCCAATCTTTGGGACCTTAGCTGGCGGTCTGGGTTGTTTCCCTCTTGACGCCGGACGTTAGCACCCGACGTCTGTCTCCCAAGCTCGCACTCATCGGTATTCGGAGTTTGCAATGGTTTGGTAAGTCGCGATGACCCCCTAGCCATAACAGTGCTCTACCCCCGATGGTGATACTTGAGGCACTACCTAAATAGTTTTCGGAGAGAACCAGCTATTTCCAAGTTTGTTTAGCCTTTCACCCCTACCCACAGCTCATCCCCTAATTTTTCAACATTAGTGGGTTCGGACCTCCAGTGCGTGTTACCGCACCTTCATCCTGGCCATGAGTAGATCACTTGGTTTCGGGTCTACACCCAGCGACTATCGCCCT
>NZ_JAQQPR010000068.1:0-2544 GCF_036688705.1 Duganella sp. S19_KUP01_CR8 | reverse complement strand
CGCCTGCGCCGGCGGCCGGCCGGCTTGCCAGCCCAGCTGCAAGGCCAGCGCCGCCGCCAGCAGCAGGCGCACGGCCGGCGGCACCGACGACAGCGGGCGGGATGGCGTGTTCACAGGTTTTTCCGGTACAGGTCGAACAGCGCGGCGGCCGTCAGCAGGCCCACCGCCAGCGCGGTCTGCGCCGCCAGCGTGGCCAGGTCGGCCAGCGTGCCGGTGTGGTACAGCAGCCATTCGGTGCGGGTGTAGGCGTCCAGGTGCGGCAGCAGCAGCGCCAGCGCGTCGATGCCATGGCTCAGCCAGCGCTGGCCGGCGTCGGCCTGGGCGGCGCCGGCATGGCCCAGCAGCTGCAGGGTGCCGATCACGCGCGCCAGCAGGTAGAAGGCGCCGGCGGCGCTCAGCGCCGGCAGCGTCTGGTTCAGGGTGAGCGAGCACAGCAGGCTGAAGGCGGCCACGATCCACAATTCGCCCAGCAGAGACACGGCCCACAGCGCCGCCTGGCCGACGGGCGCGAAGGCCAGCGCCACCGCGCCGAACAGCAGCGCCGGCAGCAGCGCCAGCGCGGCGAAGCCGGCCAGCTTGCCCAGCAGGTAGACCGCGCGCGGCAGGGCCAGCGCCAGCAGCAGTTCGCCGCCCTTGTCGGCCGCTTCGCGCGCCATGCTGCTGATGACGAAGGTGGCGATCAGGAACACCGCCGCCAGCCGCAGCACGGCCGCCAGCAGGGCCGCCTGCAGTTGGCGGCTTTCGGTCAACGCCAGCTGGCCGAGGAAGCCGCCGGCGCACACGGCCGCCGCCAGCGCCAGCACCAGCAGCCACAGCAGCCGGTTGCGCAGCGCCTCCAGCAGCGTGTAGCGGGCGATGACCAGCGCGGCCCGCGGTAGTTGCAGCGGCGCCGTCGCCGTCATTGGATCTTCTGCACCGCGACCATGCGGTTGAACAGGATGTTGGGCGACAGCCAGACCACGATGTCGTCGTAGGCGCCGCCCGGCGCGCTGGCGAGGTCGCTGGCGTAGCGGCTGACGAACTGGGTGTCCGAGCCGGCGTTGAGCTGTTCGTCGGTGTTGCCGGTGGCGCCGTTGGCGATCAGCCCGCCCAGCTCGTTGCTGCCGCCAAAGCCGTTCTTGCCGTGCGAGACGATCACCGCCGGGATGTCGTTGACGGCGGTGGCCGCCACCAGCTGGCCGCTGCCGTCGCGGGTGGCGACGGTGATGTCGCGCGGCGTGCTCAGGTTGAACAGCGTGTCGCTGTCGCTGAAGGCCGGCGTGACGCTGTAGCGGAACAAATGGTTCCAGCTGTCGAGTTTGCCCAGGCCCAGCGTGGCCCACGGCAGGTAGCCGCTGCGGCGCTCGCCGGCGCAGCGGCTGCCGTTGCGCGCCTCCAGGCCGTTGCTGGCCGAGATGGCCGGGCAGGGCAGGTAGCCGTTGCGCAGCGCGTAGCCGACCAGCGCCTCGCGCGCGTCCTCCATCGCCTTCTGGGTTTCCGAGATCTTGCGCTGTTCCAGCTGCATGCCGAGCGGCGCCAGCAGGCCGCCGACCATCAGGCCGACGATGATCAGCACGATCGCGATTTCGACCAGCGTAAAGCCGGATTGTCGGGGTTTCGTCATGGCGTCAAGGCAGGCGGTGGGCCGCCGCCATTTGTTGGTAAAGGAATGCCTGCGGCACGCTCAGCACCAGGTCGTCGAAGGCGCCGCCGGGCCGGTTGGCGTCGGTGCCGGCGGCGCGGCTGATGAAGTGCACGCTGGCGCTGGCGTTTTGTTGTTCGTCGATATTGCCGGCGTCGCTATTGGGCTGCACCACGCCCAGCATCGACACGCCGAAATTGCTGCGGCCGTGCGACAGCAGCACCGCCGGCGCGCACGGCGCGCCGAGGTCGCAGCTGGACTGGCCGGCGCGGTAAAACAACTCGCCGTCGCTGGCGCGATCCTGCACCGTCTTGGTGGCGACCAGCGCGGTGCGCAGCACCGGCGCCTGGGTGTAGCCCGGCGTGACGCTGTAGCGCAGCAGCTTGCCCCAGGCGTCGGCGCCGTCCACGCCCAGCGTGACCCAGGGCAGGAAGCCGGTGCAGTCCTGCTCGGTGGCGCAGGGCGCCAGCGCCTCGCGGCCGTCGGCGGCCGAGGTGGCCGGGCGCGGCAGGCGGCCGTTGGTGGCGGCAAAGCCCACCAGCGCGTCGCGCGCCTGCGCCATGCGCGCCAGCGTCAGCTGGTTGCGGCGCAGCTGGTTGCTGTCGTGGTTGAGCGCGCTCACCAGCAAGGTCGCCGCGCCGACGCTGGTCATGGCCAGCAGCAGCAACAGCGCCGCGCCGCGCTGGCGGCGTAGGCTAATGGCCAATTTCTTGCACGCTGCCATGGGCGGGATCGAAGCTCTGGCCGGGTTTCAGGATCAACTGGCGGCCGGACGACAAGCGCAGCGACACCGCCGCCCCCGGTCCTGCCTTGGCGCCGTCGGACTGCGGCACCTGGTTGAGCCAGACCGTGGTGCGGCCGCTGCTGCCGCGCAGCACACCGCTCAGCTGGACGCTGGAGGCGGCGGCGGCGGTGGCGGCGGG
>NZ_JAQQPR010000067.1:0-2718 GCF_036688705.1 Duganella sp. S19_KUP01_CR8 | reverse complement strand
GCCGCTATAACCGGAGCCGCTGAAGTCGCCCGATATATTGCCGCCCTGTGTAGGCACCTCGAAATTGTACGGCGCGCAATAGACGGAGAAGCAAGGTGTCGGATATTTAGGATACGTGTACGGATACATGAACGCCGCATTCTGTTTCCCCGGACGCTCAAAACCGGTCAGTGTCAATTCAGGCTGCAAATTGTCCCATGCCATATCCGGCGTATTCGTCGTCTTCGTGCCGTCTTCGTCATAGTAGTACTGTTCGAAGTGCGGCCGGTTCCAGCGCGCGTCGTATGGCTTGCCGACGCCGGCAAAGTCCACCATCTGATCGATGGCGGTGTAGTCGTGCTGCGCCAGCGAGCGCGAACCGTCGTCCTTGGTCGTGAAGCCGAGCACGGTGCCCGGCGGAGCACTGTCGACCTCGCATTCGGCCTTGCCCGGGATGCACACTTTGGCAGTGCTGTCATTACCGATCTGGCTGTAATGTGCCGAGCGGCCATCACCCAGGATATCGACCACGTATGGCATGCTCAGCGACGTGTTGCCACCGACTGCGGGACGATTTGGATCACAGGTGAAGACGATAGGCGTAGATGTTCCGGCCAAAGCCCCGACCTTGCCCAACGGCGACAGGCAGATCTGGGTGCCGTCCTCCGATGCCACCAGCAAATCAGGCGCTCCGTCGCCATTGAAGTCCCCGACTTCCAGCACGGCGAAATTCTTGCCCGTATTGAGTCCGTAGTTATACACATCGAAACCGCTGCCGTTATTGTGGAAATAGCGGTAGCTCGCCTGCATGGTTCCCGGATTGATCGGATTGGATGCTTCGCGCGCGATCACGGCAGCCGTGTTGATACCGGGCGGCACTGGCGACGCAACCCGTTTTTCCAACACATCGGTATAACCGTGATTTTCAAAATCGCTGAAAGCAAAATAGTCGGCGTGGTTGGCGCCGTGCGACGGAATGGCATTGTCATTCCACGTCATCAAATGCGGCGCATTGGGCCAGAGACCTTTGCTATCAAAGCCCGCAGCGCGTCCCTCAACGGGTTTGCCCCAGTTGAACTCAGTCTTCGGTAAACAAACGTCTTTTTTCGCCGACACGTCATACGCACAGCCTTCAACCGAGGCAAGCAGGCTGCGGCCGCTGGTCGCGCTGCGCTCATAGGCCAGCTTGTAGGTGCGCACCAATGCACCGGTGGCGGCGATGTCGCCACTGAGATCGTCACCGACGTAGGTCTTGATCGATTTGATACGCGTGCGTAAATCATTGCGCGTCTCGTCGATATAGCGGGTCCAGGCATCCGGCCGGTCTTCATGTTCGATCACCACACCGGCATGCGCGGCCAAGCCGCTGCCGCCATAGCGAATTCCCTCGGCATAGTGTTCGCCGGTGATGGCGATTTGCTTATACGTGATCGAAATATAATTCCCGGAACGATCCTCGATACGATCAACCGCCCAGGACTGCGCCTCGGCCTTGTTCGCTGCAACCGGTTGTGGCGCGAATTCGCCGGTGTTGATTTTATCCGGCACCACCGGTGTGACGTATCCCGTCGCACCACCGTAGGTCATGATGCGGCCGCTCTTGGCCTCCACCTTGAAGCTGCGTTTGCCGCCAACCACCTGACTGCTGATGCGGCTAAAGCTGTCGATCTCGGTGCGGTACTGCGCATCGTTGGCCCAATAGTTGGCATCGTTCTCGGCCCGGTTGGCCAGCACCAGCCGCTGGCCATCCAGGCACAGGCGATCTGCGGCATTAAAGCTGATGCGTCCATTCTCACCATCTTGCGCGATGGTCTTGCCACAGCGATGGATGCTGGAGAAACCGCTCAGGCTCCAACCCAGGCCGACCATACTGTTTTGTCCGCTGCTGTTGTAATCGAGCGAAAGCGTCGGCTGTAAATCAGCCGTTCCAGGCGGCACCATGATCGGCAGGCTATAGGCTGCCGCACCAGCCGCCGTAACGCTTAGTTCACCGGGCAAGGTTCCGGTATCGATATCCGAGACATGAGGAACCTCCACGACGATCGGCAAAGGCGTACTGTTGCCACCAGCGCCACCACTGACCACCTTCACCGTTACGGTTACGCCAACCGACTTCGCCAGTTGTACGCCATTGCCATCGAAAGCGACCGCAGTCACGCTATAGGTTCCATCCCCACCTGCCGAACCCGTTTG
Source organism: Duganella sp. S19_KUP01_CR8 (assembly GCF_036688705.1). NCBI lineage: Bacteria > Pseudomonadati > Pseudomonadota > Betaproteobacteria > Burkholderiales > Oxalobacteraceae > Duganella > Duganella sp. S19_KUP01_CR8. The sequence goes on along the minus strand of NZ_JAQQPR010000067.1, from coordinate 546 downwards.
AATGTTTTGCCACTGCGCGCTCCAGGCAGCACCAGCGACGGCACCGGTAGCGATCATCTGGTCATTCGCATAGAACTTCACTGATGCCACCGCCACCGAACCTGCGGTCGTTGCCGACAAACTCATCGAACCGCCACTCGCCACCGACGCGCCACTTACCGGACTCACCAACGTCACGCTGACGCCGGCCGATGCATCCACCGTGATCATGTTCATCGCCGAGTACAGCGTGGTATTGCCTTGACGGACGCGGGACTGTATCGCATACGGCGCAGCACGTACCGGCAGCGCGGCCGACGTGAGCGAATAGGCATCCACCGCGCCATCGGGATTTGCTGTGGTCCAGCTGCCGTCCACACCGATCGCAACCTCGTCGTAGGAACCGGCCCCACCACTCAGCACCGTTTTCGCAAAGATGCTGGACGCCCCGGTGTAGTGCTGGCCGTTCGCAGGCACGCTTAGCGCAATGCGCAGGCTATCCGGGATCGTGCACGAATTTTCGGCGCACGGCAGCACCACATCGGTGCCGCCGCCGGCAACATAGCC
>NZ_JAQQPR010000066.1:0-3369 GCF_036688705.1 Duganella sp. S19_KUP01_CR8 | reverse complement strand
GCGCAGGCGCGCGCCGAGGCGCTGCCGCCGGCGCCGGCGCCGGCCGCGCTGCAGCTGGCCAGCCTGGGCGATCCGCTGGCGCTGTCGCGGCTGCTGATGCTGTATGTGCAGGGCTACGACGATCAGGCCGGCGTCGCCATCGCCTGGCGCGACATGGACTACGGCCGCATCCGGCAATGGCTGGAGCGCGTGCTGGAGCTCGATCCGCGCAGCCAGTATCCCTTGCTGGCGGCCAGCGAGGTGTACGGCGCGGTCGGCGATCCGGCGCGGGTGCGCCTGATGCTGGAGCTGGTCTACGCCCGCTACGACGAGGACCCGAACCGGCGCTGGCCGTGGCTGGCGCACGCGGCCGTGGTGGCGCGCCACCGGCTGCACGACCTGCCGCTGGCGCGCCGCTACGCGCAGGCGATACGGCTGCGCGCCACCGGCCCGCAGGTGCCGGCCTGGGCGCGCGAGCTGGAACTGTTCGTGCTCGAAGATATGAGCCAGGCCGAGGCGGCGCGGGCGCTGATCGGCGCGCTGCTGGCCAGCGGCCAGATCACCGATCCCAACGAACTGCGCTTCCTCGAACAGCGCCTGCAAAACATGGCGCCGCCGGCCCGGCCATCGCGCTAGGCGGCCGGGCAGTTTCCGTCTATCATGATGTTTCATCGACACCCGTTACGAAAGGATGCCCCATGCAGCGAGCCCAACGCGGCTTCACCCTGGTTGAGATTGCGATTGTCCTGGTCATCATCGGCCTGCTGCTGGGCGGCGTGCTGAAAGGACAGGGGCTGATCGACAGCGCCAAAGTCAAGAACATCATCCAGCAATCGAACGCCCTGTCGGCGGCGGTCAACTCCTACCAGGACAAGTTCCACGCGCTGCCGGGCGACGATCCGCAGGCGACCACCCACGCGCCCGGCGCCACCGGCAACGGCAACGGCGACGGCCAGATCGCCGAATACCAGCTGGCGCCGCAGCACCTGGCGCTGGCCGGCTTCATCACCGGTTCGTTCAACGGCACCACCGACTTCATGACCAGCGCGCAAGGCGGCGCGGTCTACATCTACAACGACGTGGTCGGCGGCCGCGGCGGCAACGGCGTGCGGCTCGACAACCTGCCCGACTCGTTCGCCGAGCAGGTCGACAGCAAGCTCGACGACGGCAAATACAACACCGGCTCGGTGCGCGCCACCGCCGCCTACACCAACAACGGCACGGTCATCCAGCGCACCGCCCTGTTCTTCTGATGCGGCGCCTGTCCGCGCCGCAGGTCCTCAACCTGCTGCTGGCGGCCGCCTGCCTGGTGCTGTGCGCCGGCTATTTCGCCTCGGGCCGGGTGCAGGACGGCTTCTGGAGCGTGGGCACCACGCTGGCCTTTGCCGTCCTGCTGCTGTTTAACGCCTTCTGGAAGCGCAAGGAAATCAAACCGGCCTACTTCTGCTTCATGCTCGCCGCCGGCGTGCTGCAAGTCTATGTCTTCATCCTGAAAGTCAGCGCTTGAAAATAAAAAGCACGTGCGTACTTTTATTCGACTAAAATAGCTGATACTCACAACAGCGGGAGACAGCATGTTCGAAGAATTCATCGGCACCAAGGCGGTGTCGGCGCGCCACCAGTTCGACGTGGCGGCGCTGGACGCCTGGCTGCGCCAGCACGTGGCCGGCTACCCGGACGGCACGCTGGGCGTGCAACAGTTCAAGGGCGGCCAGTCCAACCCCACCTACAAGCTCAGCATCGGCGGCCAGCACTATGTGTTGCGCACCAAGCCGGCGCCGGCCGACAAGCTGCTGCCGTCGGCGCACGCGATCGAGCGCGAGTACCGGGTGATGGATGCGCTCAGCAAGCACGGCTTCCCGGCCGCCCGCCAGTACGCGCTGTGCACCGACGAGGCGGTGATCGGGCGCGCCTTCTACGTGATGGAATTCGTCGAAGGCCGGGTGCTGTGGGACCAGGCCCTGCCCGGCATGACGGCGGCCGAACGCGCCGCCATCTACGACGAGCTCAACCGCGTGATCGCCCAGCTGCACACGGTCGACTACGCGGCCATCGGCCTGGCCGACTACGGCAAGCCGGGCAACTACTTCGCGCGCCAGATCGAGCGCTGGAGCAAGCAATACCTGGCCTCGCAGACCGAGACCATAGCCGCGATGGACCAGCTGATCGCCTGGCTGCCCGGCAACATCCCGCCCGGCGAAGACACCTCCATCGTGCACGGCGACTTCCGCCTCGATAACATGCTGTTCCACCCGACCGAGCCGACCATCCTGGCGGTGCTGGACTGGGAGCTGTCGACCCTGGGCCATCCGTTCGCCGACTTCTCCTACCACTGCATGAGCTGGCACATCGAACCCGGCCAGTTCCGCGGCATCGCCGGGCTGGACCTGGCGGCGCTGGGCATCCCCTCGCAGCAGGACTACATCGCCCGCTACGCCGCGCGCACCGGCAAGACCATCCGGCTGGAGGACTTCAACTTCTACCTGGCCTTCAATATGTTCCGCCTGGCCAGCATCATGCAAGGCATCATGAAGCGCCACGTCGACGGCACGGCCGCCAGCGCCCAGGCGCTGGAATCGGGCCGGATGGCGCGGCCGATGGCCGAGCTGGGCTGGAGCTACGCCTGTGGCAAGCCGATCTGACCGTTGCCTGTAGTGGACAAAATCGCTTTCTGAAACGGCCGGCGTCGGCTACTATCGTGCTGCCGGCCCGATGCTGGCCGCCGCCGCCGAGGTCCACCACGTGCCATTGACGAAACGCCCACGCCTGCCCTCCATCCGCTCGCAGATCGCGCTGCTGGTGCTGGCGTGCGCGCTGCCGACGGTGGTCGGCTTTTGCGCCGTGGTCGGCCAGTTCTACCAGCGCGAACGCGACACCCTGATGGAAGACACCCGGCAGTCGGCCCGGCTGGTGGCCGCCGCCATCGACCGCGACCTGCTGCAGGCGGACAGCGCGGTGCGCGCGCTGGCCGCCTCGCCCAGCCTGCGCAGCGGCGACCTGGCGGCGCTGCGGACCCAGGCCGCCACCCTGCTCGGCCCGCAATTCCCGGTCGCCCATTTCCTGCTCAGCGACGCCGCCGGCAAGGTCGCGCTGCACCTCGGCCCGGACTTGCCCGCCAGCTTCAGCAACGCCGACAACCGGCGCCGCCTGGCGCTGCTGTACGCGCAGTCGCGGCCGCAATTGTCCATGCTCACGATCAACGGCGCGGGCCTGCTGGCGATCGATGTGCCGGTCATGCTGGACGACCACCTGGGCTACGCCCTGACCGCCCTGCTCAAGCCCGAACGGCTGGCCAACATCCTGGCCGACGAGAAGATCGGCCAGCACCAGGCCATGACCTTGTACGACGCCGAAGGCATGTTCGTCGCCCAGGCCGGGGGGCCCGGGCCG
>NZ_JAQQPR010000065.1:0-3644 GCF_036688705.1 Duganella sp. S19_KUP01_CR8 | reverse complement strand
GCGCAGGCGCTGCTGCCGTCGCTGCGGCGCGGCGCGCTGGACGATGGCGCGCTGGCCGTGCTGGCGGCCGCCATGAGCGGCGCCGGCCTGTCGGCCGCGCTGGCCCAGCAGCTGGCGGCGCTGCACACCGCACTCAACGATTTCGATTTTCCGCTAGCCCATGCTACGCTGCTGGAATTGGCAGACCATCTGGCCAAGGAGAACCCATGATTAAAGCACCCACCAACGACCTGCCCCTGATCCTGGCCGTCGACGACGAGGCCAGCAACCTGCAGCTGCTGCGCCATATCCTGCAAGACCAGTACCGCCTGCTGTTCGCCAAGGACGGCCCGCGCGCGCTGGAACTGGCGCGCCAGGAGCGGCCGCAGCTGATCCTGCTGGACGTCATGATGCCCGGCATGACCGGCTATGAAGTGTGCCGGCTATTGAAGGAAGACGAGGCCACCGCCGCCATCCCGGTGATCTTCGTCACCGCGCTCAGCGACGCCAGCGACGAGGTGGTCGGCTTCGACGCCGGCGCGGTCGACTACATCACCAAGCCGGTCAGCCCGCCCATCGTGCGCGCCCGCGTGCGCACCCACCTGTCGCTGGTGCGGGTGGACGAGCTGGCCCGCACCCGGCTGGAGATCGTCCAGCGCCTGGGCCTGGCGGCCGAATACAAGGACAATGAAACCGGCCTGCACGTGATCCGCATGAGCCACTACTCGCGCATCCTGGGGCGCGCGGCCGGCATGAGCGAGGCCGAGGCGGACGACCTGCTGCACGCGGCGCCGATGCACGACGTCGGCAAGATCGGCATCCCGGACAGCATCCTGCGCAAGCCCGGCCCGCTGGAGACGGCGGAATGGAAGATCATGCAGACCCACGCCGCGATCGGCGGCGACATCATCGGCCAGCACCCGGGCGGCATGCTGGCGATGGCGCACCAGGTGGCGATGACGCATCATGAAAAGTGGGACGGCAGCGGCTACCCGAACGGCCTGGCCGGCCGCGACATCCCGCTGGTGGGGCGCATCGTCGCCATCGCCGACGTGTTCGACGCGCTGACCTCGGCCCGTCCCTACAAGCCGGAGTGGCCGATCCCGCAGGCGGTGGAATACCTGGAGCAGCAGCGCGGCAAGCACTTCGACGCCGAACTGGTCGACCTGTTCCTGACGCAGATGCCGGCGCTGCTGGAGGTCAAGCAGCGCTGGGCGGAGCGCAGCACCGCTTGACCCCGTCATTCCCGCGCAGGCGGGAATCCAGGCATTGCCTGAATTCCCTCCATACTACGCGTCCGACCATGCGGCGCATGGGTTCCCGCCTGCGCGGGAACGACGGCGGCTCAGGTGGCCAGCCGCGCCATCACCGCCGCCACGTGGTCGATCTGCGCGCGGCTATGGCCGGCGTTCATCACGAAGCGCAGCCGCGCCTGGCCCACCGGCGCCGCCGGGAACTGCACCGCGTCCACCTGGATGCCCTCCTTGCGCAGCGCGATCGCGTAGCGCTGGCAAGTCTCGGCCTCGCCCACCAGCAGCGGCAGGATCGCCGTCCGGGTCTCCAAAATGGTGTGGCCCAGCGGCGCCATCCGCTCGATGAAATAGCGCTGGTTGTCCCACAGGCGCGACCGCCGTTGCGGTTCCTCTGCCAGCAGGTCCAGCGCCGCCAGCGCCGCGGCCGCCTGGTCCGGCGGCGGCGGGCAGGTGTAGCCGTAGGCCGAGCTGGTCAGGCGGATCACGTCGGCCACCTCGCGCTCGACGGCGACGAAGCCGCCCAGCGCGCCCAGCGCCTTGCTCAAGCTCCCCATCTGCATCAGGCATGGGCTGTAGCAGCCGTAGTGCTCGGAGGTGCCGCCGCCGTTGGCGCCCAGCACGCCGGTGGCGTGGGCGTCGTCGAGGTAGAGCAGCGCGCCGTGGCGCTCGGCCAGTTCCACCAGCTGCGGCAGCGGCGCGATCGTGCCTTCCATGGCGAACACGCCGTCGCTGACGATGATCGGCGTGCTGCCCTCGTCCGCGCCCGCCTTCAGCAGCGACTCCAGGTGGTTCATGTCGCGGTGGCGGTAGTTGTAGCGCAGCGCGCCCGACATCTGGATGCCTTCGCGGATGCTGACGTGGTTGTACTCGTCCGAATAGCAGGCGTACTTGTGGCGCTTGCGGGCGCGGTAGCCGTGCAGGCGCGCCAGCGCGGCCGCCTTGACGATCGACGACAGCACGCCGACATTGGCCATGTAGCCGGTGACGAACAGCACCGCGTCGCCCTTGTGCTGGAGCGCGCCGAGCCGCGCTTCCAGCCTGCGATAGAGCTCCAGGTCGCCGCCCTGCAGGCGCGATGCGCTGTTGCCCACGCCGTAGCGGTCCAGCCCGTCCTTGGCGGCCGCCACCAGGCGCGGATGCCGGGCCAGCGCCAGGTAGTCGTTGCTGCTGAACGACACCACGGGCTCGCCGCCGGCCTGGGCGGCGGGATGGACGGGATGATGCTTGAGCCAGTCGGCGATGTCGCTTAAGTCGTGCATGAGGAGTGAAAAGGCCAGCCAGAGTGGGGAACCCTCCATGCTAGCGGCGGCCGGCTTACCGCAGGCTTGCGGTCACATTACCGATCGGATAGCCATATCGGATAGCCACGGCAGCCCGCCAGGACTACGGCGCCAGCGGCAGCAGGATGCGCGCCACCAGGCCGGGCGCGCCGTCCTCCAGCAGCAGTTCGCCGCCGTGCGCCAGCGCGGTGGCGCTGACGATGGCCAGCCCCAGGCCGTTGCCCGGCAGGTGGCGGCTGTCGTCCAGGCGGTAGAAGCGCTGCGTCACCTTGGCGCGCTCGGCCTGCGGGATGCCGGGGCCGTTGTCGTGCACCGCGATCGAGGCCAGGCCGCCGTGGAACAGGCCGACGCGCACATGGATCGCATGGCCGGCCCCGGCGTACTTGATGGCGTTGTCCAGCAGGCTGGCGACGGCGCTGGCCAGCAGGTTGCGGTCGCCATCCACATACAGGTGCGCGGGCGCGTCCACCGTCAAGCTCACGCCGCCGTCCTCGGCGCTGGCCTCGTACATGTCGCCGATGTCGGTGGCGATGTGGCCCAGGTCGAGCCGCTCGAACAGCCGGCTGCGCATGCCCGATTCGGCCTCGGCGATCTGCAGCAGGCGCTCGAACAGCCGGATCAGGTCGTCGATGTCGTCGATCGCGTCGTGCGCGGCGCCGGACAGGCGCGGCACCGTGGCCTCGTGCCGCAGCGCGTCGTCCAGCTTGCTGCGCACGCGGCCCAGCGGCGTGCGCAAGTCGTGCGCGATGGCGTTCGACACGTGGCGGATGCCGTCCATCAGCAGCTCGATGCGGTCCAGCATGCGGTTGATGTCGCGCCCCAGCAGCGCGAACTCGTCGCGCCCGCTGACCGCGATGCGCGAGCTGAGGTCGCCCGCCTCGATGTGGGCGGCGGTGCGGCGGATCGCGCCCAGGCGCCGCTCCACCACGCGCCGGAACAGCAGCGCGCCGGCCACCGTCAGCAGCAGCGACACGCCGGCGCCGGCCAGCAGCGCGTGCCAGATCACGGCGCGCACCGCTTCCTGCTCGCTCAGGTCGCGCCCGACGATCAGCACGCCGCCGCCGTCCAGCGGCCGCAGGTACAGCCGCGCCGGCGCCGGGCGGCCGCCGCGCGTGACCACGGTGCTGAGCAG
>NZ_JAQQPR010000064.1:0-4399 GCF_036688705.1 Duganella sp. S19_KUP01_CR8 | reverse complement strand
ACTGAACCGTAGCAGCGGCTACGGTTCAGTTCGTGACAAAATGGGGGACCTGACCCCGGGTTTTATTTGGACATCGCGCCGTCGTTGCGCAGCAGCTGCGACATGTACTGCGGCGTGATGCCGAGGAACGATGCCACCACCTTCTGCGAAATGCGCTGCTCCAGCCCCGGATACTCGCGGCGGAAGGCGCTCAGCCGTCCCTGCGCCGGCGAGGCGCTCAGGTAGCGGCGCCGGCTCTGGTCGATGATGCCGCGCTCCGATACCTTCAGATAGTAATCGCGCAACAGGTTGTTGCTGTGCGCCAGCTTGCTGATCTCCAGCCAGTCCAGCCGATAGCCGTGCACCGCCGTCTCCGCCACCACGAAGTTGAGCGCAGGCTCGTCCTCGCGCGCGCGCAACAGGTCGTCGTGCGCGGCCGCCGGCTCGCCGTCGGTCAGGAAGTGCAGCGTCACCTCGTTGCCGGTCTCGGTGATGAAGCCGGTGCGCGCCACGCCGCTGTGCAGCCATACGACGCTGCTGGCCAGCGTGCCGATGCGCTGCAAATACTCGCCCTTGCGCACGCTCACCGGCACCGCCAGCGGCGCCAGCATGCGGCTCACCTCGTCGTACATTTCAGGGGTGACTTTGTATCGGCGGGCAACAATATCCCGGTACTTCGCTCTGTGTTCTAAGAATGCCTGGTTCATTTTTCGTGGTCGTCTTCATCCCGGCATGTAAATGGCCGTACATATCAGCCGGAAGTGTAAACGTTTTCTCAGTCCCCAACGCAATTTTTGTTGTGATTTGGAACGGAAAACGAAAATATATTTTAAACTTCAACTAGATGAATGGCGGGCCGGAATGGCGTTACCATAGCCAACAATGCAAGCTCCGGGGAGACTGTCATGAAGATCACCGACCTGAGTATAGGACGGCGTTTGTCGCTTGGTTTTGCTGTCATTCTTGCGATTTTGATATTGAACACCGGGCTGGGTATCTACCGCCTGCAGGGCGTGGCGGCCTCGACCCGCGCCATGATGGAGCTGCCGCTGGCCAAGGAGCGCCTGATCGCCGACTGGTACCGCGTGGTGTTCGCCGGCATCCGCCGCACCACCGCCGTGGCCAAGAGCGCCGATCCGTCGCTGGCCACCTTCTTTGCCGAGGAAGCCAAGAACTCCACCGCCTACGCCCAGGGCCTGATCAAGAAGATCGAGGAACTGGCCACCGACGACGACAAGGCGCTGATGGCCGACCTGGTCAACACCCGCAAGGCCTACGTCGCCGGGCGCGACGGCGTCATGAAGGCCAAGGCCGCCGGCGACGCCGCCGAAGCCACGCGCCTGCTCGACAGCGTCTACGTCCCGGCCGCCAAGGTCTATGAAAGCATGTTGCAGAAAATGCTGGAGCACCAGCGCAAGGAAATCGACGCCGCCGCCGTCCGCATCGACCAGGTGGCCCAGGACAGCCGCAACCTGCTGCTGGCGATGGCGGCGCTGGTGGTGGCCTTCAGCGTGGCGTTCGCCTGGTGGCTGACGGCCGGCATCACCCGCCCGATCAACGAGGCGGTGGCGCTGGCCGAATGCGTGGCCGGCGGCGACCTGGTCGACCACAGCGACCACGCCGCCAGCGGCTACAGCCAGGACGAGCCGGGCAAGCTGCTGCAGGCGCTGCACCGCATGTCGGGCGGCCTGGTGCGCATCGTCACCGATGTGCGCAACGGCACGGACGCCATCGCCACCGCCTCGTCGCAGATCGCCGCCGGCAACCTCGACCTGTCCTCGCGCACCGAACAGCAGGCCAGCTCGCTGGAGGAAACCGCGTCGTCGATGGAGGAGCTGACCTCCACCGTCAAGCAGAACGCCGAGAACGCGCGCCAGGCCAACCAGCTGGCGGCCTCGGCCTCGGACGTGGCGCAGCGCGGCGGCGCCGTGGTGTCGGATGTGGTGCAGACCATGGCCTCGATCGACGCCTCGTCGAAGAAGATCGTCGACATCATCGGCGTGATCGACGGCATCGCGTTCCAGACCAATATCCTGGCCCTCAACGCCGCCGTTGAAGCGGCGCGCGCCGGCGAGCAGGGGCGCGGCTTCGCGGTGGTGGCGTCCGAGGTGCGCAACCTGGCGCAGCGCTCGGCCAGCGCGGCCAAGGAAATCAAGGCGCTGATCGACGATTCGGTCGGCAAGGTGGCGGCCGGCACGCGCCTGGTGGGCCAGGCCGGCAGCACGATGGAGGAGGTGGTGTCCAGCATCCGCCGCGTGACCGACATCATGGCCGAGATCAGCAACGCCAGCAGCGAGCAGACCAACGGCATCGAGCAGATCAACAATTCAATTACGCAGATGGATCATGTGACGCAGCAGAACGCCGCGCTGGTGGAGCAGGCCGCCGCGGCGGCCGATGCGATGCAGGAGCAGGCGGCCAAGCTGGCCGACGCCGTCAGCATCTTCAAGCTGGGCGACGCCGCGCCGAGGCGGGCGGCGCTAGCGGGGCGCGGCGTTGCGCGCCCCATGCTGACAGGAAGCCGTTGAAACCAGCTAAACGGTTTACGCTTTTTCCGGCGAGCCGATGAAGCGGTAGATCGCCGCGCCCAGCAGCGCGCCGACGATAGGCGCGACCCAGAACAGCCACAGCTGGCTGGTGGCCCAGTCGCCCACGTACAGCGCCACGCCGGTGCTGCGCGCCGGGTTGACCGAGGTGTTGGTGACCGGGATGCTGATCAGGTGGATCAGGGTCAGGCCCAGGCCGATCGGCAGCGGTGCGAAGCCTTTCGGTGCGCGCTCGTCGGTGGCGCCCAGGATGATCAGCAGGAACATCATGGTCATCACCACTTCCGTCACCAGCGCGGCCAGCAGCGAGTAGCCGCCCGGCGAATGCGCGCCGTAGCCGTTGGAGGCGAAGCCGGCCATGACGTCGAAGCCGGCCTTGCCGCTGGCGATGGTGTACAGCACGCCGCCGGCGACGATCGCGCCCAGCACCTGTGCAACGATGTAAGGCAGCAGCTTATTCGCAGGGAAGCGGCCGCCGGCCCACAGGCCGATCGATACCGCAGGATTCAGGTGGCAGCCCGAGATGTGGCCGATGGCGTAGGCCATCGTCAGCACCGTCAGGCCGAAGGCCAGCGAGACACCCAGCAAGCCGATGCCGACACCGGGAAAAGCCGCCGCCAGCACCGCGCTGCCGCAGCCGCCGAGCACCAGCCAGAAGGTTCCAAAAAATTCCGCGCCGTATTGTTTCATATTATTCCTTATAGCTTGATAGTCAGATTTGCATAATATCCATGCAACGTTGGCAATCTAACCGGGAAGCGCGCAAATGTCGAGTGCAGAGTTTTCAAGCTGATGGCAGGCGCAGCAGCAGGCGGGTGCGGGCGCTGTCGTCCTGGGCCGCCAAGGTGCCGCCCTGCACCTGCGCCAGCAGGCGCGCCGCGTACACCGGCAGCGCCTCTTCGCCGGCCGGCCGTTCGGCCTGGCCTTGCAGGCAGGCGCGCTGCGCGGCCGGCAGCACGCCGGCGTATTCGACCGTCAGCGCCCAGATGCCGTCTTCCAGCGTGGTCCCCAGCACGATCGAGGTGCCGGCCGGCGTGTGCGCCGCCGCGTTCAACAACAGATGCTCGCACAGCATCGAGCACAGCGCCGGATCGGCCAGCAAGGTGGCGGACTGCGCCGGCAACATCACCGGATGGCTGGCGGCGATGGCGGTGGCGGCGCGCGCCAGCAGCGGGTTCAGCGCCACCGGCGCGGCCTGCGGCTGGCAGGCGCCCTGTTCGATGCGGCACAGTTCCAGCGACAGCCCGGCCAGCCGCAGCGCGCGGCGCGCCGCCTGGTCCAGCGTGTCCAGCTGCGCGCGCAGCGCCGGCGTCGCCGTCAGCGCCGGCTCGGCCATCAGCTGCGCGCTGGCGGCCAGCACTTCGGCCAACGGCGTGGCCAGGTCGTAGCGGCTCAGGCGCTCGACTTCCTCGCGCAGCTGGGCGTTGTCGGCCACGGCCGAATTCTGCCGCCGCAGCTCGGCCATGGTGCCAGCCAGGCGCAGGTGGGTGCGCAGGCGCGCCTTCAATATGGCCGGGTCGACCGGCTTGGTGACGTAGTCCACCGCGCCCAGTTCGAGGCCGCCTATGATGTCTTCCGCCTGGTCCTTGGCCGACAGGAAAATCACCGGGATGTCGGCGGTGGCGGGATCGGCCTTGAGCCGGCGGCATACTTCGAAGCCGTCCATGTCCGGCATCATCACGTCGAGCAGGATGATGTCGGGCCGGTGCACCGGGATGATCTCCAGCGCCTTCTTGCCGGAGATCGCCACCTTCACGCCGTAGCCGTCCTCGGCCAGCATGCCGGCGATCACCTTGATGTTGGTGGCGATGTCGTCCACCACCAGCACTGTGGCCTCGCGCAGCCGTTCTTCCAGCGGCCGCTCCATGCCGATC
>NZ_JAQQPR010000063.1:0-4590 GCF_036688705.1 Duganella sp. S19_KUP01_CR8 | reverse complement strand
GGAGCGTTGTGTCCGTCAGCGAAGAAGAAAGAGTATGAAGCGTTTAGACCGTTTCGTCAACCCCTACTTTTTCCCGCCTCACTCAGCAACGTGTGCTGTGCTCTGCGAGGGGGCGGACTATAGCAAAGCTCCCTCCATATCCGCAAGGCCTTTTTTCGAACTGCTACAATCGCGCCCTTTATGTACATGGCAGGAATGCACCCAATGAGCAATCACACCATCAAGCGCGGCGGCTTCAGCTCCGGCTTCGGCGTACTCGCGGCGACGCTGGGTTCGGCCGTAGGCCTTGGCAATATATGGAAGTTCCCCTACCTCACCGGCGCCAACGGCGGCGCCGGCTTCCTGCTGATCTACCTGCTCGCAACGTTGGTCATCGGCCTGCCCGTCATGATCGCGGAGATCACGATGGGCCGCGCGGCCAAAGCAAATCCAATCACGGCGCTGCAAAATCTCAGCCCGAAAAAAGGCCTGCCATGGTGGCTGGTCGGCGTGGCAGGCATGGCGGCGGCCTTCCTGATCCTGTCCTTCTATTCAGAAGTGGTGGCCTGGGTATTCGCCTATGTATTCAAGGCCATAGGCGGTTCCATCCTGAGCAGCGACCGCCACGTGACCGAAGGCGCTTTCAGCGCGCTGATCGCCGACCCGGTGCAATCGCTGTTGTGGCAATGGGGCGTACTGGCCTTCATCGGCGGCATCCTGCTGATGGGTGTCACCAAAGGCATCGAAGGCATCGCCAAGAAGCTGATGCCCATCCTGTTCCTGCTGTTGCTGGTGCTGTGCGCGGTCAGCCTGTCGCTGGACAAGGCGGTCGATGGCCTGGCCTTCCTGTTCCGCCCCGACTTCAGCAAGATCACTGCGGGCGTCATCCTGACCGCGATGGGACTGGCGTTCTTCAAGCTGTCGCTGGGCATGGGCACGATGATGACCTACGGCTCCTACTTCCGCGACGACCAGAATATTCCGCAGACCACGCTGCGCGTGATGGCCGCCGATCTGTGCGTCTCCATGCTGGCGGGCATCGCGATCTTCCCGGCCGTGTTCACTTTCGGCTTCGAGCCGGCGGCCGGCCCGGCCCTGGTGTTCATCACCATTCCCGCCGTGTTCTCGCAGATTCCCGGTGGCCAGTTGTTGATGATCGCCTTCTTCGTGCTGGCGTCGGTGGCCGCCACTGGTGCGATGCTGTCGCTGATGGAAGTGCCGGTCGTGATCCTGCACGAACGCTTCGGCATGAGCCGCGCGAAGGCCACGCTGCTGACCATCGCCGGCCTGATGCTACTGGGCTCCAGCTGCGCATTGACCAACAACGTGCTGGCCGAATTCAAACTGTTCGGCATGAATATGTTCGACCTGTTCGACTTCGTCTCGTCCAACGTACTGCTGCCGCTGGGTGGCATCTTGCTAGCTGTATTCGTCGGCTGGGTATGGGGTGCGGACAAGTTCAGCCAGGCACTGTCGAACCAGGGCGCATTGAGCAACCGGGCCACGATACGCATCGTCTTCTTCCTGCTGCGCTATGTCTCGCCCGTGCTGATTCTTTTGGTAATGTTGAAGGGATTGAATTTGCTATAGGCGCAACGGTCTCGCTCTTTTTTCACCGTCGCCGGAGCAGTATGCATATACTGTGTCCACCGTGAATATCCTCAGGCTGCGTGATGAACCAGAGCGAGATCCCCGTAGTGCCGATGCCGACGATACTCATCGTCGACGACTCTCTATCCTATCTGGCGGCCCTGTTGGACCGGCTTGAACGGCACGGTTTCATGATCGTCCTGGCGCAGACCGCCGCCGAAGGTTTGATGCGCGCGGAATTCGCCGAGCCGGATCTGATCCTGCTCGATGTCGTCATGCCGGGCATCGACGGCTTCGAAGCCTGCCGGCGCCTCAAGGCCGGCAAGGCCACCAAGGATATCCCGGTCATCTTCATGACCGGCCTGACCGACCCCAAGCAAAAAGTCACCGGCTTCGACGCAGGCGGCGTGGACTACATCACCAAGCCATTCCAGATCGAAGAGGTGCTGGCGCGCATCAATACCCACCTGGCGCTGCGTCGCGCCAACCGCGAATTGCAGGACATGATCGCCACGCTGGACAAGGCGCGCGAAGACCTGGTGCGCAACGAACGCCTGGCTGGACTGGGCGCCATGGTGGCCGGTATCGCTCACGAACTGAATACGCCGATCGGCAACAGTCTGATGGCCTCCACCACGTTTGAAATGCAGACCGGCGATATCACCAAGCACCTGGCGCAGGAAGGCGGCATCACCCGCAAGGAGTTTGAACATTACATCGAGAATGCGCAGCTGTCGGTGGATATCCTGACCCGCAATCTGCATCGCGCGGCGGATATCGTGACCAACTTCAAACAGGTGGCGGTCGACCAGACCAGTTCGCAACGACGCAGCTTTCTATTGGCCGAGGTGGTGGCTGGCAATGTGCTGACATTGCAGCCAACTATCAAGCGCACGCCATTCGTGATACAGCAAAGGATACCGCCGGACCTGATGATGGAAAGCTACCCCGGCCCCATCGGACAGGTGATTTCCAACCTGATCAACAACGCCATCCTGCACGGCTACGAAGGCCGCGGCGAAGGCCTGATCGACATCTCGGCCAGCCTCTCACCGCAGGGCCTGGTGACGCTATCGGTTGAAGACCACGGCGTCGGCATCAAGAAGGACTACCTGTCGCGCATCTTCGATCCCTTCTTCACCACCAAGCTGGGGGTGGGTGGCTCCGGCCTGGGCCTGAATATTGTCCACAACATCGTCACCGAAATCCTGGGTGGCGGCATCGCCGTGGTTAGCGAGCCCGGCGGCGGCACCCGGTTTACCTTGACGCTGCCGATGCTGGCGCCGACGCGCTAGCATCGGCGCCACGCGCTCTATTCCTGCGACCACAAGGACAGCGCTCCGGCCGCTGTCGTGGCACCTGCGGTGGTGACGGTCGGCATCTCAGGCGGGACGCTGGCGTGCGCCATCGTCCGGCTGACGATCGCATACTTGGCCGAGCCGTCCGCCTTGGTGTAGCGGTAGGCGCGCCAGGAGAGGTCCCTGACCGTCAGGCTACCGGCCAGCACGCCATTCAACGCGGCCTGCACCGAAGCGGCCGGGTACACTTTGACGCCGCTTGCATCGGTCACCGTTGCGGCACCCTCTGCATCGAATACAATGTTTTGCGTGGTCACGACGCCGCAATCCTCGCGGTAGGTGGACAGCGTCTGTCCTGCCAACTCCTTGGCGGTGCTAATCATCTGCGCCGCATTCAGCACCAGCAAGTCCGTTGATTTATTGCTGACGACGCTGGTTGTAGCGTCAGTCGTGGCCTGGCACAGCATCAGCATCACAGGAGACGTGCCATCAGGCTGGGCGGCAACCGTCGATGAAGCGACGATGGGTGCGTCATACAGCACGCTAGGGCCGCTCGATCCAAAGTTTTTGGCGAAGCCGATCTGGCGCTCCCCTAAGCCGAACACCAACTTGCCGCTAGGGATGGGAATCGTCCCGCGTCCAAATGACAACCAGTACCGCGCTGGCGTCGAGATCTCGGTGTAGACGTTCTGGAAGGCGGTGTAGCGTAGCAAGCTGGTCGGCGCTATGTCTTGGGCAATCGACTGCACTGCCGCATCAATCACAGCCTGGAACGCTACGAGATCGGTAGTGGCATTGACCTGGGCCAGCAAGTCGGCGCCAATGACGCCTTTGGGCGAAGTATCCGTCAAGCCCGCAGCTGTCAGCGCGGCCAGGAAGCGCGTCGCCACTTCATTCTTTTTTGACAGGGCCGACAGGTCATCGCCTTGCGCGCCGACGAGAATGGCCAGGGCCGCAAATGATCGAGTGATCACTTGCCTGTCCAGCACACCAACCCAGAAATTCTGGCCACCGCCATCGGCGTAGCGGCCAAATAAATTGATATAAACAGTATTAACGAATTCGGCGTTGGTGCCGGCGTACAGGTCGGACGCTTCCGCGCTGCTGCCAAATCCATCGAGCACCATTTTGACGTTGGCATCACTGCCGTAAGCAGTGAACAACGCGGACGCAGTAGCAGGCAGATTGAAAGTATCGAAAGCGGAGGTCCAGAAAGCCTGGCCGCCACTGTCGGGGACGCGGCCGTAATAGGCCAGATAGAGCGCCTGGACCAGCGCGGCGTGTGCGGAAGCGGTCGGTGGCGCGGTCGGTCCGGCGGCGCCCATGCGCATGCCCGCAGTGCGCGGAGCGGTACTGTCCACATTCGAACCGCCGCAGGCCGTCAGCAAAGCGGCGATCAGGCTCAAGGAAGCCCATTGTAGTTGGCGTTGCATAATTGTCTCCCGATTGAAATAATTACCAAATAGTACACGTTAATTATTTTCCATGGCGCGAGAACAAGAGTTCAAACGAAAACTCAAACGAAAAAAAGCCCCGACCAAATCATTGGAAGGGGCTTCTTTAATAGTGAAGCACGGCAGTGCCGCGCTGAACAAATGGCCGCGGAATGCGAAAAGCCCACCAAGTTCACTTGGTGGGCTTTTCTGTATAACTAGCCTGACGATAACCTACTTTCACACTGGTTGCAGCACTATCATCGGCGCAGAGTTGTTTCACGGTCCTG
>NZ_JAQQPR010000062.1:0-5175 GCF_036688705.1 Duganella sp. S19_KUP01_CR8 | reverse complement strand
GCTGAAGAAGCGTTGTGTTCATCAGCGAAGAGGCAAGATTATGAAGTGTTTCGTTTATCTCGTCAAGCCTGTTTTTTAGTGTGGTTTCATCTCACTAAAAAACTCCCCACTTCAACAGTGCATTTACATGCGCCGTTCTGCGAGGGGGCGAACTATAGCAAGGGTGTAGTAATTCTGTCAAACATTATTAATGACAACATCCACCCGCTTATATACGTCCTCGGCAAACGCCAGGAACTCGCGCATTTCTTCCGGCTGGGATACATCCAGCGCATACCATTCGGCGGAACCGCCGGCCCTGCGGATCTCCGTGACCAGCGCGTGCAGCTTGCTGGAGCGGCGCGCGCCGAGGACCACATGATGTCCTTCGCCCGCCAACTGGCGGGCTGTCGCCGGACCGCAGCCCCGGCTGGCGCCGGCAATCAGGATAACCTTACGAATTGTTTGTACAGTAGCAGTCATGACGCGGTCCTTTCGATGGCAGTAACACCAGACTGCATCTTACGGAACCATGTCCGTGCTGCGAATGCACATGCCTATGCACTTATTGCCTAATCCTATAGATCGGTGCGTGCATGGTGGCGACGAGGCCGGGAATCATGGATCATTCCTATTCACTACAGCATTTGAGAAGGAACGCACGTGGAACGCATGATCGCACTGCATCAACAATTGGCGCGCAACGAGGGCTACACCTTGTCGGCGCTCGACGATGTCCGCCTGACCCGCTCGAATTGCAGCTCGACCAAAACCCCAGCCATGTCGGATCCCTGCATAGCGATCGTGCTCCAGGGCCGCAAGCGCGCCTACTTTGGCGGCGACGTGCTCCAGTTCGATGCCGAGCATTATCTGGTGGTTGCCGTGCCCATGCCCTTCACCAGCACCACCGACGCCACGCCGGAGGAACCGTTCCTGGGCCTGTCGATCCGGGTCGACCGCACCACCCTTGCGGACCTGATGTTCGCCATCGACCAGACCGACAACGAAGTGCCAGCCATGCCCAAGGGCATGATGACCACCCGCATGGATGAACGCTTGAGCGAAACCGTGCTGCGCCTGCTCGAAGCCTTGAGCTCGCCGCTGGAAGCGCGCGTGCTCGGCCCGGCGATCGTGCGTGAAATTTGCTACCGCGTGCTGATGGGGGAACAGGGCGCCGCCATGCGTGCGGCGCTGACCAATCAAGGCCAGTTCGGCCGGATCGCCAAGGCGCTGCGCCGCATCCACGCCGACTATTCGGCCGACATCGACGTCGGCATGCTGGCCGCCGAAGCGAATATGAGCGTGCCCGCCTTCCATGTGCATTTCAAGTCGGTCACCCACTGCTCGCCGATCCAGTACCTGAAGTCTGCCCGCCTGCACCAGGCTCGGCTTTTGATGGCGCGCAGCGACATGACGGCGCAATCCGCCTCGGCCCAGGTCGGCTACGAAAGCCCATCGCAATTCAGCCGCGAATTCAAGCGCTTCTTCGGCCGCAGCCCCGGCGAAGAAGCCAGCGCCATGCGCCGCCTGCTGGCCGTCCAGCCAGCGGAACCGGCAAGATTGCTTTAAAAATAATATGGCGGTACTATTCGGTCACTGGTGAAATTGAAAATTAGTCAACTTCGCCCCCGGTAGTACCACCTCTTATCAGGAGCAATATGCGACAAACCATTATCAGCGCCGTGGCGCTTGCAACGCTGCTGTCGGCGGCTGCACCGTCATTCGCCGGACCTGGCTTTGAGCCTAGCGTTTATGCCGAAGTCGTCGGCGGCCGGACCTCGGTCTCCTCCAAGTACGCAGCCAACGGCGACGACGTTTCCTTTGGCGCCGGGCTCGGCTACCAGTACACGCCGAACTTCGGCTTCGAAGTCTATACTCGCAGCCTGAGCTTTATCCCTATCGTGGCGGCGTTGTCGGCACCTGGTTACTACCCTGACCAGCACTCCGGCATTGCAGCCATCGGCACCGTGCCTCTGAACGAAAGCTTCAGCCTGTTCGGCCGCGCCGGCGTAGGCCGCACAACCATGAAAGCGAACCGCAACACCTTGAGCGACCGCACCGACACCGATGCAGTGGTCGGCCTCGGCGTGCGCTACGCATTCAACCGCAACTTCTCGCTGAGCCTGGAAGGCACCTACCTGAGCAAGAGCGAAGTTTCGGTCTATTCTTTCGGCGCCCGCTACCAGTTCTGAATCGCTTAGCGCTGCATGTCTGGATACAGCCGCGCCAGCGTGGCTGATGCGATGCGCTGAACATGCGGCTGGACCAGGCTGATAGCCGGTACAGCCGCATGGTCAGCGCGCACACTGCGCCACAACGCCAGTAGTTCCGCATCGTGTAGTGCGACCGTCCGCTCCACCTCGCTCTGCCAGAATCCCGGCGACTCACCTTCGATAAAACCACCACGGCCTCGGCCGAAATGCGCGACCGCCAGATAGCGCAACACGCCGGCCACTACCAGCGTGCGCAGGAAGGCGTCGGTAAATTGCATGGTCGCCTGCTTGCGATCGGTGCTGGAATTAAATCCCCACGCGGCACCAGCAAAAGTCAACGCGCCAACTACGCCACCGAGCAACGCACCGCCACCAAGACTCAGGCCGCCAGACAACAGGTCGGCCGACAAGCCAGTCGCGGCGCCGGAAATCATTGCCCCCAGCAAGCCGGCCTGCGCCTGGTCGATCGGCGCGCGCACCGCAAAATTGTCGCGCACCCGGGCGTTGATCTTGACTGCTTCTGCCGGATCAAGCTTATGCAGGATCAGCAGCTCGCGCGTCATCTCCGCGGTCGCCTGATTCAGGCGTGTGACCAGGGCAGCCATCGCGCTATCCTGGCGTTGTTGTTCTTCATTCTTCCCGATGCCCACCACTTTCAGCGCGGACTTGAGCACGCTCCGGGCCTTGGCTTCGATAGCCTCGCTATCCTGCGCGGCCAGCACCAGCTGCCTGGCCAGCAACTGCATCGCCTGGTCATAGCGCTGTGTATTGTTTGCTTCCCAGACTGCGAGCAGGCGCGCGTACGCCGCTTGCATCTGCTCATTCAGCTGCTTGCCGACCGCCTCGTAGAAAACCCGCTCATGAACCCAGCAGCGCGCGAACGCATCAAGCGCCAACACCTCGCGCACCGTCGGATACTGGCGCAGATAATCGCGCCAGCGGGCCTGCTCCGCTTGCTCCTGCGGCGCCGGGCGCGGCGGCCCCATCTGATTGAGCAGCACCAGCACCGGCTTGCCCAGCCATGCCAGGATCTGCATTTCCGCAGGCAGGTAGCCGGCGTCTTCGGGCGGCTCGGCGGAGTTCACCAGGTAAAGCACAACATCGGCCGCGTCCTTGGCGGCGCGCAGCGCTTGCTGGCTCAGCCAGAACGGGCGGTCACGATGGCGGTCGATGACTTCGCGCAGAAACCAGCCGATCGGATTACCCGATAGTCCCAGCCGCTTCAGCAGACGCACCGAGTCGCCGAAGCCCGGCGTATCCCACAGCTGCAAAGTATCGCCCTGCCGTGTTTCAAGCAGCGTGTGCGATTCGGCGAAGGTCGTCACATGCGCGGCATCGCGCACTTCGCCAACATCCACGCCGATCAGCGTACGCGCCAGCGTCGTCTTACCGTTGTTGGTGTGCGAGATCAGCGCAAGCTGA
This sequence comes from Duganella sp. S19_KUP01_CR8, assembly GCF_036688705.1. NCBI lineage: Bacteria > Pseudomonadati > Pseudomonadota > Betaproteobacteria > Burkholderiales > Oxalobacteraceae > Duganella > Duganella sp. S19_KUP01_CR8. Next base: position 1,561 of record NZ_JAQQPR010000062.1, on the reverse strand, counting down.
ATGGGTGAGTGTTTATCCATGTGCCTTCAGCAGATTGACGACCTCGGTCTTGACTTGATGGAAGGCGCAAAATTGCTGCCACAGCGCGGTGCGTTCAGCGAGACGCGTGCGGGCATCGGCCTGCTCGCCCATGCGTTCGAGATAGGCGGATTCATCCAGCAAGGCGATCACTTCGCGCGGTGAGGACGCCACTAGATAATCGAGTAGCACACCGTGGTTTTCTTTCTCCGGCGTGGCCGACAAATTGAACAGCACCGCCGTGGTGTCCACGCTCAGGTCCACGTCCCGCAAGATCAATTGCGGCTCCGCGCCGTACGCAATGGGAGGCCGCAGCATCAGGCGGCCTTGCTCGCCGAACAGCGTGACGGCGATTTGCGCCAGGCTTTTGTGGCGTGCTTCGTCAACGGTAAAACTGTAGGGCAGCACACGCAGCGTGCCGCCGGCAGCGATGCCGAAACCTCCGCCCAGTTTGCGAAAATATGGCTGGCCCAGATCCAGCGGAAAGCGCTGCGTCCATCGCGCGGCATGCCAGCTGCCGAGCGCGGCCAATAGCAGGCGCGGCAGCACCACCAGCAACAGCATGGTGGCGGCGTACAAGTGCACCCAGCGCGCACCGCCTTCGGCCGCGGTGGTTTGCGGGAAGCGCAGCGCGGCAACCTCGGCAAGCGAGAAATCCGGAAGATGAAATAGGGTGACCGCTGGCGCAAACAGTATCGACAACAGGGCATGCACCTGGCTGGCGTCGAGGAAGGTGCTTTCCCAACCGGCCGCATATTGCGACCAGAGGCCGCGCGCATACAAGGACACGAGTGCGCCCAGCGCAAACATTGCGGCGCTCAGATGGATGGTGCGGCTCAGGCGCGCAGCGGTGAGCTTCGCGCTCAGTCGCATCCATTCGGCCGAAAAACTCAGCACGGCCGACGACAGCACTTGCGGCAATTTGCGTGGCAAGCCAGGCTTGGGCGTCAGCCGCGAGATCGGCCAGGCCGGCCGGCGCGCAGGCATCAACAACCAGCCGAGCATGCACAGATACACCAGCAGATTCCACGCGATGATCAGCAACAACGGCGCCGACAGCAAGTCGACGCGGTGCGGATCGGTGATGCGGTCGAGGCCGGCGCCAAGCAGCAGCGCGATGATGGGCAGAGAAAAGGAGAATGCCTTCCAGCTGCTGCGCTGTTTGACGATGGCGGCAAACGCGGGGGTGCGTTCAACGAGGCGTTTCAGGATTTGTTCTGAGCGCTGCTGCAGGAAATCATCGACCGTTGCTTCGGCCTGCTTGCCGGAAGCTTGCCATTGCGCGAGTTCGCGCGCGCTGCGGCTGGCGTACATGCGATCGTCGTCGCTGAGAATTTCTTTATTCTGGTCGGCGGTCTCGATGGCACGCACCAGCACAACGTCTCTCGCAGTGTGTTCGTTCATGTCGAGAGTATATCTCCGAACGCAAAAAAGCCCCGACTGGATCACCAGAAGGGGCTTCTTCTTATAACTAGCCTGACGATAACCTACTTTCACACTGGTTGCAGCACTATCATCGGCGCAAAGTTGTTTCACGGTCCTG
>NZ_JAQQPR010000061.1:0-6285 GCF_036688705.1 Duganella sp. S19_KUP01_CR8 | reverse complement strand
CGGCGGCATGGGCTACTACTATTGGCAGGCGATCGCCGCGCCGGGCGCCGGTTCGCGCCTGCCGCCGGTGCCGATGCCGCCGATCGGCGCCACCGGCGCCACCTCGGTCAAGGTCGCCGTGGCGCCCGGCGCCGCAACCGATCCGCTGCTGATGGACGGCGCGCCGATCGCGCCGCCCGCCGCCGCCCGCGCCGGCACTGACGAGCTGGAACGCCGCCTGAACGCCACCGAACAGGCGCTGATCGCCTCGCAGCAAATGATGCAGCAACAGCTGGCGCAACTGAGCGCGCCGCGCCAGGACCAGCTGCCGCCGATCGCCGCGCCGGACAACAGCGACATCCGGGTGGCCCGCGCCAGCCAGCAGCCGGTGCTGGCGCCGGCGCTGGAGAACGGCTACCAGGCCCTCAACCGCGGCGACCTGACGCAAGCCCAGCAACAATACGAAGCCGCGCTGCGCGACGCCCCGACCAGCCGCGACGCCCTGCTCGGCCTGGCCACGCTGGCCGGCCGCAAAGGCCAGGGCGAACAGGCCGCCGGCTACTACCTGCGCCTGCTCGAACTGGACCCGAACGACGCCACCGCCGTCGCCGGCCTGGTCGGCGTGCGCCAGGGCGACACCGCCCAGAGCGAGACCCGGTTGCGCAACATCCTCGGCGCCAACCCGGACGCCGGCCCGGTGCTGTTCGCGCTGGGCAACCTGCAATCGCAGCAGGGCCGCTGGCCGGAAGCGCAGCAGTCCTACTTCCGCGCCTACACCGCCGTGCCGGACAACGCCGACTACGCCTACAACCTGGCCGTCGGCCTGGACCGCCTGAACCAGGGCAAGCTGGCCCTGAAGTACTACCAGCGCGCGCTGGCGCTGGCGCAGGACCACGCCGCCGCGTTCGACCGCAACGCCCTGCGCGCCCGCATGCAAGAACTGAGCGCACCTGCGCGACTACCCTAAGAGATCCATGGCAGAACAAGTCAAACTCCCGCTCGGCAAGCTGCTGATCCAGAAAGGCGTGATCAGCGAAGACCAGCTGCGCATCGCGCTGATCGAGCAAAAGCGCAGCACCGAACCGCTGGGGAAGCTGCTGATCACGCTGGGCTTCGTGACCGAGGCCACGGTGCGCATGGCGCTGTCGGAAAACCTCAACCAGCAGAGCGCCGACCTGACCAGCCTGGTGGTGGACGCGATCGCCCTCAAGCTGATCCCCAAGGACGTCGCCAAGCGCTACCACGTGTTCCCCATCGTCTACGAGCGCGCCACCGACAACCTGATCCTGGCCATGTCGGACACCAGCAACATCGTCGCGCTGGACCAGATCAGCGCCATGCTGGTCAAGGGCATCACCATCAGCCCGCTGCTGGTGAACGAGTCCGACATCCAGCGCGCCATCGACCAGTACTACGGCTTCGAGTTATCCATTGATGGCATCCTGCACGAGATCGAAACCGGCGAAGTCAATTACGCCAGCCTGGGCAGCACCTCGGACGAGTACAGCCAGCCGGTGGTGCGCCTGATCGACGCCATCCTGGCGGACGCGGTGCAGAACAGCGCCTCCGATTTGCACTTCGAGCCGGAGCAATCGTTCCTGCGCATCCGCTACCGCATCGACGGCATCCTGCGCCAGATCCGCAGCCTGCACAAATCCTACTGGCCGGCGATGGCGGTGCGCCTGAAGGTGATGAGCGGCATGAACATCGCCGAGACCCGCGCGCCGCAGGACGGCCGCATCTCGATCAAGTTCTCCGGCCGCCAGATCGATTTCCGCGCCTCGGCGCAAGCCACCACCCACGGCGAGAACTTCGTGCTGCGCGTGCTGGACCGGCAGAAAGGCATCGTGCCGCTGGACGGCCTGGGCCTGGAGGAAAACGAGCTCAACCTGCTGAAGCTGATGATCGCCCGTCCCGACGGCGTGATCCTGGTGACCGGCCCGACCGGCTCCGGCAAGACCACCACCTTGTATTCGATCCTCAACCACATCAACACCGAGAGCGTCAACATCATGACGCTGGAGGACCCGGTCGAATACCCGATGAACATGATACGCCAGACCGCCGTCAACGAAGCGGCCAAGATGGGCTTTGCCGACGGCATCCGTTCGATGATGCGGCAGGATCCGGACATCATTCTGGTGGGCGAGATCCGCGACCGCGAGACCGCCGAGATGGCGTTCTCGGCGGCGATGACCGGCCACCAGGTGTATTCGACCTTGCACACCAATTCGGCGATCGGCTCGATCTCGCGCCTGCTCGACATCGGCGTGGTGGCCGACATCATGGCCGGCAACATCATCGGCATCATCGCCCAGCGCCTGGTGCGCCGGCTGTGCCCGCACTGCCGCGTCGCCTATCCGGCCGAGGAGCTGGAACGCCGCCTGCTGGATCTATCGCAAGACGAGCACGCCGCGCCCTGCACCTTGTACCGCGCGGTCGGCTGCGAGCGCTGCGGCCACCAGGGCTACAAGGGCCGGCTGGCCATCATGGAGCTGCTGAAGATGACGCCGCAGCTCGATGAAATGGTGGCGCGGCGCGCCTCCTCGCGCGAGCTGAAGAACGCCACCGCCGCCGCCGGCGTGCGCTCGCTGGTGGACGACGGCCTGCGCCGCGTGCTGGAAGGCGTGACCACGCTGGAGGAAATCTCGCGCGTGGTCGATCTGACGGACAGGTTGAGCTGATGCCCCAATACCTCTACCGCGCGATGGACCCCAGCGGCCAGCTGACGCTGGGGAATATGGACGCGCTCAACGAGCCCGACCTGGAGCTGCGCCTGCACCGCATGGAGCTGGACCTGATCGACTGCCAGGTGTCGCGCCAGAAGCTGGCCGCCATCGGCCGGCGCGACATCACCCGCAAGGACTTGATCAACTTCTGCTTCCAGATGGAGCAGCTGACCGGCGCCGGCGTGCCCATCCTCGACGGCCTGAACGACCTGCGCGACAGCATGGACCATCCGCGCTTCCGCGAAATCATCACCGACCTGATCGAGAACATCGAGGGCGGCCTGCAGCTGTCGGCCGCGCTGGACGCCTACCCCGACGTGTTCGACAAGACCTTCACCAGCCTGATCACGGCCGGCGAGCGCACCGGCAAGATCGCCGAGGTGTTCCTGAACCTGTCGGACAGCCTGAAGTGGCAGGACGAGCTGGCCTCGCAATCGCGCAAGATCATCATGAAGCCGCTGTTCGTCGGCGTCGTCATCCTCGGCGTGGTGGCCTTCCTGATGATCTACCTGGTGCCGCAGCTGACCGCCTTCATCAAGAACATGGGCAACGAGCTGCCGTTCCACACCAAGGCGCTGATCTTCGTCTCCGACATCTTCATCAACTACTGGTACGTGCTGCTGGCGCTGCCGGTGGCCGGCTTCTTCGGCGGCCGCGCCTGGCTGGCGCGCAGCGAGCAGGCGCGCTACCGCTTCGACGCCTTCAAGCTGCGCATCTGGATGATAGGCCCGGTGCAGCACAAGATCATCCTGGCCCGCTTCGCCACCTTCTTCGCGCTGATGTACGGCGCCGGCATCACCATCCTCGAATGCATCCGCCTGTCCGAGGGCATCGTCGGCAACCGCATGGTGGCGGCCGGCCTGCGCCGCGCGGCCCAGCTGATCTCCGAAGGCCAGAGCGTGACGGCGGCGTTCCAGAACACCGGCATCTTCCCGCCGCTGGTGATCCGCATGCTCAAGGTGGGCGAGGCCACCGGCGCGCTCGACGGCGCGCTGCGCAACGTCAGCTATTTCTACAACCGCGAAGTCAAGGAGATGATCGAGAAGGTGCAAGCGATGATAGAACCGGCCATGACCGTGGTGCTGGGCCTGCTGCTGGGCTGGATCATGCTGTCCGTGCTGGGGCCGATTTACGACACCATCTCCAAGATTCGACCCTGAGGCCGCCGTGTTGCACAGCCATTTACTCTATCTCAGCAGCGAACATGTGTGGGCCTATCCGTGGCACCAGGGGCGGCTCGGCGACGCCGTCCGCTTCGGCAACGACCGCGCCGGCGTCGACGCCTTCATGGACTACCTGGACGCCCAGCCCTACGGCCCGGTCTACCTGCTGGTCGACCTGATCGAGGAAGACTTCCAGCGCATCACCTTGCCGCACGTGACGGGCCGCTCCGGCCGCCGCCTGCTGGCGCGCCGCCTGCTGCAGCAATACCGCGAAACGCCCTACCGCTATGTGCAGGTGCAGGGCCGGGAGGCGGGCGGCCGGCAGGACGATATCGCCCTGCTCAGCGCGCTGACCAACCCGCTGCTGGTGCAGCCGTGGATCGAGGCGCTGGAGCTGCTGCGCACGCCGCTGGCGGGCCTGTACTCGAGCACGCTGATGAGCTCCTCGCTGGTGCGCAAGCTGGGCCTGGCGAACCAGCGCCTGCTGCTGGTGACGCAGCAATCGGCCGGCCTGCGCCAGAGCTACTTCCTCGACGGCCAGCTGAAATTCTCGCGCCTGACCCTGGCCGTGGACCGCGACGGCGCCCCGGTCGACGTCGCCCGCGAAACCGCCAAGACCCAGCAGTTCCTGACCAGCACCCGCCTGATCGGCCGCGGCGAAGTGCTGCACACCGTGATCGTGGCGCCGGACACCACGCTCGACCGGCTGGAGCCGCAATGCCAGGACGGTCCGGAAACCGCCTACCATTTCATCGACATGGAGAACGCCGCCCGCCGCACCGGCCTGCCGCAGACGCCGGCGCCGGCCGCCGAATTGGCCGATGCCCTATTGTTGACCTTGCTGGGCCGCGAACGCCCGGCCAGCCAGTACTCGCTGGGCGAGGCGCGCCGCTACTTCCAGCTGTGGCGCGCGCGCCTGGCCCTGTTCGGCGCCAGCGCGGTGCTGGCGGCCGGCACGCTGGCCTGGCTGGGCATCAACGTCTGGCGCTATGTCGACGCCACCTCGGCCATCTCCGCCATGTATGCGGAAGGCAAGCAGTACGACCAGCGCTACCGCGCCGCGCTGTCGGCCATGACGCCGGCGATCGACAAGACCACCAATATGAAGGCCGCCGTCACCGTGGCGCAGCTGCTGGTGCGCCAGGGGCCGCAGCCGCTGCCCCTGATGTCGCAGCTGAGCACGGCGCTCGACAGGGTGCCGCAAATCCGCCTGCTGCAGCTGGACTGGAAGATCACGCCGCCGGCCACGCCGGCCGAGCCGGTCGCCGCCGGCTTCATGGCCAGCACCTCGGGCACGGTGATGGAGCCGATCTCGTCGCTGATGCTGGGGCTGCCGGCCAAGGTGCCGCAGGCGCTGCGGCTGGAGGCGGAGATCATGGTGCCGCCGGAAAATTACCGCGAAGTGGTCGACAGCATGAACGCCTTCACCCAGGAACTGGCGCGCCAGCCGCGCATGACGGTGGAGATCGTGCAGCAGCCGGTCGACACCCGCTCGAGCGTCAAACTCAGCGGCAAGGCCGGCGCCGGCGCCACCGGCGGCGTCGAGACCAAGGCCCGCTTCATCCTCAACCTGATATGGCAGCCATGAACGCCTCCCCCGCCCCTTTCAGCAAGAAGCCGGCGCGCGCCGCCAAGCCGCTGCCGTACTGGCTGCGCGAGTTCGCGCTGATCCGGCTGGCCGTGGTGATGGCGGCCGGCGCGCTGAGCATCGGCGTGCTCACCGTGTTCGTCAGCAGCTGGTATGTCAAACAGGCCGAGGAACAACGCGCCCAGGCGCAGCAGACGCGCGACGCCGCGCGCCAGCGCTACGCCCAGGTGGAGACGGAAAAGCGCGAGATCCGCGCCTACCAGCCGCAGTTCGCCATGCTGCGCAGCCGCGGCCTGATCGGCGACGAAAACCGCCTCGACTGGGTCGAGCAGATCCGCCAGATCCAGGCACGCCGCAAGCTGCCGCCGCTGAGCTACGAGATCGAGCCGCAACAGGCGATCAAGCTGGACGCGCCGCTGCCGCTGGGCGACTATGTGCTGCGCGGCAGCCGCATGAACCTGCGCATGGAACTGCTGCATGAGGGCGACCTGTTCGACTTCCTCGACGACCTGCGCCAGAGCAGCTATTACGCGGTGCAGGAATGCACGCTCAAGCGCATCGGCAGCGTGCAGAACCTGCCGAACACGCCGACCATGGGCGCCGACTGCAAGCTCAACTGGCTGACGCTGGCGCCGGCCGCCGCGTTCAAGAAAGGCGCGGGATGAGCATGGCCAGCCTGCCTCCGCGCGCAGTGCGCCTGATTCTGCTGGCCCTGCTGGCCACGGCCGCCGCGCCGGCTTGCGCCCAGCAGGCGGCGCTGGGCCGTTTGTTCGCCACGCCGGCCGAGCGCAGCGCGCTCGACCGCCAGCGCGACGCCGGCCCGGCC
>NZ_JAQQPR010000060.1:0-6613 GCF_036688705.1 Duganella sp. S19_KUP01_CR8 | reverse complement strand
GACCGGGGCCGGGGCAGGCGCGGCGGCGGTGACGGCGACGCCGGCGGCCGACAGGTTCAAACGGGTGACGGCGCTGTTCAGCGTCGAGGTGGCGCCGACCGCGTCGCTGCGCGCCGCGGGGGCGCTATCGGCGCCCGCGGCCTGCTGCGCGGCATTGGCCTGCAGCGCGCTGAACATGGCCGGCACCAGGGCGGCGGCGTTGGCGGAGGCGGCGGTCACGGTGGCGGCCGCGGCGGCATCGGCCGCCTCGGCGTCGGCGGCACCGTCGGCGCCGCTGTCGGTCGCGGCGGCTTGCGGGTCGAGCGCCAGCGGGTCGCCCAGTTGCAGCAACTGGGCAAACAGCGGCGCGCCGGACTGGGCTTCGTCGGTGGCCGGCTCGGCCTGGTCGCGGCCCGGATAGCTGACCGGGTCGTTCTGGCTGGCCGGCGTGGCGCTGCGCGGCGCCGCATTCTGCTTGGGCGAATTGCCGGCCGGCGTATTCTTGATGGCGCCGGTCAGCGGCGCGGACTTGGGCGGCACCCGGCTGCCGTTGTAGCCGGCGTTAGGCTGCTGCGACCGGGTCGGCATGCTGTCGAGGCCGTGATTGGGGGCGACCGGAGCGGTCAGTTCGGCTTTGGCGGCTTTGGCCGCGGCGGTGGCGCTGGAGAGTGTCATGGTCATGCTTGGATTCCGGTTGCTAACTGTTCGCTGTCTAGCGCATAGGCCAGCCAGCCTTCTTTGTTGGCCTGCATTTCATGCAGCCGCCGTTCGAGGTCCCCGGCGGCGGTGTCGCATGCGCGCACTGCTTGTTCGTGTATCTGACGCAGGGCCGCCAGCGCGGCCCGTTCGCTGCTGCTCCACTGGCCCTGGGCCGCCATCTGCGGCAGGGCGGTGGTCATCAGGGTGTTCATCGCCGCCAGCATCTTCCAGTCCTGGGCGGCGACCGCGGCGCTCATCTTTTGCGCCATTTGCAGCAGCGCGCGTTGCCTATCCATTTTTGGCCTGTACGCCCAGCCAGCCCTTTTTAATGGTGGTCAGCAAGGTCGTCACCTCGTCGATGATGGTCGGGTCCAGGCTGACGCCGGCGGTGTACAGGCGGCCGGCGCAGTAGTCGTACAGGCGGCCGAGGTTTTCCACCACTTCGCCGCCGTTGTCGAAGTCCAGCGAGCTGGCCAGGCCGTTGATGATGTCGGTGCACTTGTTCAGGCTGTTGGCCTTGAGCTCGTAGCGCTTGCCGACGATGTGGCCGCGCGCGCGCGCCAGCTCTTCGAGCAAGCCGTCGGTCAGCACCAGCACCAGTTCGATCGGCGACGCCCGGGTGACCTGGGCGTCCAGATTGGTGGAGTGGTAACTGCTGTAGGCTTCGTGGTTCAACATGGTGTTCACCGTACTGGTTGTGATTCGTTAACTTAATTGTCGCTGCTGGAGGAGAACATCGCCGTGAACATATTCGAGGTGCTGGTCATCGACGCCTGCAGCTGTTGCAGCGCGCTGAACTGCGCCAGATAGCGTTTGTAGGCGTTGTCGAACTGGCTCTGCACGGCGACCTGGCGCTTGGCGATGTCGTCCTGCACGCGGGTGATGGCGGTCTTGCGTCCGCCGATCAGGCCGGTGGCGGAATTGGTCCAGGTGGTCACCAGCTTGTTCATCGAGCCCAGCACGCCGCTGTCGACGCCCAGGCCGGCGCGGCCGAACAGGGTGTCGATCTTGCCCGGGTCGGCGGCGATGGTTTTCTGCAGGCGGGTGCTGTCCAGCGTCAGCGAGCCGTCGCGGGCGGCGGTGATGCCAAAGCTGATCAGCGAACGGCCGCCGGTGGCGTTGCGCAGCGTCGCGCCCAAGGTGGCGCGCAGCGCGGCCACGCCGGAATCGTTGTACAGCGCGGCGTCGTCCGACAGCGGCGTGCTGTCGGTGGACGAGGTGGCGGCGTGGTTGCCCGGCGCGGTCACGGTCTTGAACACGCCCAGCAGCTTGTTGTAGGCGTCCACAAAGCTCTGCACGTTGGCGGTGGTGGCGCTGCTGTCGGGTCCCACGGTCAGCTGCACCGGCGTCGCGCCGGCCAGCTGCGCCTGCTTGACGGTGAACTTGACGTTGTCGATGGTGCTGAAGGTGTTGGAGGCCTGGGTGACCTGGGTGCCGGTGCCCTGGTCGCCCATCCAGACGATGGCGTCCTTGGCGATGGTCTCGACCTTTTGCGTCGACAGGTCCGACTGCAGGCCGGCGTCGCCCAGGGCGCTGACGTCGAGCGAGGCGACGGCGTTGGCGGCGCCGGTCTGGGTGGCGGTCAGCACCAGCTTGGGCTGGCCGTTGACCGTCAGGGTGGAGGCGGTGACGCGCGAATTGTTGCTGGCGGCGACATTGATGGCGGCGGCGATTTCCTTGGCCGACAGGCTGCCGTCCATATTGCTGTCGGCGTTGGCCAGGTCGATCTGGAAGTTGGAGCCGTCGGCCAGCATCACCTTCAGCGAGCCGGCGCTGGTGGCGGCGCTGTTGTTGACGTTGTACGACACCTGGCCGGCGGTGGCCAGCTGCTCGACGTAGAACGAGTAGGTGCCGGCCACGGCGGTGGCGGTGGCGGTGCCGGTGGCGATCGCGGTGTTGCTGCTGGTGGCGGCGTTGGCGGCGACGCCGCTGGTGGCGGTGGTCAGCCCTTGCAGCGCGGACTGGAAGGCGCTCAGCGCGCTGCCCAGCGTGCCCAGCGCGGTGACGGTGGCGGTGGCCTTGCTGGCCCGGCTATCCAGGATGGACTTGGTCGGCGCGACATACGCGTTCGCCAGTTTCTCGGCCGTGGTTTGCGGGTCGTAGACGGGACTGCTGATGACTGCCATGATCGTTGCTCCTGGAAAGGATGATTGAAGTGTACCCTGATATAAGGCGACCTTAATCGTTTCCCTATGAAAATATTCTTAACTATTTTTTCGGCCCGCGCTGTGGCGCGCGCTTATTTCTGGCCGCGCATCCATAGTTGAGTTGCTATTTCATCATGTTGCTTGCGTTCCTGCACATTTTGCTGCGCCAGCACCACCTTCTGCTGCTTGACCAGCACCTTGCCCAGCACCTCGCGCTTGGCCCAGGCCGCGTTGAGCTGCTGTTGCGACAGCGCCATGTCGGCCTCGTGCATGTGCAGGTCGAGCCGGTGGCTGTCGGCCATCTGCATCACGGCCTGCTTGTAGTCGCCGCAGTTGCCGGCCAGCGCGGGGTGCAGATTGCCGCTGGGGCCGCTGTTGGTGTAGAGCCCGGTCAGGCGCTCCAGGTTTTTCTGATACCGTTCCCGCAAGCTTTCCTTTTCCGCCAGCTCGGTCTGCAGGCGCTCCACCTCGGTGTTGCGCAGGGCCACCAGCGTGGTCAGGTTGCGGATGTTGTGGTGGCTCATGTCATCAGCTTTTCAAGTTGGTGGATGCACGGCGCGAAGGGCGCCTCTTCCTTGGTACCCTGGCACAGGAAATCCTCGACCCTGGGGTGCAGCTGCACCGCCTTGTCGGTGACCGGATCGGCGCCCGGCACATAGGCGCCCAGCGGGATCAGGTCGCGCACGCGGTCGTGGCGCGCCATGCTGGCCTTGAGCGCGCGGGCCGCCATCAGGTGTTCGTGGGTGATGACCTGGCTCATGCAGCGGCTGATCGAGGAGGCGATGTCGATCGCCGGATAGTGGCCGCGGTCGGCCAGCTCGCGGGTCATGACGATATGGCCGTCGAGCACGGCGCGCGCGGTGTCGACCACCGGGTCCTGCTGGTCGTCGCCCTCGGCCAGCACGGTGTAGATCGCGCTCATGCTGCCGTTCTGGTTTTCGCCGTTGCCGGCCGATTCGATCAGCTGCGGCAACGCCGAGAACACCGACGGCGGATAGCCCTTGGTGGCCGGCGGCTCGCCCAGCGCCAGCGCCACCTCGCGCAGCGCCATCGCATAGCGGGTCAGCGAATCGACCAGCAGCAGCACGTTCTTGCCCTGGTCGCGGTAGTGGGCGGCGATCGAGTGGCACAGTTCGGTGGCCATGATGCGCATCAGCGGGCTTTCGTCGGCCGGCGCGATCACCAGCACCGCCTTGGCCAGGCCTTCCTTGCCGAGCGACATGTCGACGAATTCGCGTACCTCGCGCGAGCGCTCGCCGATCAGGCCGACCACCACCACGTCGGCCACGGTCTGCCGGGTCATCAGGCCCAGCAGCACGGACTTGCCGACGCCGGAGCCTGCCATCAGGCCGACCCGCTGGCCCTTGCCCAGGGTTAACATGGCGTTGATGGCGCGCACGCCCACGTCCAAGGCCTCGGTGACCGGTTTTTTCTTCAGCGGATGGATGCGCGGCGGCAGCGGTTCGAGCGGGAAGTCGCCGGACAGCTTGCCGAGGCCGTCGATCGGCTCGCCCAGGCCGTTGACCATGCGGCCCAGCCAGCCGGAGCCGATCTGCAGGCTGACTTTTTCGGCCGAGGGCAGCACGCGGGCGCCGGTGGTCAGGCCGATGGCCTTCTTGAACGGCATCAGGAACGACAGCTTGTCGCGGAAGCCGACCACTTGCGCGTCCAGCCACTCGCCGTTGACTGTCTCAATCTGGCAACGCTGGCCGGTGTGCAAAGGACATCCTACCGCCTCAAGCAGCAAACCGGACGCCCCCACCAGGCGACCGGTCGGGGTCGCCATGGGCACGGAACCCAGTTCGAGATTGCGTAAGGCGTCAGCGATCACTCTTCGATCTCCGGTTCATCGCCGCCGTCGGCAGCTTGAAGTTGATTATCGACCTGTTCCATGACAGCCGCAAGACGTTGATGACATCCGGCATCAACTTCATTATCGCCAGCCTTGATGCGGCATTCGCCGGCGTCGAGGCGGGCGTCCGGGATCAGGTTCCAACGCTTGGAACGTTTCGGGTCCAGCTCGGCGATGCGCTTGAGTTCTTCCGGGTTCAGGAAGACGTCGATTTCCTCGCGGGTGGGCGGCATCGACGCCAGCGTTTCCTCGACCAGGGCCATCAGCTGCACCGGCTGCAGGGCCAGTTCGGCGCGGATCACCTGGCGCGCCACCTTGGCCACCAGGTCGACCACTTCCTTGCGCTGGGCGGCGCGGTAGTCGGAGCGCAGTTTCTTCAGGCTTTTCAGCATGGCGTCCACCGGACGGGCCATCTGGTCGTAGGCCACCAGGGTTTCGTGGCGGCCTTCCTCGCGGCCCTGTTCCTGGCCCGAGCTGCGGCCGGCCTCGAAGCCGTCTTCCTGGCCGCGCGCCAGGCCGATCTCGTAACCGTCGCGCTGGCCCTGCTCGAAGCCTTCGCTGACCGAGGCGGCCCACTGGGCGCCGCCGTCGCCGCTCTGGCTGTGGCTGTGCGCCACGGCGCGCTGGTGCGCCAGGTTGGTGAACTGCGCCAGCGGCGGAAAACGGTAAGCGCGGAACGACTTCATTCGACCACCTGCTCGGCGAACAGCTGGATCTCGATTTCTCCGACGTCGGCCAGCGCCTTGACGGTGGCCATGATTTCCTGGCGGGTTTGCTCGATGCGCGACAGCGGCATCGGGCCGGCGCGCCGCATCATGTCCTCGAAGGCCTGGGCCTGGCGTTTCGGCATGGTCTTGAGGATGGCGTCGCGGATCGACACTTCGGCGCCCTTGAGCGCGATCGCCCATTGCTCCAGCGGCACTTCCTCGATGATGCGGGTGATCGCCACCTCGGACTGGTTGCCGAGGATGAAGAAGTCGTACATCGACAGCTCGATCTTGGACACCACCTCCGGGTCGTGCGCGCGCAGCAGCTCGACCATCTGCGCGCGGTTGCTCGGCAGGCGGTTGAGGATCTCGGCGGCCTGGCGTATCCCTTCCACGCTGGTGCTCTGCGAATCGAAGGAGGACAGGCAGCGCACCACCAGCTCGTCGAGCTCGACCAGCAGGTCGCGGTCGATCTCTTCCAGGCGGGCCAGGTTCAGCAGCACCAGGTCGCGGCCGTCGGCCGGCAGCGCGTCGATGATCTGGCCGGCCAGCGCGGCCGGCAGGAAGGCCAGGAACACCGCCTGCATCTGCACGTGCTCGTTGGAGATGTATTCGGCCAGCCACTTGGGCGAGGCCCATTGCAGGCGCGCCATCTTGGGCCGCAGTTCGTCGCCGTAGATGTTGTTGAGTACGGTATTGGCGAGGTCGCCGCCGAGCGCCAGGTCCAGCGAGCGCTTCAGGTAGCTGCGCGACGCGCCGTGCACGCCGGACTGCTGGCGGTAGTCGTCGAAGAAGGTCTGCATCGCGGTCTTGACGGACTCGACCTTGATGCCGCTCATGCGCGACATCACCTGGGTCACTTCCAGCAATTCCTCGCGCGACAGGCAGCGCAGCACGGCCGCGGCCGGCTCCTCGCCTATGCTCAGCAGCACGATCGCGGCTTGCTCGACCGGCGACAGCTGGGCGTTGCGGACGGCGTTGCCGTAGTCTTCTTCGTCGGGGTTATTGAGTTCGGCCATTTTTCTGCATCCATTGTTTGACGACTTCGGCGACACGTTCCGGTTCTTTGGCGGCCAGTACTTTCAGGTGGTCGACCATGACGTCGACCGCCGAGCCTGGCGGCGGCAGATCGTAGTTTTCCAGCAGCGGCACCACCGGCATGCCCGGCTGGGCGGCGGCGCCCGGCAGGGCGGGGGCTGCGCCCGGCGCGCCCGGCGCATGGGCGCCGG
>NZ_JAQQPR010000006.1:0-253037 GCF_036688705.1 Duganella sp. S19_KUP01_CR8 | reverse complement strand
CCATTACAGCATGAGCCCGGCTAAACAGCCGGGCTCATGCTGTAATGGGGGACCTGACCCCGGATTTGTTGTAGCGAACTCAGCGGCGCCTCAAGGGCGCCGCTTTTATTTTCGCCTAACATGCAGTCATTGTGTAGAATTTGCCTCATTATTGGCATGAGCCATTGCTTAATTTGAAAGTTTAAACATGAAACAAGCGGTCATCAGCGGTACCGGTCTCTTTACGCCAGCCCAGTCGATCTCCAACGAAGAGCTGGTGGAGTGCTTCAATGCCTACGCCGAACAGTTCAACGCCGACAACGCCGCCGCCATCGCGGACGGCAGCGTCACCGCCCTGGAACTGTCCAGCGTGGCCTTCATCGAGAAGGCGTCGGGCATCAAATCGCGCTACGTGATGGAAAAGACCGGCATCCTGGACCCGCAACGCATGGTGTCGCGCATCCCCGAGCGCGCCGACGAGGAACTGTCGCTGCAGGCGGAAATCTGCGTGGCGGCGGCGCGCCAGGCGCTGGACCGCGCCGGCCGCGTGCCGGCCGACATCGACATGGTGCTGGTGGCCTGCTCGAATATGCAGCGCGGCTATCCGGCGATGGCGGTGGAAGTGCAAGGCGCGCTGGGCATCGAAGGCTACGGCTTCGACATGAACGTGGCCTGCTCGTCGGCCACCTTCGGCATCCAGCAGGCGGTGGCGGCGGTGCAGAGCGGCCAGGCGCGCGCGGTGCTGGTGCTCAATCCTGAAATCACCAGCGGCCACCTGAACTGGCGCGACCGCGACAGCCACTTCATCTTCGGCGACGCCTGCACGGCGATGGTGATCGAGGCGGCCGACACGGCCAAGGGCTCGCACCGCTGGGAAATCGTCGAGACCAAGCTCAAAACCAGCTTCTCCAACAACATCCGCAACAACTTCGGCTTCCTGAACCGCTTCGACGAAGCCGGCATCGGCCAGCCGGACAAGCTGTTCCGCCAGCAGGGCCGCAAGGTGTTCAAGGACGTGTGCCCGATGGCCGCCGAAATGATCAAGACCACCATCGCCGGCGCCGGCCTGGAAGTGCCGCAGGTAAGCCGCTACTGGCTGCACCAGGCCAACCTGAACATGAACCTGCTGATCAGCCGCATGGTGCTGGGCCGCGACGCCGAGCCGGGCGAAGCGCCGGTGATCCTCGACACCTACGCCAACACCTCGTCGGCCGGTTCGGTGATCGCCTTCCACAAGCATTCGGACGACATGGCGCCCGGCCAGCTGGGCGTGATCTGCTCCTTCGGCGCCGGTTACTCGATCGGCTGCGTGGTGGTGCGCCGGATCTAAGCGACGCAGTCGTCCAGTTCCCGCTCGACGGCCGCGAAAGCGGCCGTTGTCGCTTCCGGGCCGGCGACGGTGGCTTCAACGGAGAAGAAGCTCAGGTTCTTCAGGCCTATCGTCGGCAGGATGGCGCGCAGATAGGGTTCGAGGAAGTCGGGCTGGCGGGCGCGCTCACCGGTGCGGTGGCCGCCGGAGCTGACGGCGATGTACACCGGACGGTCCGCCAGCGTGCCGATCTTGCCCTCCGGCGTGGCGTTGAAGGTGACGCCGATGCGCACCACGTGGTCCAGCCAGGCCTTCAGCGCCGATGGCACCGTGAAGTTGTGCATCGGCGTGGCGATGATCACGCAATCGGCGTCGCGCAGTTCGGCGATCAGGCGCTCCGATAGCGCCAGCGACGACATCGCGCGCCCAGTGGCCGCCCTCGCGCCATCCCGCGTGCCGCCCAATGCGCCCGCATACTCGCCGTCGACATGCGGCAGCGGCTCGGCCCACAGATCGCGCGTGACGATCTGCGCGGCAGGGTGCTGCGACAACAGCCGGTCCATCACGCGCTGGGACAGGCGATAGCTCACCGATTGCTGTCCGCGCGGGCTACAGGTGATGTGCAGGATCTTCATGCCGCACCCGCTTTCAGGAATTTACCGAAGCGCATGGCGCCCGTCAGCAGGCCCTGGCGGAAGTAGAAGCGCTGCGCCAGCGCGTTAGCCATTCCGGTGTCGAGTACCAGCTTGGCGCATGCCGCCTGCTCCGCGTAGACGGTCAGGTGCTCCAGCAACCGCGCGCCCCAGCCCTGGCCGCGCGTCTTTTCGCCTGCCACCAGGTCGTCCACGTACAGGAATTTGCCGTACACCAGATTCTCTTCCACGCGGTAGCCGGCCAGCGCCACCACTTCGCCATCCTCCCAGGCGGCCAGGATGCGGTAGCCCTGCTCGTTCATGCGCGTCACGCGCGTGACGAATTCTTCTTCGGTTTGCAGGTGCGGGCGCAGTTCCTTCATCACCGGGTAGCAGGCGCGCAGCTGCTCGGCCGTTTCCACATCCTTCAGTTTATCGTGCATGGTCGCTCCTTTTAAAACACCATCTTATGGCTGCAATGGCATAATCTCCAGAGCCATAAAATGACATCCCGACTAGGCCATGAAAACCAAGCCCGACTTCCTCCAGCTCGACAACGCCGCCGCCGAACCGCTTTACCGGCAGATTTACACCCGCTTCCGCAGCGCCATCGCCGACGGCCTGCTGCTGCCGGACGCCCGCATCCCGTCGGCCCGCGCATTGGCGCTGGAATTGGGACTTGCGCGCGGCACGGTGGAAGCCGCCTACTCGCTGCTGGCCGCCGAAGGCTACGTCGAAACGCGCGGCCAGGCCGGCACGGTGGTCACGCCGGCGCTGGCGCACCACGCGGCGACGGCGGTATCGAAGCCGGCCACGCGCGCGCGCCGCGCGCCCGCCGGCGCATCGCCCTCCCCCGTGCAGGAAACGCTGAACCGGCCCTTCCAAATGGGCCTGCCGGCGCTGGACGCCTTCCCTCGCAAAGTATGGGCGCGGCTGGCGGCGCGCGCGATCCGCGCCACGCAGGCCGACGACATGGTCTACCCGCCTTTCGCCGGCCAGGCGCAGCTGCGCGCGGCCATCGCCACGTACCTGCAGCTATCGCGCGGCATCAACTGCTCGCCGTCGCAGGTGTTCATCACTTCCGGCTACCGCAACACGCTGGAGCTGATCGTGCGCGCCCTGCTGCAGCCGGGCGACGGCGTGTGGGTGGAAGATCCCGGCTTTCCGGCCACCGGCGAGCTGCTCAAACAAGCCGGCATGAAACTGGCCCCGGTGGCGGTCGATGGGGAAGGCCTGATGGTCTCGCACGGCGTGGCCACGGCGCCGCGCGCCAGGGCCGCCATCGTCACGCCGGCGCATCAAAGCCCGCTGTGCGTGTCGCTGTCGCTGCCGCGCCGCCTCGCTCTGCTGGACTGGGCGACGCAAGCCGATGCCTGGATCGTCGAAGACGACTACGACGGCGAATACCGCTACGCCAGCCGCCCGCTGCCGGCGCTGCAAAGCCTGGACCGCGACGGCCGTGTGCTGTACGCCGGAACCTTCAGCAAAGTGCTGTTCCCTGCGGTGCGGCTGGCCTACCTGGTGGTGCCGGAGGCGCAGGTACGGCGCTTCGAGCAGACCTGCCATACCTTCGCCGCCGGCGGACCCGCGCTGACGCAAACCATCGTCAGCGATTTCATGAACGAAGGCCACTTCGCCCGCCACATCCAGCGCATGCGGCGCCTCTACGCCGAACGCCGCCAGATCGCCGCAGAGGGATTGAATGCGGTGCTGGGCAAGCACCTGCGCATCGATCCGCAACCGGGCGGCATGCACCTGGTGCTGCGCATGAAGGGCCGCCATACCGACCGGGCCCTGGCCGAGCGCATGCGGCAGGATGGCATGGCGGCGCTGGCGCTTTCCGAACGCACGCTGCTGCCGCACGCGTCGTCGGCGCTGCTGCTGGCCTTCACCAACATCGACACGCCGCAGCGGGCCCGCGAACTGGGCAAGCGGATACTCAGGCTGCTGTAACCATGCGATCCACGCCGGCATGATTGTGCTACGCTAGGGTTCACCCACCCCATAGCAGGAGCCCCGCACGCATGCCCCACAACATCAGCCTGATCACCACCATCGCGGCCGCACTGGGCTTCGGCCTTTTGTTCGGCTATCTCGCAACGCGCCTCAGGCTGCCGGCGCTGGTGGGCTATCTGGCTGCGGGCATCATCATCGGCCCCGCCACGCCGGGCTTCGTGGCCGATACGGCATTGGCCGGGCAGCTGGCCGAAATCGGCGTGATGCTGATGATGTTCGGCGTCGGCCTGCATTTTTCCCTCGACGACCTGTGGGCGGTGCGGCGCGTGGCGCTGCCGGGCGCCGTGCTGCAAATCGCGGTGGCCACCGCGCTCGGCATGGCGCTGGCGCACTTCTGGGGCTGGAGCCTGGGCGGCGGGCTGGTATTCGGACTCGCCCTGTCGGTGGCCAGCACGGTGGTCCTGCTGCGGGCGCTGGAGGAGCGCGGCATCCTCGATAGCTTCAACGGCCGCATCGCGGTCGGCTGGCTGGTGGTGGAAGACCTGGTGACGGTGCTGGTGCTGGTGTTGCTGCCGGCATTGGCCGGTTCGCTGGGCGGCACTGCGCTCGACAGCCACGGCGCCGCGATCACCGGCGAGGTCAATCTATGGTCCACGCTGGCCATCACGCTGGGCCAGGTGGGCGCCTTCATCGCGCTGATGCTGGTGGTCGGGCGCAAGCTGTTCCCGTGGATCCTGTGGCAGGTGGCGCGCACCGGCTCGCGCGAGCTGTTCACGCTGTGCGTGATCGCCGCCGCCGTCGGCATCGCCTATGCGTCGACCCACTACTTCGGCGTCTCGTTCGCGCTGGGCGCCTTCTTCGCCGGCATGGTGCTGCGCGAATCCGAACTGGCGCACCGTGCCGCCGAGGAATCGCTGCCGCTGCGCGATGCGTTCGCGGTGCTGTTCTTCGTTTCGGTCGGCATGCTGTTCGAGCCGTCGATACTGGTCGAGCAGCCACTCAAGCTGCTGGCGGTGGTGTTGATTATCGTGATCGGAAAATCGGTCGCAGCCTTCCTGCTGGTGCTGCTGCTGCGCTACCCGGCCAAGACCGCGCTGATGGTGTCGGCCAGCCTGGCGCAGATCGGCGAGTTCTCCTTCATCCTGGCGGCGCTGGGCCTGTCCCTGGGTTTGATGCCGGCCGAAGGACAGAGCCTGATACTGGCCGGCGCCATCATCTCCATCGCGCTCAATCCGGTGGTGTTCCGCGTCACCAAGCCGCTGGAGCGCTGGCTGGGCAAGAATGTGGCGCTGGCGGCCAAATTCGAGCGCCCCGCCGATCCGCTGGCGGAGTTGCCGACATCGGTGCCGCAGGAGCATCTGGCGGGACAAGTGGTGCTGGTCGGGTATGGCCGCGTGGGCCACCGCATCGCCGCGATGCTCACCGAGCGCGGCATCCCCTTCGTGGTGGCGGAGCAGAATCGCGAACTGGTCGACCAGTTGCGCAAGGAAGGCATGCATGCCGTGGCCGGTAATGCGGGCGAGCCGGCGGTGCTGATCCAGGCGCACATCGCGCGCGCCGCGATGCTGGTGATCGCCACGCCGGACACCTTCCACGTACGGGCCATGATCGAAACCGCGCGCGCGCTCAACCCCAGCATCAAGACCGTGGTGCGCACGCACAGCGATGAAGAGGCCGAGCTACTGCGCGGCGAGCGTGCCGGCGAAGTCTTCATCGGCGAGCAGGAACTTGCCAAAGGGATGACGGAGTTCGTGCTGGCCACTATGAAAAAAGGTGGAAGTCCCCATTCTCACTAGGGGTAGCTTTACAGGCTGACCGCCAGCTCCGCGCCTTCCTTGATGGCGCGCTTGGCGTCCAGCTCCGCAGCCAGCGCGGCGCCGCCGATCTTGTGGAAGCGCGGCCATTTGACGTTGGCTTTGACTTCCTCTTCCGACGGCATCAACTCGGTCAGGCTGTCCTGGCCCGCGCAGACCACCACGTTATCCACCGACAGCAGGCGCTGCTCGCCGGCGATGGTCACGTGCAGGCCCTGGTCGTCGATGCGGTCGTACTGCACGCCGGCCAGCATCACCACGCCGTTGCGCGCCAGGACCGCGCGGTGCACCCAGCCCGACGTCTTGCCCAGGCCCGCGCCCAGCTTCGACACCTTGCGCTGCAGCAGATACAGCTGGCGCACCGGCTCCGGCGCGGAGACGGTCGTCAGGCCGCCCGGCGCGTCGCCCTTCATGTCCACGCCCCATTCCTTGGCCCAGACATCCAGCGCCAGCGGCAGCGGATGCTTCGGGTCGTGCAGCAGGTATTCGCCGACGTCGAAGCCGATGCCGCCCGCGCCGATGATGGCCACGCGCTTGCCCACCGGCGCCTTGTTCTGCAGGACGTCGATATACGAAAGCACTTTCGGATGGTTGATGCCCTCGATCGGCGGACGGCGCACCTTGATGCCGGTGGCGACCACCACGTCGTCGTAGCCGTCGGCGATCAGCTGCTCGCGCGTGACGCGCACGCCCAGCTTGACGGTCACGCCGGTCAGCTCCAGCTTGCGGCGGAAGTAGCGGATGGTCTCGGCGAATTCCTCCTTGCCCGGAATCTGCATGGCGATCTTGAACTGGCCGCCGACGCTGTCGCTGGAATCGAACAGGGTCACGTCATGGCCGCATTCCGCCGCCACCGTGGCCGCCGACAAACCGGCAGGGCCGGCGCCGACCACCGCCACGCGGCGCTTCTTGGCTGTCGGCGCGTAGACCAGTTCCGTCTCGTGGCAGGCGCGCGGGTTCACCAGGCAGCTGGCGCGCTTGTTGGAGAAGGTGTGGTCCAGGCAGGCCTGGTTGCAGCCGATGCAGGTGTTGATTTCGTCGGCGCGGCCTTGCGCGGCCTTGTTGACGAAATCCGCATCGGCCAGGAAGGGACGCGCCATCGAAATCATGTCGGCATCGCCACGTTGCAGGATGCCTTCCGCCTCGGCCGGCATGTTGATGCGGTTGGACGCCACCACCGGTATCGTCACCTCGCGGCGCAGGCGGCCCGCCAGGCTGGCGAAGGCGCCGCGCGGCACCGAGGTGACGATGGTCGGTACGCGCGCCTCGTGCCAGCCGTAGCCGGAATTGAGGATGGTCACGCCGGCGTGCTGCAGGGCCTTGGCCACGGCCACCACGTCGTCCCAGGTGTTGCCGCCGTCGACCAGGTCGAGCAGCGAGTGGCGGTACATGATGATGAAGTCATTGCCCACTTCCGCGCGGATGCGCTTGACGATTTCCACCGGCAGCCGCATGCGGTTCTCGATGCTGCCACCCCAGCGGTCGGTGCGCAGGTTGGTGCGCGCGCACAGGAACTGGTTGAGCAGATAGCCTTCGCTGCCCATCACTTCGATGCCGTCGTAGCCGGCGTCGCGCGCCAGCTTGGCGCAGCGGGCGTAGTCGCGGATGGTCGATTCGATGCCGGCCTCGGTCAGCGCGCGCGGCTTGAACGGCGAGATCGGCGATTTTTTCTCCGACGCCGACACCACGAAAGGCTGGTAGCCATAGCGGCCCGCGTGCAGGATCTGCATCAGGATCTTGCCGCCCTCTTCGTGCACCGCGCTGGTGACGCGGCGATGGTTGATCACATCGCCCTTGAAGTTGAGCGTGCCGCCGAATGGCAGCAGCCACCCGGAGCGGTTGGGCGAGATGCCTCCGGTGACGATCAATCCGACGCCGCCGCGCGCGCGTTCGCGGTAGAAGGCGGCCAGCTTGCCGTAGTTGTAGAAGCGGTCCTCAAGGCCGGTGTGCATGGAGCCCATGAGGACGCGGTTGCGCAGCGTCGTGAAGCCAAGATCGAGAGGGGCCAGCAGGTGTGGGTATGGTGAAGTTGTCATTATGGTTGTTAGAGTCAGACGTGGGTCAGAGCCGAGGCAATGCCCGCATTAAAACGCAATTCTCTAGACCTGGGCTTCTAAAGTCCCGGCGTCCGCCCCTGAATTTGGCCATGGGTGCGGTAGCGCTCTTGTATTCTGCCACCCTTTCCCTTACGCTGGAAAGATGATGCGATTCCTTTTGTTTTTGATGCTAGGTGTAGCCGCCCCGGTGATGGCGCAGGCACCTAGGCTTGAATTGCCCAAGCTGGAGGTGTCGGTCAACCGGGTCGAGTTAGACGCGCTGCATATGTACGAAGTGGACGCCACCGGCACGGTGGCGGCGCCACTGCCGAAGGTATGGCGCATCCTGACCGGCTATGAGCGCATGGCCGAATTCGTGCCTGACATGGAGTCGTGCCGGGTCTTGTCGCGCAACGGCAATGAGGTCATCGTTGAACAATTCGGCGTGGCCCGCTTCCTGTTCATGTCCAAATCCATCCACCTGATCGTGCGCGCGACCGAGCAGCCGATGTCGTCGATCGACATCTCGCTGATCTCCGGCGACATGAAGCACTACGAATCGCACTGGGAATTGATACCGGTGCCCGAAACCGGCGGCACCAAGGTGGTCTACAGCGGCAAGCTGATACCGAACTTCTACGTGCCCGGCATCCTGGGCGCGAAGATGATACGCGGCGATATCGAGCGCATGATGAGCGCCGTGCTGGCGCGTCTCGATCGCCGCGAGGACGCTAAATAACCCGCATGCCTAAGTAGCACGCTTGCGGCGCCACTTAGGGGTCGGACCCCAGACGGGGTCCGACCCCGCTTGGCGGTGCGGGGTAAAACTAAGCGAGGTAGGTGTCGCGGTCGCGAAGTTCGGCGAAGTTTTCCAGGCTGCCGATCTTCACCAGCACCGGATTGAGGCTCAGCTTCGCCTGCATGGCGCGCCAGGCGAACTGCCATTCCTGCTCCGGCGCTTCGGCCGCGGTCTTGGTGAAGGCCGCGCCCAAGGCCGCGCGGGTGCCGTATTCGATGGCGCCGTCGATGCCGGCCCAGCTAGGCAAAGTGCGCTGCACCGCGCGGTGCAGGCGTTCGCCGAATTCCTCGGTGTTGTGGATGACCAGGCAGGTGTCCGACGAGAACAGCTCGAACAGCTTGCGGTCCCACGCCTGCGAGAAGCTCAGGGTCAGGCAGCTGTTGGCCGGGGTCAGGATAAACTGGCCCTGGGTCAGCGCCAGTTCCAGGTCTTCGCGCACGCCGTAGCGGTACAGGGTCGGAGGGCGTTGGTAATCGTGCATGTTGATACTCTATTCTTTGCAAAGTTATTTGATCGTGCGGCGCACGTGGCGGTGCGAGCGCATCGCCGCCGAGGCGATGAAAATCTCGCGCAGCAGGTAGCAGAAGCTGCCGATCAGGGCCAGCATCGCCACCACGAACATGCCCGCGATGTACTTATCCAGCGAGATGTTGGTGATATCGCCTAAAAACAGCATCGCAATCACCAGGCAAATCAGCAGCCCGCAGGCGGTCGACAGGGTGATCGAGGCGTTGATCAGGTGCGATCGTCGGTACAGCACATCGAGTTCGTTCAGATAAACGTCGCTGTAGCCGATATCGAGCCTGTCCTCCAGCACCCGCGAACGGTCGATGATGCGCGCCAGGCGGTTGGTCAGCACCATCAGGTTGGTGCATACGCCGGTCAGCAGGAACACCGGCGCGATCGCCAGCTGGATGATGTGGCCGATATCGCCGACTTGTATATTCATGGATGCGTTGTAGCTGGAATTATCGATAGTGTATCAGCCCGCGCAGGGTGCGGGCCGATTCCGGGCCGGATCAAACAAATCCGCGACTCTTCTTGAACTGCTCGGTGGCGCCCACCAGCGCCCGCGAAATGCCCTTTTCCATCGCGCCGTGACCGGCGTCCGGCACCATGTTCAGCACCGATCCGGGCCAGGCCTGGTGCAGGCGCCAGGCCGATACCGGCGGGCAGATCACGTCGTAGCGGCCCTGCACGATCACCGCCGGCAGGTGGGCGATGCGGTCGACATTGCGCAGCAGCTGGTCCTCGCCGAAGAAGCCCAGGTTGGCCATGTAGTGCGATTCCAGCCGGCCCACGCCCAAGTCCAGCGTGTCGGACGGCGGATCTTCGGCCTGCGGCATCAGGAACACGCGGCGCCCCTCGAAGCGGCTCCACGCGCGCACCGCCGGCCAGTGGATGGCCGGGTCGTCGCTCATGATGCGATCGACATAAGCCTGCAGCAGGTTGCCGCGTTCCGCCGGCGGAATCGGCGCGACGAATTCGGCGTGCACCTCGGGATGGAACCACTGGGCGCCGTGCAGGAACCAGTCGACTTCCGCCTGCGTGCACAGGAAAATGCCGCGCAGGACGAAGCCCAGGCAGCGCTCGGGATGCGCCTGGCCGTAAGCCAGCGCCAGCGTCGAGCCCCAGGAACCGCCGAACACCAGCCACTGCTCGATGCCGCACATGACGCGCAGGCGCTCGATGTCGTCGACCAGCAGCTGGGTGGTGTTGGCGCGGCATTCGCCCAGCGGCAGCGACTTGCCGGCGCCGCGCTGGTCGAACAGGATCACGCGGTACTGGTCCGGATCGAAGAAGCGGCGGTGCTGCGGCGACAGGCCGGCGCCCGGCCCGCCATGCAGGAAGACCACCGGTATGCCCTGTGGATTGCCGACCTCCTCCCAGTAGATGGTGTGCAGGTCGTCGACCGCCAGCATGCCGTGGCGCGACGGCAAAACGGGCGGAAACAGGGGCGAAGTCGGGTCGAACATGGCTATCCTTTAGGCATCGATAGCAGATTGTACGAAAAAAAAGCCAGGATCGCGAACGATCCTGGCCCGAGGCTACAACATCATGCCGCTTAGGACATGTGCTGACCGCCGTTGATGGCGATATTGGCGCCGGTGACGAAAGCCGCTTCGTCCGACGACAGGTAGGCCACCAGGCCCGCCACTTCTTCCGGCTTGCCCAGGCGGGCCATCGGAATTTGCGGAATAATTTTGGTGTCGAGCACTTCCTGCGGGATCTCCATCACCATCTTGGTGCCGATGTAACCCGGCGAAATGGTGTTGACGGTCACGCCCTTGCGCGCCACTTCCAGCGCCAGCGCCTTGGTGAAGCCGTGCATGCCGGCCTTGGCGGCCGAATAGTTGGTCTGGCCGAAGGCGCCCTTCTGGCCGTTGACCGACGAGATATTGATGATGCGACCCCAGCCGCGTTCCACCATGCCATCGCACACCGGCTTGGTCATGTTGAATACGGAGTCCAGATTGGTGGCCATGACGGCGTCCCAATTCGGTTTGTCCATCTTCTTGAAGGTCATGTCGCGGGTGATGCCGGCGTTGTTCACCAGCACGTCGATCGGACCGATATCTTTTTCGATCGCGGCGACGCACGCCTGGGCCGAATCATAATCGGCCACATCGCACGGGTAAGCGCGGAAATTAAAGCCCTGATCGCGGGTAGTTGCGAGCCATTGCTCGACCTTCGGATTGCCAGGGGAATACGTGGTAACGACGCAATAGCCTAGTGCCGACAGTTTGAAACACACTGCCTCGCCCAGACCACCCATGCCACCGGTTACTAATGCAACTCTTGCCATTTTCGTCCCCTCTTAAATTGACACCAAAAATCATCTGACACCGCACCGGGACCAGCCCGGCGCGGCACTGCTGCTGCGGATGCTACGGATACAAATACAAATGCTAATTAAGCGCGTTCGATCGCCAGCGCCACGCCCATGCCGCCGCCGATGCACAGCGAGGCCAGGCCTTTCTTGGCGTCGCGACGCACCATTTCGTGGATCAGCGTGACCAGGATGCGGGCGCCGGATGCACCGATCGGGTGACCGATGGCGATGGCGCCGCCGTTGACGTTGATCTTGCTGGTGTCCCAGCCCATTTCCTTGTTCACGGCCACGGCCTGGGCGGCGAAGGCTTCGTTAATTTCCATCAGGTCCAGGTCGTCCGGGGTCCAGCCGGCCTTTTTCAGGCACAGCTTGGTGGCCGAGACCGGGCCCATGCCCATGAAGGCTGGATCCAGGCCGGACGAGGCGTAGGCCTTGACCTTGGCCAACACCGGCAGGCCCAGTTCCTTGGCCTTGGTGGCGGACATCATGATGACGGCGGCGGCGCCGTCGTTCAGGCCGGAGGCGTTGCCGGCGGTGACGGAACCGTCCTTGGCGAAGGCGGGACGCAGGCCGGCCAGCGCTTCGATGGTCGAACCCGGTTTGACGTATTCATCGCTGTCGAACACGATGCTGCCCTTTTTCTGGACGATTTCCAGCGGCAGGATCTCATCCTTGAACTTGCCGGCTTTTTGCGCGGCTTCCGCCTTCAGCTGCGAGTTCAGCGCGAACTCGTCCTGCTCGGTGCGGGAAATCTCGTATTTCTTCGCGACGTTCTCGGCGGTGGTGCCCATGTGGTACTGGTTGTAGGCGTCCCACAGGCCGTCGACGATCATGGAATCGACCATCTTGAAGTCGCCCATGCGGAAACCGTCGCGCGAACCGTTCATCACGTGCGGCGAGGCGCTCATGTTTTCCTGGCCGCCGGCGATGATGATCTCGGCATCGCCAGCCTTGATGGCTTGCGCCGCCAGGTGGGTGGCTTTCAGGCCGCTGCCGCACACGTGGTTGATGGTGAAACCAGGAATGGTATTCGGCAGGCCTGCCTTGATGACGGCCTGGCGCGCCGGATTCTGGCCGACGCCGGCGGTCAGCACCTGGCCGAGGATGGCTTCGCTGATCAGGTTGGGATCGATACCGGTCTGGGCCAGCAGGCCCTTGATCACGTGTGCGCCCAATTCGGCAGCCGGCGTCTTGGCCAGGCTACCGCCGAATTTGCCGACACCAGTACGGCCAGCGGCCACGATAACTACATCATCCATTTGACTCTCCAATGCGCCGGCCAAGGCCGGCTTAGTTTAGCAACAACGCGAACTTCGATAATACGCTTCGACGACTGGGCCGTGCGGTGTTTCGATGGTGCGTCGCCGCGAGAACTTTCCCAAGGTAATGACAGGATTTCTCTAGCAGCATCCGTGCCAACGACCAGCTGTCGTTGGGCACCCATCGTAAGCGTCGCACATGGTGGCAACTTTGACTTGCGTCAAAGCCGCGGCAATCATTTTGAAGAAACAATGTCAGTCTGTCACGATAATAATTTGATACCGTCCAGGGTGCTGGCGCACTGTTCGCGTATCACGTTGACGAAGTCGAGCACGTAGGCCTTCTGCTTCTGCGCCTCGGGCACCGACACGAACAAATCGCTCCACAAGCCCTGCTCGCCGATCGGCTTGGCGATCACGTAGTCGTAGTCGACGTAGTTCTTGATCGCCCAGTTCGGCAGCGCGGCGATGCCGCGGCGGCTGGCCACCAATTGCAGCACCGCCACCGTCAGCTCGGCGGTGCGGCGTTCGAAGTGGATATTGGCAGGCTGCAGCACTTCGCGGATCAGGTCGATGCGGGTTTCCGGCACCGGATAGGTGATCAGCGTTTCGCCTTCAAAATCGGCCGCTTGCAGCCGGCGCTGGGCCGCCAGCCGGTGTTTCTGCGCCATCACCACCAGGATTTCAAAGCGGAACAGCGGGAAGGTGGCGAAGTCCGGACCATAGGGCGAGCCGATCACCAGATCGGCGGCGCCGCTGCGCAGCAGCTCGGCAGGCTCGCTGTGGAAGCCGGACACCAGGTCGATTTCCACTTCCGGCCAGCGTTTGCGGAATTCATCCATCACCGGCATCAGCCAGTCGAAGCAGGTATGGCACTCCAGCGCCACGCGCAACTGGCCGGTGTCGCCCTGGGTCAGGCGCGCCACTTCGCGCTCGGCCGACTCGATTTCCGGCAGCAGCAGATCGGCCAGCTTGAGCAGCCGGGCGCCGGTGGCGGTAAACCCGATCGGCACGGATTTTCGCTCAAAAAGCGGCCCACCGTAGCGATCTTCCAGCAACTTGATTTGATGCGACAAGGCCGACTGCGTCAGATTCAGCAGTTGCGCAGCACGAACCAGGCTGCCGGCGGAACGGAGGGCACTCAGGGTGCGCAGGTGGCGTATCTCTAGCATGGTCTATTAAATTTTTTCATGTGAAGCCACAAAATCTTTCGTTTTGATTATAGACCGGATTGCCGCACACTTTATATCACCAATATTAAATGCGGATGACATCAAAATGACAACATCGAATAAAGCCATACAAAGCCACATCCCAGGCTTCCCACGGATCGGCGCGGCGCGCGAACTGAAGTTTGCGCTGGAGGCCAACTGGCGCGGCGAATTGCCGGACGCCGAACTGGAAAACGTCGGCCGCCAGCTGCGCGCCCGCCACTGGGCCTTGCAGCAGCAGGCCGGACTGGACTTCGTCACCGTCGGCGATTTCGCCTACTACGACCAGGTCGCCAACCACATCCAGCTGCTGGACTGCGAACCGGCCCGCTACGGCTTCAGCGCCGATCAGTCGCAGTTGAGCCGCTATTTCGCCATGGCGCGCGGCAACGGCGCCAAGGTGGCAGCGTCCGCCTGCGGCCACGACCACTCGCATGACCACTCGCATGACCACTCGCACGACGGCGGCCAGGTGCACGCCTCGGCCGCGCTGGAAATGACCAAGTGGTTCGATACCAACTACCACTACCTGGTGCCGGAATTCACACCGGAAACCGCCTTCTCGCTGGCTTGCGAGCGCCTGTTCGACGAAGTGGACGAAGCGCTGGCGCTGGGCCATGCGGTCAAGGCCGTGCTGCTGGGACCGTTGAGCTTCCTGTGGCTGGGCAAGGCCAAGGACGCCGGCTTTGATCGCCTCAGCCTGCTGGACCAGCTGCTGCCGGTCTACGGCCAGGTGCTGGACCGCCTGAAGGCGCAAGGCGTGCAATGGGTGCAGATCGACGAGCCCATCCTCGGCCTCGACCTGCCGGCGCCATGGCGCAGCGCGTTTGAAAACAGCTACTGGCAGCTCAACCAGGTCGGCGTGCCGCTGCTGCTGGCCACCTATTTCTCGCCGCTGGAAGAAAACCTCAGCCTGGCCTGCCGCCTGCCGGTGGCCGGCCTGCACGTGGACGGCGTGCGTGCGCCGCAGGAACTGACCAGCATTGCCGACTGGCTGCCGGTGCACAAGGTGCTGTCGGTCGGCATCGTCGACGGCCGCAACATCTGGCGCACCGACCTCGACGCGGCGCTGACCACGCTGGCGCCGATCGTGGAGAAACGCGGCGGCAAGCTGTGGCTGTCATCCTCGTGCTCGCTGCTGCACGTGCCGTTCACGCTGGCGGCGGAAACCGCGCTCGATCCAGAAATCCGCTCATGGCTGGCCTTCGCCACCGAAAAGCTGGACGAGCTGTATGTGCTCAAGCAAGCGCTGCAAGGCGAATACGACGCCGCCACCACCGAGGCGCTGGACGTCTCGCGCGCCGCCATCGCCAGCCGCCGCGCCAGCCCACGCGTGCACCAGGACGCCGTGCGCGAGCGCATCGCCGCGCTGCCGGCCGACGCCGACCAGCGCCGTTCGACCTTCGTCCAGCGCCAGGCCGAGCAACGCGCCCGCTTCAAGCTGCCGTCCTTCCCGACCACCACCATCGGCTCCTTCCCGCAGACGGCCAACATCCGCGCCGCCCGCGCCAGCTTCAAGCGCGGCGAGCTGAGCGCCGCCAGCTACCACGCCAAGATGCGCGAGGAAATCGCCTACGCCGTGCGCCGCCAGGAAGACCTGGGCCTGGACGTGCTGGTGCACGGCGAGGCCGAGCGCAACGACATGGTCGAATATTTCGGCGAGCAGCTGGACGGCTTCGTCTTCACGCAACTGGGCTGGGTGCAATCGTACGGCTCGCGCTGCGTCAAGCCGCCGGTCATCTACGGCGACGTCAGCCGCCCGAAAGCGATGACGGTGGACTGGACCGTGCATGCGCAAAGCCTGACCGGCAAGCCGATGAAGGGCATGCTGACCGGCCCGATCACGATTTTGCAATGGTCCTTCGTGCGCGACGACCAGCCGCGTGCGCTGACCGCGCTGCAGATCGCGCTGGCGATCCGCGACGAGGTGGCCGACCTGGAGCAGGCCGGCATCGGCATCATCCAGATCGACGAGCCGGCCGTGCGCGAAGGCTTGCCGCTGCGCCGCAGCCGCTGGGACGAGTACCTGGACTGGGCCACGCGCGCCTTCCGCGTGTCGGCCAGCGCGGCCGCCGACGGCACGCAGATCCACACCCATATGTGCTACGCCGAGTTCAACGACATCCTGCCGCAGATCGCCGCCATGGATGCCGACGTCATCACCATCGAGACCAGCCGCTCGGACATGGAGCTGCTGAACGGCTTCGGCCAGTTCCGCTATCCGAACGAGATCGGTCCCGGCGTGTATGACATCCACTCGCCGCGCGTGCCGGGCCAGGCCGAGATGGTGCGGCTGTTGCAGAAAGCCAGCGCGGTGATCCCGCCGGCCAATCTGTGGGTCAATCCGGATTGCGGACTGAAAACCCGTGGCTGGCCGGAAACCGAAACCGCGCTGCGCAACATGGTGGCGGCAGCCCGCCAGCTGCGCGCCGAACACGCGATCTATTAACCCCGGTAAGCGGGGGCAGCTCCCTCCGGGAGCTGCGGGGCGCAGCCCCTGCCCAGACCCTTGGGGTCAGACCCCAAGCGCAGCCGCTTTGCGGGTCTGCGCCGCATTTTTACTGGCCCAGTACGGTGCCAGCCCTCCCCATCCGCCGTATTCCACAGTAAAATGCTCGTGCCTGCGCATGCGCGCGAGGTTAAACCTCTAATACTGTCGCCCATGTCCAAGAGCCTGTTTCAAAAGCCCATAGAAATTAAGATTTCCACCGTAGTCGCAGTCTCCGCCATCCTGTCCACGGCGGACCGCCTGGCCCTCGACGCCGCGCTGGCCGAAATGACCGGCGGCACCACCGACTTCTTCGAAGACGACCTGACCGTGATCGACGTCGCCGCGTTGCCGGCCGGCAGCGAGATCGACTGGGCCGGCATCATCGCCCTACTGAAGAAATACCGTTTGAATCCGGTCGCCGTGCGCAACGCGCCGCCGGCCATGGCCGCCGAAATCGCCGCTCACGGCCTGAGCGTGGAAACCGCCACCAAGCCGCGCGAAGAGCAGGAGCCTGCTCCGGCACCAGCCAAGGCCGCCCCGGCGGCGGCACCTGCACCAGCAACGCCAGCAGCGGCCGAAGCCCCGTCGGGCAAGGCCGGCGTGATGATCATCGACACCCCGGTGCGCGCCGGCCAGCGCATCTACGCGCGCGGCTGCGACCTGATCATCACCGCGGTGGTCAACAACGGCGCCGAAATCATCGCCGACGGCAGCATCCACGTGTACGCCACGCTGAACGGCCGCGCGCTGGCGGGCGCTTCCGGCAACGCCGAAGCACGCATCTTTGCAATGAATATGTCGCCGGAGTTAGTCTCCATTGCCGGCGTTTACCGCACTTTTGAAGACGGCTTCCCGGCCGAATATGCACGTTCCCCTACGCAAATTCGCTTGGTCGGCGACCGAATCGATATACTATCTGTCAATTCTGCAAACCGCGCTTGAGTAGCAACTCTCTGAAAAGGATTTTTTTGTGGCGAGAATTATTGTTGTAACGTCCGGTAAGGGCGGTGTCGGTAAGACGACTTCCAGCGCCAGCTTCTCCACCGGGCTGGCCATGCGCGGCCATAAAACCGCGGTGATCGACTTCGACGTCGGCCTGCGTAACCTCGACCTGATCATGGGCTGCGAACGCCGCGTGGTGTACGACCTGATCAATGTGATCAATAAAGAGGCATCGCTGACCCAGGCGCTGATCAAGGACAAGCACTGCGACAACCTGTTCATCCTGCCGGCGTCGCAGACGCGCGACAAGGATGCGCTGTCGGAAGACGGCGTGGAAGTCGTGCTGCACGAGCTGATCAACATGGGCTTCGAGTTCATCATCTGCGATTCGCCGGCCGGCATCGAGCATGGCGCGCTGATGGCGCTGACCTTCGCCGACGAGGCCATCATCGTCACCAACCCGGAAGTATCGTCGGTGCGCGATTCGGACCGCATCCTCGGCATCATCCAGGCCAAGTCGCGCCGCGCCCAGACCGGCGGCGAGCCCGTCAAAGAGCACCTGCTGATCACCCGCTACTCGCCGAAACGCGTGGAAGCGGACGAAATGCTGTCGTACGAAGATGTGCAGGAAATCCTGCGCATTCCACTGATCGGCATCATTCCGGAATCGGAATCGGTGCTGCACGCGTCGAACCAGGGTAACCCGGCGATTCACTTCAAGGGCACCGATGTTGCGGAAGCCTACGAAGATGTGGTGTCGCGCTTCCTCGGCCAGGAATTGCCGTTGCGCTTCACTAACTACGAGAAGCCTGGCCTGCTGCAGCGTATTTTCGGGAGCAAGTAATCATGGCCCTGCTTTCTTTCCTGTTCCCGCAAAAACCCAAAACCGCCACTGCGGCCAAGGAGCGGTTGCAGATCATCATCGCGCGCGAGCGCAATGGCCGCAGCGGTCCCGACTTCCTGCCGGCGCTGCACAAGGAGCTGATCGAGGTGATCTCCAAGTACACCAAGGTCAACGCCGACGACATCAAGATCTCGCTGGACCGCCAGGGCAACCTGGAGGTGCTGGACGTGAACGTGGTGCTGCCGGACGCGTAACCAGCGTAAGCACTACAGCGGCCGGGCGATCCCGGCCGTCACCAGTTCCTGCGCCACCTTGGCGCAGGCATCCACGTGCTGGTAGCCGATCCGGCTGAAGGCCACGAAGCCGATGCCGGCCGAGGCCAGTTGTCCGGCCAGCGGCACAAACTTGGTCGCCTGGCGCGCCACCGTCTTCAGGCCGGTGCGGCGCAGCAGTTGCAGCACCACCTCCCGCGTCACCAATTTCCCCACCAGCATGCCGCCGATGCCGATCGCGGCCTCGTAGGCGATCAGCCGGAACTTCGGCTGCATGCGCTCGATCTGCTGCGCGGTCAGGCCGAACTCGTGGTTGATGTCGTCGATCAGCAGCGCGAACAGCCGCAGGTCGGAGACCACGTCCAGTCCCGGTATCGGCACCGCCGCCACGCCGGCCGAGACCATGGCGCGCCGCCGCACCAGCTTGCGGCAACGCTCGCGCACGGCCTCGATGTCGCGCTCGGTTCCCGGAACCAGCGTCCAATTTGTGTCTTTTTTCAGTCCCATGCGTGCTCCCAGTGGTAACTAGAATTTCTTTCCTTTTTTCAACTTCTTCATTGAATTCAGCGTTTTTCCAGTGTACCGTGTAATGGATGTGCAGGTACGCGCGGTGGATTGTCGAGTTGTCGTCAGGGAAATATTAGTGCATTAAGAAAAATAATTAGCCATTTTGCTAACTATTTTTGTAAATCTCTGTTATATTTGTAGTGACTTCTCCTTAACATAATTTCCTACAGGCAGTAGTATGAGAATCGCCGTACTTGACAACGACCGCAGCCAGGCCGATCTGATCTGCCAGGTGCTGACCTCGGCAGGCCACATCTGCCACAGCTTCCAGACCGCCAAGGACGTGCTGGCGCAATTGCGCAAGGACAGCTATGACATGCTGATTCTCGACTGGCAAGTAGTCGATCTCAGCGGTGCGGAAGTGTTGCGCCGCGCCCGCGAAAAGCTGCCCGACAGCGCCCCGGTATTGTTCCTGACCACCAGCTCGGGCGAGGACGACATCGTCGCCGGCCTGGCCGCCGGCGCCGACGACTACATGATCAAACCGCTGCGCCGCAGCGAAATGGTGGCCCGCGTGCAAGCCTTGCTGCGGCGCGCCTACCCGGCGCAAAATGGCGCCGAACAATTGCAATTCGGTCAATATGTGTTCGAGACCCGTCCCGGCCGTTTGTTGATGGATGGCATCGTTTTGGACGTCACCCACAAAGAGTTCTACCTGGCACTGTTATTTTTCCGCAACATCGGACGGCCGCTGTCGCGCGCCTACATCCATGAGGCGGTGTGGATACGCGAGACCGCCGTGCCGTCGCGCACCATGGACACCCACGTGTCGCGCGTCCGCAATAAATTGCAATTGAAACCAGAAAACGGCTTCCGCCTGGTGCCGGTCTACAGCTACGGCTATCGCCTGGAAAAACTGGGCGCCTGATCGAACCTTCGATATGGCCGGTATGCTGCCTGGGATATAGGCAGCCCCAGGCAACCTACGGGTACAACACGGTATAATGTCCGCACAATCAACGCACGGACCCGAAATGCAGCTGCTTGCCGTCGGCCTCAACCACAACACTGCCCCCGTCTCGCTGCGCGAGCAGCTGGCGTTCGCCCCGGAGCAACTGGGGCAGGCGGTGGTGGCGGCACGTTCCTGGTTCGAGCGCATCGACCATCGCGGCAGCGACGAGGCGGCGATCCTGTCGACCTGCAACCGCACCGAGTTGTACGCGGCCAGCCGGGTGCCCGATCCGCTCGCCGCCGGCGCCCACTTCCTGGCCGATTTCCACAAACTGAACTACGCCGAACTGCGCCCGCACCTGTACCTGCTGCCGCAGCACGACGCCGTGCGCCACACCTTCCGCGTCGCCTCCGGGCTCGATTCGATGGTGCTGGGCGAGACGCAAATCCTCGGCCAGATCAAGGACGCGATCCGCACCGCCGACGAGGCGGGCGGCCTGGGCACCTATCTGCACCAGCTGTTCCAGCGCTCGTTCTCGGTCGCCAAGGAAGTGCGCAGCACCACCGAGATCGGCGCCCACAGTGTGTCGATGGCGGCCGCCGCCGTGCGGCTGTCGCAGCGCATCTTCGACAAGATCGCCGAGCAGAACGTGCTGTTCATCGGCGCCGGCGAGATGATCGAATTGTGCGCCACGCATTTTGCGGCGCAGAATCCCAAGTCCATCACCATCGCCAACCGCACGCTGGACCGCGGCGAGATCCTGGCGCACCGCTTCGGCGGCCGCGCCATCCGCCTGGCCGAATTGCAGGACAAGCTGCACCAGTACGACATCGTCATCTCCTGTACCGCCTCGTCGCTGCCGCTGATCGGCCTGGGCATGGTGGAGCGCGCGATCAAGGCACGCCGCCACAAGCCGATGTTCATGGTCGACCTGGCCGTGCCGCGCGATATCGAAGCCGAAGTGGGCCGCCTCAACGACGTCTTCCTGTACACCGTGGACGACCTGGGCAAAGTGGTACAGACCGGCATGGAAAACCGCCAGGCCGCCGTGGCCCAGGCCGAAGCGATCATCGAAACCCGCGTGCAATCGTTCATGCACTGGATCGACGACCGCGCCGTGGTGCCGGTCATCCAGAGCCTGCAGGAAAACGGCGAAGCGCTGCGCCAGCTGGAACTGGAACGCGCCCGCAAGATGCTGGCCAGGGGCGACGACATCGACGCCGTGCTGGAAGCCCTGTCCAAGGGCCTGACCGCGAAATTCATGCACGGCCCGCAGCAAGCGCTGCACCGCGCGCAGGGCGAAGAACGCGCCCAGCTGGCCGAGCTGCTGCCGCAGCTGTTCCGCGGCCGTCGTTAGCGACACTGCCTTGCCCGCGCGCGCGCCACGCCGCCGCGCACTTCCCCGCCGCACCCTTGCGGCATCTGCTCCAACTCCTTTACCGAATACGCTATGAAACCATCCATGTTGGGCAAGCTCGATCAACTGGCAAACCGCCTGGTCGAACTCGATGAATTGCTGATGTCCGAAGGCGCGACCAGTAATAGGGACGCCTACCGCAAAATGACCCGCGAGCACGCCGAACTCGGCCCGCTGGTGGCGCTGTACAAGTCCTACCAGGAAGCCATCGGCGACCTGGACGCCGCGCAGGAAATGCTGGGCGACCCGGAAATGAAGGACTTCGCGCAGGACGAGATCGAGGCGGCCAAGACCCGCCTGGCGGAACTGGAACTGGAGCTGCAGAAAATGCTGCTGCCGAAGGACGCCAACGACGAGCGCAACATCTTCCTGGAAATCCGCGCCGGCACCGGCGGCGACGAGTCGGCCCTGTTCGCGGGCGACCTGCTGCGCATGTACACCCGCTTCGCCGAGCGCAATCGCTGGCAGGTGGAAGTGGTGTCGGAATCGGCGTCGGACCTGGGCGGCTACCGCGAGGTGATCGTGCGCCTGATCGGCAACAGCGTCTACTCCAAGCTGAAGTTCGAATCCGGCGGCCACCGCGTGCAGCGCGTGCCGGCCACCGAAACCCAGGGCCGCATCCACACCTCCGCCTGCACCGTGGCGGTGATGCCGGAGGCGGACGAGGTGGAAGACGTCAACATCAACCCGGCCGACCTGCGCATCGACACCTACCGCGCGTCCGGCGCCGGCGGCCAGCACATCAACAAGACCGATTCGGCCGTGCGCATCACCCACCTGCCGACCGGCATCGTGGTCGAGTGCCAGGACGACCGCTCGCAGCACAAGAACAAGGCGCAGGCGATGAAGGTGCTGGCCGCGCGCATCAAGGACGTGCAGCTGCGCGAGCAGCAGTCGAAGGAAGCGGCCACCCGCAAGAGCCTGATCGGCTCGGGCGACCGCAGCGAACGCATCCGCACCTACAACTACCCGCAGGGCCGCATGACGGACCACCGCATCAACCTGACCTTGTACAAGCTGGACTTCATCATGGACGGCGACCTGACGGAACTGACCAACGCGCTGGCCGCCGAACACCAGGCCGAGCTGCTGGCGGCGCTCGGAGATTAACCCCGCAAGCCGGGGGTCTGACCCCGTACGGGGTCAGACCCCATTCGCGGTGGGGGTTGAATTTAAGAGCTTGCTAAGGCTTGAATAGCAACTTTGTGCGAGAATTGCCCGCTACTTCCACTGCCATCAAATTGGATCACCCATGATACATACGCGCTCCCTGCTGCTGTCCACCGCCATCGCCTGCTTCGGCCTGATCGGCGTCGCCCTGTATTTGCAGATCGGCCTGGACATGCTGCCGTGCCCGCTGTGCGTGATCCAGCGCTACCTGTTCATCGCCATCGCCATCTGCTGCCTGATCGGCGCCTACACCAAACCCAAGCTGGGCACCGGCCTCGCGCTGATGGCCGCGCTGGGCGGCCTGTACACCGCCGGCAAGCACCTGTATATCCTGGCCCATCCCGGCCTGTCGTGCGGCATCGATCCGGTCGAGACCTTCCTCAACAAGATCCCCACCGCGACCTACCTGCCCACCCTGTTCCACGCCGACGGCCTGTGCGAAGACGCGCTGGCGCCGTGGTTCGGCCTGTCGATTCCGCAGTGGTCCTTCCTTGGTTTCGGCCTGTGCACGCTGGGCCTGGCCTGGCTGCTGATCCGCCGCGTACGCAAATGATTTCGGACATCAGCACCATCGCCGCAGGCGTCACCATCGGCGCGCTGCAAGTGCAGTCCCTGCTGGACCCGCTGGATAACCGCGTGCTGCTGTGCCACGCGCTGGGCCTGTCGCGCGTGAGCCTGATCACCCAGTCCGAACGCCAACTCGATGCCGAACAGGCCGCCCGTTTCGCCGCGCTGGTGCAGCGCCGCGTGGCCGGCGAACCGGTCGCCTACATCGTCGGCCAGCGTGAATTTTTCGGCCTGCCGTTTGAAGTCAACGGCGCCGTGCTGATCCCCCGTCCCGACACCGAACTGCTGGTCGAGCTGACCTTGGACCGCCTGCCGCCGCAAGGCCGCGTGCTGGACATGGGCACCGGCAGCGGCGCCATCGCCGTGGCGCTGGCGCACACCCGGCGCGACGCCGCCGTCACCGCGCTCGACGTCAGCCCGGAAGCGCTGGCCGTGGCGCGCCGCAACGCCGCCGCCAACAGCGCCAACGTCAACTTCCTGCAAAGCGACTGGTATGCGGCGCTGCAAGGCCAGCCGCCGTTCGACGTCATCGCCTCCAACCCGCCCTACATCGCCAGCGGCGACCGCCACCTGTCCGAGGGCGACCTGCGCTACGAACCGTCCGGCGCGCTGACCGACCACGCCGACGGCCTGTCGGCGCTGCGCATCATCGTCGCCGGCGCCGCCGCGCATCTGAAGCCGCAAGGCTGGCTGCTGATGGAGCACGGCTACGACCAGGCAGCCGCCGTGCGCGACTTGTTAACCGCACAAGGTTACAGCGAAGTGCAAAGCTGGACCGACCTGGCCGGCATCGAGCGCGTCACTGGTGCGCGGGCGCACTGACAGCGTCATCGATACGCAATATTCTGGCTTTCGGCCCCCCTTCCCAGTATTTGATAAACTAGCAAGCGATCTTCGGCTCCGGTGAACTTTGGACCGGCACCGACGCGATTGTCCGTTTTCGGTTAATCTCGCACCTCACGCTTTGATGCAACATTTGATGCACTACGAAAGGAAGATCCAATTGTCCAATCTATTGACTCGCCGCCTGGCCTTGCTGGCCCAGCCAGAGCACCGTCCGGTGCTGGGTGGCTTGCGTGGCATCGAACGCGAAACCCTGCGGGTGGACGCGCGTGGCCACCTGGCGGCGACGCCGCATCCGGTGGCCATGGGCTCGGCCCTGACGCACCCGCAAATCACCACCGATTACGCCGAAACGCTGCTGGAGTTCATCACCCCGGCCGAGCCCGACATCGCCACCACCATCGCCAAGCTCGACGGCATCCACCGCCACGCCTACACCAAGCTGGGCGACGAGCTGCTGTGGAGCCAGTCCATGCCCTGCCAGCTGCCGGGCGAGGAAGACATCGAGATCGCGTGGTACGGCACCTCCAACATGGGCACGCTCAAGCATGTGTACCGCCGCGGCCTGGCGCTGCGCTACGGCAAGGCCATGCAATGCATCGCCGGCATCCACTACAACTACTCGCTGGACGAACGCCTGTGGCGCGTGCTGGCCGAGCATGAAGGCAACGACAAACGCCTGACGTCCAAAGCCTTCCAGTCCGAAGCCTACCTGGCGACGATCCGCAACTTCCGCCGCTACAGCTGGCTGCTGATGTATCTGTTCGGCGCCTCGCCGGTGCTGTCGACCGGCTTCCTGCGCGGCCGTCCGCACAAGCTGGAAACGCTGTCCGACGACACGCTCTACCTGCCCTACGCCACCAGCCTGCGCATGAGCGACCTGGGCTACCAGAACGACGCCCAATCGGGACTGAGCCCGCACGAAAACTGTTTGGACAGCTACGTTGCCGCCCTGACCAAGGCCGTCAACCAGCCCTATGAACCGTATGCGGCGCTGGGCACCAAGCGCGACGGCGAATGGATACAGCTGAGCACCAACGTGCTGCAGATCGAAAACGAGTACTACTCCACCATCCGCCCCAAGCGCGTGATCCAGACCGGCGAGCGGCCGATCCAGGCGCTGTGCGCGCGCGGCGTGCAGTACATCGAAGTGCGCTGCATGGACGTCGACCCGTTCGAACCGGTCGGCATCAGCGTAGCGACCGGCCGCTTCCTCGACGCCTTCCTGCTGTTCTGCGCACTGGAGGAAAGCCCGGCCATCTCGCCGGAAGAAGGCCTGCGCCACACCGAGAACTTCGCCCGCACCGTCAAGGAAGGCCGCCGTCCGGGCCTGACGCTGAACAGCGACAACGGCGAAATCAGCCTGCAAGCCTGGGGCCAGCAACTGCTGGAGCGCATCCGTCCGGTGGCGGCCCTGCTCGACGCCCAACGCGGCGACACCGTGCACGCCGACGCCATGGCGCAGCAGGCGTCCAAGCTGCTCGACGCCGACCTGACGCCGTCGGCCAAGGTGCTGGCGGCCCTGCGCGCCAACGGCAAATCGTTCGCCGCCTTCGGCCTGGAGCAAAGCAAGCGGCACGCGGCCTACTTCCGCAGCCACGCGCCGGACGCCGAACAAGCGGCCTACTTCGACGGCCTGGCCGCCGTCTCGCTGGCCGAGCAGGCGGAAATGGAAGCTGCGCCGCAATCAAGCTTCGACGATTACGTCGCCGCCTACCGCGCCAGCAACCTGTGCCACTCCAGTATGGATTGCGACTAAAACCAGGGGCCTCCTTGCTCACCTTCTACAACGAACTGCACGCGCAGCATCGCGGCCGCTACGAGATCTTCCGCGGCGAGATGGTGCCGTGCTTCGAAAAGCCGGAGCGGGTCGATTCGGTACTGGCGGAGCTGGGCCGGCGCGGCCTGGGCAAGATCGTCACGCCGCACGGCGTGCCGCTGATGTCGCTGGAGCGCATCCACACACCGCGCTACCTGCAGTTCCTGCGCGGCGCCTGGAACGAATGGCTGGCGCTCGATCCGGCCAACGCCGGCAAGGACGCCTTCCCCGCCGTCTGGCCGATACGCTCACTGCGCGACGACATCGAGCCGGACAACTTCTGCGCCAAACTGGGCCTGTATTCAATGGACAGCGGCACGCCGCTGACGGCCGGCACCTGGACCGCCGCCAAGACCGGCGCCGATTGCGCGGTCAACGCCGCGCACGCGCTGCGGCTGGGCGAGCGCGGCGCCTTCGTGTTGAGCCGTCCGCCGGGCCACCATGCGGGCGCGGATTTCTTCGGTGGCTACTGCTTCCTGAATAACGCCGCGCTGGCCGCGCAGCACATGCTGGACGACGGCGCCCGCAAGGTCGCCATCATCGACATCGACTACCACCACGGCAACGGCACGCAGAGCATCTTCTACCACCGCGACGACGTGCTGTTCATCTCCATCCACGCCGATCCGCGCAACGAGTATCCGTTCTACCTGGGCCATGCCGACGAGCGCGGCGAAGGCGCCGGGCTGGGCTACAACATGAACCTGCCGCTGGCGGCGGGCAGCTCGCCGCAGGCCTGGTTCGCGGCGCTGGAGACGGCCTGCATCCGCCTGGGCAGCTTCGCGCCGGATGCGCTGGTGGTGTCGCTGGGCGTCGATACCTTCGTCGGCGATCCGCTGTCGCGCTTCGCGCTGCAAAGCGCCGACTACCTGAAAATCGGCGAACGCCTGGCCTGGCTGAACGTACCCACCGCCTTCATCTTCGAAGGCGGCTACGCGGTCAAGGAACTGGGCACCAACGTCGTCAACGTCCTCGAAGGTTACGAGACGGCGCTCTGACAAACCAATGAATAAACCTCTGCCCTGGGCCGACGACACGCCGCAACTGACCATGTGGTGCGCCGTGCTGTTTTGCTGCTTCAGCGCCCTGCTGGCGGCGGTGTATCTGCTGCCGCCACTCGCCAGCCTGCTGTGCGTGGTGCCGGTGGCCTCCTACCTGATGCTAGGTCTGCACATGGGCATGGTGTACAGCATCGGCTGGTCGGTGCTGGGCATGGCCGTGCTGGTGCTGCGGCCGGGCAGCTCCACCGAGGCGCTGCTGGGCACCGCCGCCGCCGTGCTGGGCGTGGGCCTGCTGTCGCACTGGTTCGAAGCGCGGCGCGCGGCGCTGATGGCCGTATTGCGCCGCACCGCCTCGCTCGATCCACTGACCGGCCTGCACAACCACCTGTACCTGGAATCCATCTTCAGCCAGCTCACGCGCAGCCAGCGCGGCAAGCCGCAATCGGTGACGATGATGCTGGTGGCGCTGGCGCCCGGCACCGACGATGCCCGGTTGATCGAGGCCGCCCGGCTGATCGAAGAAGTGTGCCGCGGCAGCGACTGGGCCTTCCGCTTCGGCGACGACAGGTACTGCGTGCTGGTGCCGTGGGTGTCGCAAGTGCAGGGCCAGCAGATCGCCGACCGCCTGCTGGCGCGCCTCAACGCGGAACGGCATGTGCCCGCCAGGCTGGGCCTGGCCCGCTGGCCGGAAGACGCGCAAACGCTGGCGCAACTCCACCAAATCACCGCACGCAGCTTGACGGCGGACAGCGCGCCTAACGCAGGAAAGGCCCCCAAGTCGGCTGCCTGATATCGCCGTCCTGGGCGCTGAGCTTCTGCTTCACGCGACCGTCCACCGACACCACCATCAGCGACTTGCGCCCGGCCGCTTCGGTGGCGTAGATGATGTACTTGCCGTTCGGCGCGAAGCTGGGCGACAGGTCGTCGGTGCTGTCGGACAGGCGCTGCTCCTGGCCGGTGGCCAGATCCAGCACGTACAGCTGGTAATTGCCGTCGCGGCGAGAAATGTAGGCCAGCGTCATGCCGTCGGGCGAGATGCGCGGGCTGATGTTATAGCCGCCGGCAAAGGTGATGCGTTTGACGTCGCTGCCATCCACGTTCATGCGGTAGATCTGCGGAGCGCCGCTGCGGTCGCTGGTGAAATAGATGCTGCGGCCGTCGGCCGAGAATTGCGCCTCGGTGTCGATGGCGGCGCCGGTGCCGTCGGACACGCGGCGCAAATCGCTGCCATCGGCGTTGACGGTGTAGATCTGCGTGTGGCCATCCCTCGACAGCGAGACGGCCAGCCTGGCGCCATCCGGCGACCACGCCGGCGACGAGTTGCTGCCCTTTTCGTTGGCGACCACGGTGCGCGCCTGGGTGAGCAGGTTCTGCACATACACCACCGGCTTCTTCTGCTCGAACGACACGTAGGCGACCTTGCTGCCGTCCGGCGACCAGACCGGGGAGATGATGGGATCATTCGAACGCCGCGCTGCCTGCTCGCCCTCGCCGTCGATATCGGCCACGG
This sequence comes from Duganella sp. S19_KUP01_CR8, assembly GCF_036688705.1. Classification (NCBI taxonomy): domain Bacteria; kingdom Pseudomonadati; phylum Pseudomonadota; class Betaproteobacteria; order Burkholderiales; family Oxalobacteraceae; genus Duganella; species Duganella sp. S19_KUP01_CR8. Next base: position 224,874 of record NZ_JAQQPR010000006.1, on the reverse strand, counting down.
CCAGCTGGTAGTTGCGGCCCTCCTGCTTGATATAGGCCACGCGGGTCGCGAACGCGCCGGGCACGCCGGTCAGCTTGAAGAACACATCGTCGGCGATCTTGTGCGCCGCCAGGCGCGCGGCCTGGCTGGACACCGACTGGTCCTGGCGCGACAGTTGGCTGGCCTTGACGGTGTCGAACAATTTGTAGCGCACATCGTAGCGGCCGTCGGCCAGCGCAGACACCGTGCCCACCACCAGCGCATCGGCGCCCTTGGCCTTCCAGCCGGCGTAGTCGATGTTGTTGACGTCGGCGATGGCGCCGGCGTCGATCACCTTGAACATACCGCTGCGTTCCAGGTCGGCCTTGATGATGGCGGAGATCTGCTGCGGCGCCAGGATTTCATCGGCGAAGCCGGCCACGGCAACCGGAATCTGATTGCTGCCGACGCCGCTGATTTCAATCCGCATCTGCGCCTGCGCGGTGTTGATGACGACGGCCATGCCGGCGAAGATTAGGTAGTGGCTTAGTTTTTTCATGGAAGGGACGAATAAATAGTCCGTGCGAATATAGTCGAAAACACTGGCGGGGGCTACTTCGCTCTCGATATTCAATTGTTTTTCCAACGATAAATTATCGGTGTAGTATCCAACTTTGCTTTCCTTCATCCGATAGGTGATAGAAATGGACAATTCCCCAGGCAAACAGGCGCACATCGATCGCTGGCAGAAGGACCGCCAGAAGGCTTTCAAAATAGTACCCGAGGGCGGCAAGACGTTTCGCTACCTGGGCAAGGAATTCCACGTTTTCCCCAACACCTTCTGGCCCTACACGGATAGCCAGCCGCTGGTCAGCAGCCTGCGCGTCAAGCCGGGGGACAGCGTGCTCGATGTCGGCACCGGCTCCGGCGTCATCGCGGTCTTCGCCTGCCACGGCGGCGCCACCCGCGTACTGGCGGTCGACATCAATCCCGCAGCGCTGAAGAGCGCCCAGCACAACGCCACCGAGCATGGCTTCGGCGAAACGATGGAAGTGCGCTACTCCTGCCTGTTCGACGGCATCGGCAACGAGCAGTTCGACGTCATCACCGCCAACCTACCCTTCCGCAACAAGGAGGCGCCCGACGTCGTCGCGCGTTCGCAATGGGATACTGACTTCCGAACCAATACCCAGTTCTTCGAGCAGGTCGGCAAATATCTGAAACCGGATGGGCGTATCTATTTTGCGCATTCCAATTTCGGCGCGGTCAAGGAAGTGCGTAAGCTGGCCAAGGACAACGGCTACAGCATGCGCATGGTGGCGCGCGCGCGCGCCGACGAGACCAAAGAGTTCTATGCGTTCCTCATCAAGCGATTGCCTCAAACCGCACGCGTATGAACGCGGCGTTCGATACCATCGCCCGCTTGCGCGCGGTGGCCCACGCGCCGTGGCGCCCTCTGGTACGGCGTGTGGTGGTGGTACTCTGCAACTCGCGCGCGGGGTCCAGCCTGGTCAAGCACGTGCTGGCCGAACATCCGGACATCGCTTCGCTCGATGGGGAGATGGAGCCGTATCTGGCGCTCACGGGCAATAGCTTCGGCATCCACGCCGACAGCGACGCCGTCGGCATGCTGGCGCAGCCGGACCTGTTGGCCGACAACATCTTCGCCGAGCTCAGCGTGCCCAGTCCGGTACTGCCGCCGTTGGAGCAATTAAAGGAGCGCTGGCGGCGGCGCCTGCTCCTGCAGTTCCCGCTACTCTTCATCGACCCGCTGCAACAGCGGCAGCTCAACGTTGCGCTGGACTTAGCCCTGCAATCGCCGGACAGTGCGCTGCAACGCACGATCCTGGCGTCCGTGTTTCGCGATCAGCCATGGCGCATGAATTTTTATGACGGGCAGCCGCCGTCGTCGCTACGCGATTTCGGCCTGGGGCCCAGCGGCTACTACGACGAGCAGTTGAAGATCGAAGAGCCGCCCTTCGTGCTGCCGCGCAGCTATCGCCGCCCGTTCACCATCGACGACGCCGGCAGCAAGATCCTGCTGTTCAAATCACCGAGCGACGCCTACCGGATCGGCATGCATGAGCAGCTGTTCCCGCAAGCGGAAATCCAATACATCCACCTCACCCGGGGCTATGCGCAATCGGTCAATGGCTTGATGGACGGCTGGTTGTCGCCCAAGGGCTTCTTCGCGCATGACATGGCGCGCGCCGGCATGGCGTTGCGGGTAGGCGGCTACTCCGACGCCACGCCGTTCGGCCAGCGCTGGTGGAAATTCGACCTGCCGCCCAACTGGCGCCAGTTCATTCAGTCCGACCTGGGCGACGTGTGCCTGAACCAATGGCTGGCAGCCAATGCAGCGGTCCTTGCCAGCGGCGTGCCGGCGCTGCGGGTGGCGTTCGAGGCCTTCATGGAACATCCGGCGGCGCAGTTGCAGCGCATCGGCGAGTTGCTGGGCTTGTCCAATCTGTCGCTGCCCGCGCGGCTTCCCGTGACGATGGCCACCGACGCTCCCGGCGCGCTACGCTGGCGCAAGCGCGAACAGGCTTTGCTGGACATGGGCCAGCGCCCACCGGTGCGGGCGATGATGGAGCAGCTGGGTTACACGATGAATCCGGAGACGTGGACATGAACAATCACTTGCTGGTGCCCTTCCTGATCGGACAACGCCGCGACGGCCTGCGCCGCGTCACCGACCTCGACCGCCATGACTGGGATGTCGTCGACGTCGCCGATTTCACCGAGACCGCGCTGAGCGATCCCAATGAGAAGCTGCGCAGGATGGGCAGGATCTACGCCGGGATGGCGGAACGCGTCCACCGGATCGTCGATGCGGGCCAGGTTCCGGTCAGCATCGCCGGCGACTGCATGTCCACGCTCGGCATGCTGGGCGGCCTGCAACGCAGCGGACGGCCGCCGGATCGCATACTGTGGCTCGACGCCCATGGCGATTTCCATACCTGGGAAACCACGCAGACCCAATATCTCGGCGGCATGCCGTTGGCGATATTGGTGGGGCGCGGAGACCGCCGCAAGCAAAGCCGCGACAGCATCGGTTCGATGCTGGCGACCATAGGCGTCACGCCTTTCCCCGAACAGCAGGTGGTCCTGTCCGACGCGCGCGACCTCGACCCGGGCGAGCTGGAAGCGGTGAGAAGCTCCGGCATTACCTGCTGCACCATCGCGCAGATCGGCGAGCACCTGAAGCCGGGCGAACGCCTCTACCTGCATTTCGACAGCGACGTGATGGACGCGGAAGCTGAAATGCCGGCGCTGAAATACCACGTCAAATCGGGGCCGAGCTACGACGACATGGCGACGCTATTCCGCTCGCTGCGCGGGCATGACATCGTCGCGGTATCGGTATCGGCCTGGCACGAGGAAAAGGACCTGGACAATGCCGCAGCACGGGCTTGCCTGGCGCTGCTAAGTGAATTGGAGATAGTGGACTGCTGAAGTTCTTGGTGGCCCTGGGCGGAATTGAAACACCGACACAAGGATTTTCAAACCAAGTGTCGTGCCAATGGGAGTTGAGCTGAACGGTCTGGGACCGGCAATCTTTCCATGGACTATATCTGATGGACAAAACAGCGTCTTTGCTTCAGCGTCCGATATCATCAATGGTTGTGCCCGGTGGATGAAATAACTTCATCTGATCGCTGTGAATCCAATCATCTTTGTTGATTTTTCCTGCCAATACCTTGTCCAGTTCGGCAACCGTATCGTCAACGATTTTCTTTACGTTTTCCAAGTGTGCAAGGCTGAAACCGTAGGGATCTTTCGGCAGTTTGGTTTGTCCATACACCAAATCTTTCTCTTTGATGCCGCACTCCGCCGGAATGGACTTCCAGTCCAAATGCGTGAACGTGGTCGCAGAGACATATTCGTAGTAGGCCATCCGATTATGCTTGGGATGCACGTAGTCGTTCCGAATTTTGATAAGTTCAGAAAGATGGCTCCAAGGATAGCATCCCATATCCAGATCGTTCAGCGGTGTTCCAGCAACCAATGCCAGCAGTCGCCACTTATCGGCAGTATTGAATTTTTCTTCTCGTTCAATCAGAAAATCATGAATGGGTGTGGGAGTGAAGTGGTCGAGTGCGCGGTTGATCAAGCCTTCCAAGCTGAGGATGTAAAGCAATAACGCGCTTCTCGCTACCCGCGTTTCCTGAAATGTACCCTTCACCGTTGATAGCCTAGCGGTGGCGAGGAGGTATTCAGCATCTTGATATAAATAGTGGAAACTGTTGATCTCGGTCTTGAAGAGGAATCGCTGTTTCGCCTTACTCATGGAATTATCCTGACCATTTGAAAAGTTGGTGAATTTCATCACTATGATGACAGGAACCTGCGAATTGGTGGTTGCGTTGGCGGTATAACGCACACTCCGCCCGCAGCAGCCAACTGCCGCCTGAATCGACCAATCGACCAGCCAGCCAAGACGGCGTTGGGCAGTCAGTTGATAGCCGAACAGGCTGTTGATCGCTTCATTGCCGGACAGGCGTATTGGGATGAGCTTGGAGATACCGTCGATCATTTGGATCGCGTGACTGGTGGCGCTCAGGTGGCGATGGGTCAAACGAGATGTTGTCGTCAGTGGCAATTTGTGCTGCCCCGTTCATCATCATCAACTACATGGTGCAGGTGAGATCGCGTTGTTGCTATACTTTAATAAAATTTTTCTTTTAAATAACTGAGCGGACTTCTATGCCCATTTTGCAATCGGAGTTAATTCGGGCCTCATCACGCGGCACGATCCGCAAAAGCGCCTTGGCGCGTACAGGACAGCCTACAGCCTTTCTGTGCCATTCCCACATGGATAGTGCGATGGCGGAGGGACTCCAGACTATGCTGCACGAGGCTGGCTGGGAGGTCTACATTGACTGGCAGGATGCAGATATGCCAGCATCGCCTAATCGCTCGACCGCCAGCCGTATCCAAAACCGCATAGTTTCCGCAGACTGGTTTTTATTTCTTGCGACGGTAAACTCCACAGCATCGAAATGGTGTCCGTGGGAAATCGGTTATGCCGACGGCAAAAAGCCTGCGGGGCGTATCGCAGTGATTCCTACGGCAGACGCCTCCGGAAGGCACCACGGTAACGAATATCTTCAGTTGTATCCGCAAATTACACCAGCCGGTGTTGGTGGATTGGCGCTGTTTCCTGCGGGCCAATCCAGCGGCGGGAACTTCGTCAGAAACCTGTAGCGAATCGTGCATTGAGCTCGCTATCGGACGAGTCCATTCACCGTTTCTTCATACATGGACTCCGCTAATCTGGAAGCCATTTCAACTTGATCGGAGACCGCATGCCCCTTTATGAACTCGCTGTTTTGGGAACTCCGAGCGCTGAGCAACTTGGTACACTGCAAGAATTGCTGCTCGCTGCATGTAGGCAATTCGGACTTGATCTGGGGCGTGATATTACGCTGACGATTCAGCCAGAGGAATTTAGGCCTAGCTTCCGTTCAGCAGCGGCGGCTATATTTTTCGGCGGGATTGACTCTGTCAACGTGGATATCGCCAAGGTCATCGATTGCGAGACGATGACTATATTACCGGTTGCATCCAGCGACGCCGCTGTAAACACCGAAATTCCTCCGCCGTTGCGCAGGCTGAATTGCCTTTTCGCGGACAAAGTATCGCCCGAGCGTATTTTCCATGCGTTACTTGAATGTGTTGGCCTGCTACCAAGGCAACGGCGCGTCTTCTTGAGTTATCGGCGGAATGAGGCAACGCCTGCCGCCGTGCAGCTTTTTGCCGAGTTGTCGGCGCGGCAGTTCGAAGTCTTCCTGGATACGCAAGGTATAGGCCCGGCTGTCGATTTTCAGGAAACCTTGTGGCATCAACTATGTGACGTTGACGTATTGGTGATGTTGGAGACGCCGGCCTATTTCGAAAGCCGATGGACAAGCGCTGAGTACGGGCGGGCTTTGGCAAAGGGTATCGGTGTTTTGCGTATTCAGTGGCCTGACACTACGCCCTCAATTCATACTGGTACGGCGAGCCTGGTCGAGGTTGTCCCAGAAGAACTCGATATGGCGGGGCAATTAGCTCAATCTGCTATCGATAGAATTTGCACGCAATTGGAAAATGTACGTAGTCTGAGTCATGCCACTCGACACCTAAGCATGGTAACTGCGGTACAGGATGCTATCCAGCAGGTGGAGGGAAAAATCGACGGTATAGGAACTAATCGGATAATGTATCTGACCTTACGCTCTGGCCGAAAGCTGCTAGTACAGCCGACCATTGGTGTTCCAACGTCTATCATCCTGCAGGAAACTTTTGAACGGGCCGGAGCAGAGGAAAGTGCGGTTGTCTACGATCATTTTGGGTTGAAGCGTAGTTGGCAGTCCCACATGAATTGGCTGGCACAAAAGGTGCCCGGCGCCCGTTGGATAAAAAAAACAGATGCGGCTTGGGACTTTGGCGGTTGGGAGGCCATGTGATGCGCCGGTTATTCCTGTCCGCAAGTATCCCACAGCCCGGTCGGGGGGACTATCACCTTACCGCAAATCCGTTTTTGATCCAGTTTGCGGTCCGTGAATTGCTGACCGTTTGTCTTGGACGACGAATGCTTGTGTGGGGTGGACATCCGGCCATTACACCGATGGTCTGGGCTGTATGCGAGGGTTTGGGGATTGAGTATGCCAAGGCCGTCACTTTGTACCAGAGTAAGCAATTTTCCGATTACTTTCCGGTTGAAAACGCGCAGTTCGGCAACATGGTGCTGGTTAATGCGGTTGACGGTGATTCTGAGAAAAGTCTTCACGTCATGCGCACCGAAATGCTCTCAGGTCCGTTTGAAGCGGCGGTGTTTATCGGCGGCATGGACGGAGTAATTGCAGAAAGCGCTATGTTTCAGAAGATGCATCCGACCGCCAAGATGCTGGCACTTCGCTCCCCCGGAGGCGCTGCGCTTACCTTAGCTGACCAATTGGGACAAGTCGGTGATCGCATCGACTTCGCGCGCCTTTTCCATGAGGAGTTAGGCATTGCTAGCACCGAGAAGAGAGACCAGATTTCGTAGCAGCAAAGTCGGCCTACTTGATTACTCACTAGGGCATGTCGATAGAATCAAAGTGGGTTTACTACTTGGAGAAACATATGGCAAGGAAGGTATTTTTTAGTTTCAAGTATGAGGACGTCTCGAGGGCAATGGTTGTTCGAAATAGTGCAATCACAAAAGGTGAGGACACTGCCGGATTCATTGACAAAGCTGACTTCGAAGAGGTGAAGAAGAAAGGAAAGCAAGCGATCAGGGATTGGATTGACGGCCAACTGGAAGGCACCACTGTAACCGTTGTACTGGTTGGTGAAAAGACATGTGAGAGCGAATGGGTTGCCTACGAAATTGAGCAAAGCAAACTCAGGGGGAATGGCTTGTTGGGTATCGATATCAGCAAAATCAAGGACCTGCAGGGGAACACGACAGAGCGGTGCGGGCAGATTCCTACCGGATATGATTTTTACCTTTGGAAAACTGACGATGGCTATACCAATCTCGGGGATTGGGTCGAAAAAGCCGCCAAGGCTGCGGGGAAATAGACAAAAAAATTTAGAACAGAAACGCCAGCTGTCTGAACTGAACCCCAAAAGTTGGACACCAACTTTTGGGGTTCAGTTCATGCATGGGTTGGCGTTTTTGTTTGACACTATTCTCAGTGACCCCGAGCCGGAATCGAACCACCGACACAAGGACTTTCAAGACTAGTGGCGCGGCTCGGTGTGAGGCGGTAGGATCAAGCTAGCTGTCTGGGATAGGTCGGAAGTAACCGATGATACTTGCGGAATTTCTTACACAGATCTGGACGTGATTCTTCCTCTCTATCCGTGCCCCCGGGTAAATCGGGCCACCTTCCCAAAAGGCTCCTCTTACCGTGTCATATGACTGAAGCGGGGCTATCTCTGGGTTTGCTTCCTGCCATTCGACGGTACGGGTGACCGCTCTGAGCTCATGTACCGTGTTAATGACAGCGCAATCCAATTTACGCATCCAGAGTTCCTTACCTTCGCCATTCTTCGGTAAAAATTCCACTCCGCCGCGCGCTGTCAACAATGCGTCGTAACCGACTTCGAGGTAGCTCAGCCCCCTGGCATCCAGCAAATTCAAGCACAGTCCAGGATCGATGATTGCTCCGACAACGGCCACTTTTTCCTTGCGCCCTTGCCACTTGAATTTTTCGCGAACAAACTGCTCCGCTCTGAGCGGGCTGTATTCCCAGAAATAAATCCCATGACCAAGCCAGTCATAATCGTTCTCGCTTACGGTGAGATGACTTTTCCCCGACAAAACCTTCTCTGCCGTTTTCTGATCGGTACCGTGGAATCCGATGAGGAAACTCGGAAGAAGTTCGTAGCGGGAACTGGCTGTCATCAGCCTTTGTACGCTCTTTTCAAGTTGCCAGCGGGGGTAGTGATCCCCGCTTTGGTGACAACACTTCGTAGTTTTTCTGGATGGCTCTTGAGTGTAGCCACGACTGCGCGAAACGTGGCCAACTCTTCAGTTGCCGACCGTTTCGTCTGGAACTGGTCTGTGGAAGATTTCCGTGTACTGAGCTTAGGCATTATGACCTCTCCGATGCAAATCATTGTAGCACCGCCCTGATGCCCAGCTTAGTCCGGGCTATGCGACAGCTGTCAATATACGTGCGGGTAACGTGGCCTGTCACAGTAGCTGAAAAGTATTGTCTTGTTTGCCACGGTTGCGGGTGTTAGCATCGATGCAACGCCTCGCCATTCGGTGTGGCCCCACTCCTAGAGGTATCCCGATGGCTGTCGTCGGCACCCGCATTGCACTCGCCCTGACCCTATGCTCAGCACTGAGCGCCCACGCCGAGGCGCCGCGCGCGATGCGCTACTCGCTCGAAGGCCTCGAGGCGCCGGTGCGCATACAGGTCGACACCTGGGGCGTGCCGCACATTTACGCCGTGCGCCTGTATGACGCTTTTTACGCACAGGGCTTCATGGCCGCGCGCGACCGGCTGTGGCAGATGGACCTGTGGCGCAAGCGCGGTCTCGGTGAAATGGCCAAGGACTTCGGTCCCGCCTACGCCGAGGGCGACCGCATGGCGCGCGCGGTCCTGTTTCGCGGCGATATGTACCGCGAATGGATCGCCTATGGCGACGACGCCAAACGCGTGGCCGAGGCCTTTGTCGCCGGCGTGAACGCCTATGTGCACCTGACCGAGCGCGATCCGGCGCTGCTGCCGCCGGAATTCAAGCGCCTCGATTATCGCCCCGGCAGCTGGAAGGCGGACGATATCGTGCGCATCCGTCACCACGGCCTGACCCTCAACTTCCTCGGCGAGGCGACGCGCGCGCAAGCCCGCTGCAAAGGCAAGGCCGACGGCGAGCGTGCCGACTGGCTGCGGCGCGAGCTCGACCCGCCCGTGACGCCGCAACTGGCCCAAGGTCTCGACCCGTGCGACATTCCCGTGGCAGCCATCGAGAAGGCCTACGGCCTGGCCACGGCGGTGGCGCGCTTTCCGAAAGAGGCGTTCACGGCGCAACTGGCTGGCACGCCGGCAGCAGCCGAGCTGTATGCGCTGGAGCCGGCCGACGGCGAAAGCATGCGCAGCACCGGCTCGAACAGCTGGGTGGTTGCGCCTTCTCGCACCAGCACCGGCCGCCCTATCCTGGCCAACGACCCGCATCGCGCGCACGGTGCGCCGTCGCTGCGCTACATCGTGCACCTGGACGCGCCGGGACTGTCGGTGATCGGCGCGGGCGAGCCTTTCCTGCCCGGCATTTCGCTCGGCCACAACGAGGAGGCCGGCTTTGGCCTCACGCGCTTCTATATCGACCAGGAAGACCTGTACGTGTACGAAACCAATCCGGCCGACGCGCGCGAATACCGCTACCAGGGCCGCTGGGAACCCATGCAGCGTGTGACGGAAGCGATCAGCGTCAAGGGAGAAGCCACGCCACGCACAGTCACGATCGACTACACGCGCCACGGCCCGGTGCTGCACGCGGCGGACGGCCGTGCCTTTGCCCTGCGTGCCGCCTGGCTGGACGTGGGCATGGCGCCTTACTTCGGCGCGGTCGCCATGATGCGCGCGCACACCTGGGACCAATTCAACGGCGCACTGAATCGCTGGGGCGCCCCCGGCCTGAACATGGTGTACGCCGACCGACGCGGCAATATCGGCTGGCATCCGGTCGGCCTGACGCCCATCCGGCCCAACTGGGACGGGCTGACGCCGGTGCCCGGCGACGGCCGTTACGAATGGGCCGGCTACCGCTCGATGGACCAGTTGCCGACGGTGCTCAATCCGGCTGCCGGTTTTGTCGTCACAGCCAACGAGAACGGCATCCCGCCCGGCCACCCGGCCGCGAAGCTGGGCATCGGCTACGAGTGGAGCGACAACGCGCGCGCGCGGCGGCTCAATCCCCTGCTGGCGGCCCAGCCCAAAGTCAGCGTGGCGCAGGCGCAGGCATGGCAGAACGATGTCGTGTCGACGCCCGCGCGCCAGGCCGTCGCGCTGCTCAAGGATCTGCCAGCCAACGGCGATGCGGTCCGCGACGCGGCACTGGCACTGCTGCGCGGCTGGGATGGCAGCGAGTCCGCCGACAGTGCGGCGGCGGCGCTGTACGAAGTGTGGATGTCGAAATATCTGCGCCCGGCCGCGCTGGCCGCCATGCTAAGCAAAGACGCGGCTGCCCTGGCCGCGCCGGGCGACCAGGCGCGCGTACTCGAAGCACTGGCGGCGCCGTCCGGCTGGCTCACGCCGGCGCAGCGCGACGAGGTGCTCGGCAGTTCGCTCAAGGCCGCCATGGCGGAAACGACGCGCCTGCTCGGCCCCGACACCAAGACCTGGCAATGGGGCGCCCTGCACCACGCGGTCTTCCACCACCCGATGGACCAGCTGTACGACGCGGCCACCGCCAGGCGCATGAACGTGGAGGCAGGTCCGATGGGAGGCTCGTCCTACACGCCGATGGCGGCCGCCTACCGCGCCAGCGACTTCGAACTGACCTTTGGCGCTTCGGTGCGCATGGTGCTTGATGTCGGCAACTGGGACGGTTCGCGCATCGTCAATGCGCCGGGCCAGTCGGGCAACCCGGACAGCGCGCACTACCGCGACCTGGCGCCGCTGTGGGCGCGGGGCGGCTACTTCCCGATGCTGTACAGCCGCGCGGCGATCGACAAGGCGACCACGGAAGTCATCGAGCTCGCGCCGGCAACGCGCTAGACAGGCGCCGCCGGGCCGCGCATCCAGCGCAAAAATATTTTCAAAAATCGCTTGCTATTAAATAGCGCACGATCTATAGTGTGTTCATGGGCGCTGCAAACAGCGCCGGATAGTAGTAGAAGTAAGTAGCTAGCGATTAGATAGTTAATTAAACATTCTCCCTCACTCAAAGGAAATCATCATGTCGATCCAACAAGTTCTGTACCGCGCAAACGCAAAAGCAACCGGTGGCCGCGAAGGCCGTGCTGTTTCCTCCGACGGCGTGCTGGACGCGAAACTGACCACCCCGAAAGAACTGGGCGGCGCCGGCGCCGTCGGCACCAACCCTGAGCAACTGTTCGCTGCCGGCTACTCGGCCTGCTTCCTGGGCGCGATGAAATTCGTCGGCGGCCGCGACAAGATCGCCGTCCCAGCGGACGTTTCGGTGGAAGGCACCGTCGGCATCGGTCCTATCCCTACCGGTTTCGGCATCGAAGTCGAACTGAAAATCTCGCTGCCAGGCCTGGACCGCGCAGAAGCCGAGAAACTGGTCGCCGCCGCCCACATCGTGTGCCCATACTCGAACGCCACCCGCGGCAACATCGACGTCACCCTGACCATCGTTTAATCGATACGGTCCCCGAATGAAAGGCCGGCCCCTCCTCCGAGGCGCCGGCCTTTTTTCACATACAATCGTTGTTTTGAACCGCATCGGGACACGCAATGATTGAGTGGCAATGGCTAGCCTTTGACGACATCCCCCGCCTGGACTGGTATGAAGTGCTGCTGCAACGCCAGCAGGTGTTCATCCTGGAGCAGACCTGTTTGTACCCGGACATCGACGGCTGCGATCCGCAGTGCCATCACCTGATGGCATGGCGCGAGATCGACGGCAAGCGCACGCTGGTTGCGTATCTGCGCTGCGTGCCGCCCGGTGTTAAGTATGACGAAATGTCGCTGGGCCGCGTGCTGACCACGCAGGCCGCGCGCGGCAGCGGCATCGGCCGCGAGCTGCTGGCCAAGGCGATTCCGCTGGCAGAAGCGCTGCATCCCGGCCACGGCTTCCGTATCGGCGCGCAGGCGCACCTGGAAAAATTCTACAGCGGCTTCGGCTTCAAGACAGTGACCGAACCATACGACGAAGACGGCATCCTGCACATCGACATGGTGCGTTAAAAAGTCAGCATGAAGCGCGCGCCGGCGCTGACCGAGCGCGCGTAGCGCACCGTGCCGCCGTTGGCGTGCACCAGGTGCCGCACCATCGCCAGGCCGATGCCCCTGCCCTGTTTTTTGGTCGAGAAGAACGGCGTGAAGATGTGCGCTGCCAGCGCCTCCGGCACGCCCGGCCCGTTGTCGATCACCTCGATGCGCAGACGGCCGCCGCGACTGAAGCGCGCGCGCACCTGCGCTTCCGGCGCCTTGCCGGTGATGGCTTCGGACGCGTTCTTCAGCAGGTTGATGAGTGCCTGCTCCAGCTGGCCGGGATCGATCATCACCGCCAGCGACGCCGGCTCCACCGAAAACGACACCCTTCCGCCCAGGGCCTGCCATTGCGGCGCAATCAGCATGGACAGGCGATCGAACAATTCCTCCAGCAGCACGCGCTGCGGCTGCGCCTGCGGCACGGTCGACAGGCTGCGGTAGCTGCCGACAAAATCGACCAGGCTGGCGGCGCGGCGCGAGATGGCGTCCAGCGCGGTGCCCAGGTCGGCGTGGATATCGGCAGGCAGTCCGGCCGCCGCTTCGTCCAGCAAGCCGCAGGCGGTGCGCGACAAGGACGCCACCGGGGTCAGCGAATTCATGATCTCGTGGGTCAGCACCTGCACCAGTTCGCGCCATGCGTTCAGGGCTTCGGCTTCCAGTTCGCTTTCCACCGGCATCAACGCGGCCAGGCGCTGGGCCGTACCCTGCATCGTCAACGCGGCGACGGCGACCAGCGCGCGCTCCACGCCACGCTCGGTGTCAAAACTGATCAGCTGCCGCTGGCCTGCCGTCTGCGCGGCCAGCAGCTGGTGCAGGTCCTGCGGCGCGCTGGCACGGCCGGGTGCGAGCAGGCGGCGCGCGCTGGCGTTCAGCGGCGCCACCGCGCCGGCGCCGGCCGCGTTCCGGATGCTGAACAGTGCGATGGGCGCGTGTTCGAGCCGGGCTTCCAGCGCGTGGATGGTGTCGGCCAGTTCGCGGCCTGCGGGTGCGGCGTAGTGCATCGCGCTGTCGTGCGCTTCCATGCGCGGGGTGCGGGGCGCCAGGCGGCGCAGGCATTGCCACAGCGCGGCGGCAGGCACCAGCGCGGCCAGGCAGCACAGCACGATGCGGCGCGGCTCGGGCGTGGCGGACATGACGTCGGCAACGGCGGTCAGCGCCATCAAGCCGGCGACACTGGCAGCAGCGCCCAGCTTGAGGAGGCGTTCAGATGCCATGCTTGCCCAGCTTGCGGTACAGCGCGGCGCGGCTGACGCCCAGCGATTTCGCGGCGTGGCTGATATTGCCGTTGAACTGGGCCAGCGCCGAGGCAATGGCTTCGCGTTCCAGCGTGTCGAGCGTCATGTCGCCGGCGATGGCGCCGTTAAAGGCGCCGCTGCCGGAGCCGCTGACGGCGCCGCGCGCTAGAGCGGCGGCTGCGACGCCCGGCGATGCGATGAAATCTTCGCCATCGTCCAGCGCCGCAGCGCTGGCGCCAAGGCCGAAATCGCCCAGCGATAATTCAGCGCCCTGCCCCAGGATCACAGCACGTTCGCAGGCGTGGCGCAGCGCCCGCACATTGCCCGGCCAGTCGTGGCGCAACAGGCCGTCCATCGCCACCGCGTTCACGTTGCGGACCGGCCGGTCGTACTGCAAGGCGTACAAGTTCAGATAATGCGCCAGCAGCAGCGGTATGTCCTCGCGCCGCTCGCGCAGCGGCGGCACGCGGATCACGATGGTATTCAGGCGGAACAGCAAGTCCGGCCGGAACACGGCGGGATCGAACAGCCGCGCCTCGTCCAGGTTGGTGGCGCTGATAATGCGCACGTCGATGGCTTCCGGCTTGTCGGCGCCGATCGGCGTCACCTCGCGCCGCTCCAGCGCGGTCAACAGCTTGGCCTGCGCCGCCAGCGGCATGTTGCCGATTTCGTCGAGGAACAGCGAGCCGCCGCGCGCGGCCTGGAAGCGCCCCGCCCGATCGGCCTTGGCGTCCGTGAACGAACCTTTGCGATGGCCGAACAACTCGCTCTCGAAGGTGGATTCTGGCAGCGCGCCCATGTCCACCGCCAGCAGCGTGCCGGCCGCGCGGCGCGACAGCGCATGGATGGCGCGCGCCACCAGCTCCTTGCCGACGCCATTCTCGCCCAGCACCATCACGTTCGCCTCGGTCGGCGCCACGCTGGCGATCAAGGCCTTCAACTCGCGCATCGCCGCGGATTCGCCCATCAGGTCAGGCGTCGCCGCCGTCGGCCCGCGCATGGCGGCGCGGCGGGCCAGCGCCTGGTCGATGGCGGCCACCAGCCGCGCGTTGTCCCACGGCTTGGTGATGAAATCGCCGGCGCCGCGCTTCAGCGCTTCCACCGCCAGCGGCACGTCGGCATAGGCGGTCATCGCGATCACCGCCGGCGGCTGCGCCTGTGATCGCAACAGATCCAGCAGCGCCAGGCCTTCGGCGCCGTCGATGAAGCCGGGCGTGAAATTCAGGTCCAGCAGCACCACATCCGGCACGCCCTGCGCCAGCAAGGCCGGCAAGCCCATAGGATCGCACAGCGTGGCGACCTTGCCATAGCGTCGCCGCAGCAGCAACTGCGCGGCAGTGGCGACGTCGGCGTCATCATCGAGTATCAGTACATAGGCGTTCATGCAGGCATTCTAGCAGCCGCCAACGGGCGCCGGACATGGCTTCCGGCCGCAGGCCTTCGGCGCGCGCCGCAAGTGTTCAGTTCCGAACAGTGGCCGCTGTTCATAAGCGGACACCGGGCGGCCATTGAACGCCTATGAGGGCCAAACAGGCCGTCGATACGGGCTTTTTGGCCTTGGCACAGGGTTTGCTGTATCGCTGTCATGCACATCAAAAAAAATATCGGCCCCTCTGCTTCCAACCTGCCATCCAGCGGCGCGGCGATGGACGTCGTGGTGCCGCGCAAACGTGGCAAGGCCATCGCCCTCGGGCTGGCGGCCACGCTGGCCGTCGTAGCGGCCGGCTACGCCCTGTGGTCGTGGATGCCACGCGGCCTGCAGATCGACGGCGCCGACCTGCGCATCGGCCAGGCTGCGCACGGCATCTTCGTCGACGAAATCGTCATGCGCGCCAATGCGGAGCCGCTCAATTCCGTGATACTCGATTCGGTCGAATCGGGCCGCGTCGAAGAAGTCTTCGCCATCGACGGCACGCTGGTGAAAAAGGGCCAGCTGCTGTTCCGCATCTCCAACCCGCAGCGCAACCTGGAACTGCTGGCGCGCCAGTCGGAACACGCGGTCAGCATCTTCAACCTGTCCAACCTGCGGGTGGCGCAGGAGGCCAGCGCCAGCGACCACCAGCGCCGACGCGAAGACCTCCAGTACGCGCTGGAACAGGTCCGCAAGCAGCACGAACGCAATGTGCGGCTGGCGGCGCAGGGCTATATCTCCGCCGTCGCGCTGGAGGAATCGGCCGACAAGCTGCAGCAGCAGCGCCGCCTGCTGGCGCAGGAAGAACGCGCCTCCGGCACCGAGGAAAGCGTGCGTCGCAACGCAGCAACGCAGCTGGAAGCGGCGATCGGCGGCCTGAACTCCGGCCTGAAGCTGGTCTCCGCCACGGTCGATGCGCTGGCCGTGCGGGCGCCGGTCGACGGCCGGTTGACCAACTTCCGCCTGCAGGTGGGTGAATCGATCAGCACCGGCAAGAACATCGGCCGCATCGACGATCCGGCACGCTTCAAGCTCTCCGCCAGCGTCGACGAGTACTACCTGAACCGCATGGCCGTCGGCCGCCACGGCAGCGTCAAGCAGGACGAGCGCAGCTACGCGGTCGACATCCGCGCCATCTACCCGCAGATCAAGGAAGGCCGCTTCATGGTGGAGCTGGTGTTCACCGGCGGCCAGCCGCCGGTGCTCAATCCCGGCCAGAGCCTGGACGCGCGCATCACGCTGGGCGAGCCGGCCAAGGCGCTGCTGCTGCCGAACGGCGCCTTCATCAACGACAGCGGCGGCGCCTGGGTCTATGTGCTGGACGCCGGCGGCCGCACGGCGCAGCGGCGCGCGGTACGCGTCGGCCGCCGCAACAACAGCCAGCTCGAAGTGCTGGAAGGCCTGGCCGCCGGCGACAAGGTGATCCTGTCCAGCTATGCGGCCTACGGAAATTCACCACGGCTGCAGATAACGCAGTAAATTCCCATAACTATCACTAAAGGCAAACCCCATGCTCAAACTCGTCGGCATCAGCAAAATCCACCAGGCAGGCGAAATCCAGACCACCGCGCTGGATCGCATCGACCTGGAAATCGAAGCGGGCGAATACGTCGCCATCACCGGACCGTCCGGCTGCGGCAAGTCGACCATGCTGGGCATACTGGGCTTGCTGGACGTGCCTAACCACGGCGAATACTGGTTCGAGGGCCAGAACGTGGCCGGCTGGAGCGAATCGAAACTGAACCAGCTGCGGCGCGGCCGCATCGGCTTCATCTTCCAGAGCTTCAACCTGATCGAAGAGCTGACCGTGTTCGAGAACGTCGAACTGGCGCTGGAATACAACGGCACGCCGGCGCGCGAACGGCGCGAACGCGTGACGGCGATGCTCAACAAACTGGGCGTGGGCCACCGCGCCTCGCACCGTCCTTCGCAACTGTCGGGCGGCCAGCAGCAGCGGGTTGCGATCGCGCGCGCGCTGGTGGCCGGCCCCGCCGTCCTGCTGGCCGATGAACCGACCGGCAACCTGGACACCGCGCACGGCGATGAAGTCATGCGCCTGCTGCGCGAAATTAACGCCGAAGGCACCACCGTGGTGATGGTCACGCACTCGCCGGACCACGCCGCACAGGCGTCGCGCACACTGAATCTGCTGGACGGCCGCATCATGGTCGATGTCCTGCAAGCCGCTTAAAGCGTCAGGATCACCTTCATGAACCTGCGCGACTTTCGCATAGGCTGGCGGCTGCTGCTGCAACAGCCGGCCTACTCCGCCGTGGTCATCGGCGGTCTCGCCATCGGCTTTGCGGCCTGCTTCCTGCTGTTCGGCTTTGTCGAATTCTGCCTGAACTTCAACAGCGCCATACCCGACAACGACCGCGTGCTCGTGGTCAAGCAGCGCATCAATGTCTTCCCGCGTCCGGAATGGCAAACCAGGGCGTTCTTCCCCTTGCGCGACGTCGCCCTCGGCAGCGGCATGGTGTCCGAAGCGAGCATCGCTGCCTCCATCGACTCGCCGATTCGCACCGGTAACGCGTTGCGCGCGCTGGCGCTGCAAGTGGTCGATCCCGATTTCCGCACCATGTTCGGCATCGTCGCTTTGCAGGGCGATCTCGCGGCGGCGCTGACCCAGCCGGACGGCCTTGCAGTGACGCGCGCCGGCGCGCAAAAACTGTTCGGCGACGCCCCTGCACTCGGCCAGACCGTCAGGATCGACGGCACGGTATTGCAAGTGCGGGCGCTGATGCCCAATCCACCAACCAACAGCAGCCAGCAGTACGAGGCGCTGGTCGGCACCGGCAGCAGCGCCTGGCCGGAGCGCGAGACCGCGATCAGCAAATGGGGACGCGGCACCGTCTACATGAAACTCAAGCCCGGTGCGTCGATGGCGGCGTTGACGGCGCTGCTGCAGGAAGCCAGCGAAAAATCGCCGATCAACCAGCGGGTGAAAACCAGCGCCATGGGCAAAGGCCTGAACGGCCGCAACGTCGCCGATATCGGCCTGCTGCCGCTGCGCGACGCCTATTTCGACGAAGGCCTGGCCAACAGCCGCGCGGGCGAGCAGTACGGCCAGCGCAGCAGCGTGTTCGGACTGGCGGCGGCGGGTTTCCTGATCCTGCTGCTGGCCGCGATCAACTACATCAACCTGGCGACGGTGCGCACCTTGCGCCGCCAGCGCGAAATCGGCATCCGCAAGCTGTTGGGCGCCAGTTCGATGCGCCTGGTGCGCCAGTTCCTCAGCGAGGCGGTGCTGACCTCCGTGCTGGCTGCCATCGCCGGCCTGGTATTGGCCTGGCTGCTGCTGCCGACGTTCTCCGAACTGGTGAACCGTCCGCTGGCCGGCATGTTCACGCCCTTGCGCTGCCTGGTCGCGCTGGTCTTCGGCATGTTCATCGGCGGATGCGCAGGCGCCTATCCGGCGTGGCTGGCGCAGCACGCGTTGCCGGGGCCCGCGCTGGCAGGGCGCGGTAACGGCGAAACCGCGGCTGGCCTGTGGGTGCGGCGCGTGCTGACGGTGCTTCAGTTTTCCAGCGCGATGGCGCTGTCGGCGACGGCGCTGGCGGTCGGCTGGCAGACCTGGTTCGCCATGCATGCCTCGCCGGGATTCGATGCCGCGCATCTGCTGGTGTTGGACCTGCCGTCCGACGCGGAGGGCAAACAGGGAGCTGTCGCCTTCATGGAGCAACTGGCCCGGCTGCCGCGCGTCGAAGGCGTGTCGTCCATTTCGGAGGCGGTGGGCCGCGACGGCATGAAGCTGATTAATACCGTGACGACCCGGGACGGCCGCGAAATCCCATTGGAGGCCAAGAACATCAGCGCCAACTGGTTTGAGCTGAACCGCCTGAACGCGCTGCACGGACGCCTGTACAACGCGGCGCAGGATGTCGACTACAGTAAATCCCCGCGCGTCGTGGTCAACACCGCCGCCGCGCTGGCGCTGGGGTATGCGGCGCCGCAGGACGCAGTCGGACAGGTTGCGGCGAACGGCATGGAGATCGTCGGCGTTGCGCCCGACGTGCGCTTCCAGGGACTGCACCAGCCATCGAAGGCGATCGTCTATTTCGTCCGTCCCGGCGGCGTGCTGATGATACGCACCAGCGACAACCTGGAGACGGCGTACAGCGAGATCGAACCGCTATGGCGCCGCCACTTCCCCAACGCCATCATGGAGATGAAGACGCAGCAGGCCGTGCTCGAAGAACGCTACGCCACTGAAGCGCGGCTGATACGGATACTGGCGGCCACCAGCGTGATCGCCATCGCACTGGCGGCCTTCGGCATCTACGTGCTGTCGGCCTACAGCGTGCAGCGCAGCCGGCGCGAGATCGTGATGCGCAAGCTGCACGGCGCCGGCCGCATCGACATCGCGCTGATGATGGGGCGCGAATTTTCGGCGCTGGTGGGAGCCGGTGCGCTGATCGGCCTGCCGCTGGCGGCGGTGGCCATCCAGCGCTACCTGGCCGTCTACACCGAGCACGCGCCCATCGGCGTCTGGACGCTGGCGGCGGCGCTGGCGATGGCGCTGCTGGTGGCGCTGCTGGCCACCACCCGCCACACGGTGACGGCATTGCGCATGTCGCCCGCGTTGGCGCTGCGCGACTGAACCGGAGACTGGAATGAAAACTAGCGACTTTCGCATCGGCTGGCGTCTGCTGCTGCGCCATCCTCTACACTCCGCCGTGGAGATACTCGGGCTGGCGATCGGCTTCGCCGTCTGCTTCCTGCTGCTGGGATTTGTGGCCTACTCCTTCAGCTACGACAGGGACGTGCCGCAGCGCGAGCGCGTGTTCGTCATCAAGCACCGGCTGAACTTCATCCCGCAGCCGCAATGGATGGAGTACACGCCGTTCGCGCTGCGCGAGGTGGCGCTGCGCAGCGGCGTGCCGCTGGAGGCCAGCGCCTGGTGGCCGCGCCAGGCCACGCTGCAACTGCACGGACGCATGCAGCAGCTGGAGGTCACGGCGGTCGACCCGGCGTTCCAGTCCATCAGCGGCCTGCCCGCGCTGGCCGGCGACCTGCGCGCGGCGCTGACCCGGCCCGACGGCCTGGCCGTGACGCAGCAGACCGCACTGCGCCTGTTCGGCACCACGCAGGCGCTGGGACGCACCATCGAGATCAATCGCCAGGCGCTGCAAGTGCGCGCCGTGCTGGCGGACCGTCCGGCCAACAGCACGCTGCAATTCAACGCGCTGGTCGGCGTGGGCAGCGCGCTGTGGCCGGAGAAGGAGCGCCAGGATGCGCTGTCCAACTGGATGGGCATATCAGGCCGCATTTACGTCAAGACCGGCCAGGGCGTCAATCCGCAAGCCCTGCAGCGTGCGCTGCAGGACGTCATCGACCGTGCTCCGTGGGCCAGCATGGCGACGCCTGAATTGAAGGCGGCGCTGGGCCAGCGCAAGCTGGTCGATGTCGGCCTCGGTCCGCTGGCCGACGCCTACTTCGACCGCAGCGTCGCCAACACCATGGGCACCGGCCCACGCGGCGACTTGCGCGTGGTGCTGGCGCTCGGCGCCACCGGCCTGCTGATACTGCTGCTGGCCGTGATCAACTACGTCAACCTGGCGACGGTGCGCACCTTGCGCCGCCAGAGCGAGATCGCCGTGCGCCGCGTGCTGGGCGCCAGCACACGCCAGCTGCTGGCGCAGTTCATGGCCGAGTCGATGTTGCTGTCGATGGCCGCCGCCGCGCTGGGCGTGCTGCTGGCGTGGCTGCTGCTGCCGCTGGCCTCCGACCTGCTGGAGAGACGCCTGGATGGCATGTTCACGCCGGCGGCGATCGGCGTGTGCCTGCTGGCCGGAGCACTGGTCGGCGCGGCAGCTGGCGTCTATCCGGGCTGGTTGGCGCGCGGCGTCGACATGGGCATCACGCTGGCGCACCGCAGCGGCGAGACCGCAAGCGGCGCGTGGCTGCGGCGCGTCTTGACGGCGGTGCAGTTCGGCGCGGCGATGAGCATGGGCAGCGTGGCGCTGGCGATCTTGTGGCAGACGCAGTTCGCCGCAGCGGCGCCGCCGGGCTTCGATGCCGAACCGCTGCTGGTGGTGGAGATGCGCGAGAACCTGCGCGACAGTCCCGCCGCCCGTTCGCTGCGCGACGCCATCGCGCGACTGCCCGGCGTGGCCGGCGTGGCCGACACCCGCGACGTACCGGGCCGCGACGACCATACCGGCACCCACGGCAGCACCACGGTCAAGCGCGTGGACGGCAGCAGCACAGCGCTATCGGTGCATTTTGTCGGGCCGGATTTCTTCAACGTCTATGGCCTGAAAGCCTTGGCCGGACGCCTGTTCGATCCGCGCATAGAAGGCGCGGCCAGCGACGGCGAGCAAAACGTCGTGGTCAACCAGGCGGCGGTGCAGGCGTTGGGTTGGTCGTCCTCGCAGCAGGCGGTGGGACAGCGCATCAATGACAGCCAGTTCCGCATCGCCGGCGTGGCGCCCGACCTGCGCTGGGAAACACTGCGCGACCCGGTGCGTCCGACCATGTACCAGATCACCCAGGACAATCAGCTGCTGACGGTGCGCATGCGCGCCGCGCCGGATGCCCAAGGCCGCGCCGTGCTGGAGCAGGACATCGCCGCAGCCTGGAGCCGCTACTTCCCTGCCAGCGAGCCGGTGATACGCCGGGCCGGCAGCTACTACGCACAGGCCTATGCCGACGACGTGCGCATGGCCAGGCTGCTGGCCTGCGCCACGGCGGTGGTGTTCGCGCTGGCCGCCTTCGGCATCTATGTGCTGGCGGCGCACAGCGTGCAGCGCCGCGCGCGCGAGATCGTGCTGCGCAAGCTGCACGGCGCCGGCCGCAAGGCGATCGCGATGCTGGTCAGCCGCGAGTTCCTGCTGCTGACGATGGCCGCCGCCGCGGTCGGGCTACCGCTGGCCTGGCTGGCCATCGAGCGCTATCTGGCGGGGTTCGCAGCGCGCACGCCGCTGGGCGGCTGGGCGCCGGCGGCGGCGCTGGCGTTTGCGCTGCTGATCGTGGCGCTGGCCACCGCCCGCCACACGCTGGCGGCGATGCGCATCGCACCGGCGCAGGCGCTGCGCGACTAGGCGCCCGCACCAAAAAAAAAGGCCGGTTTCCTCAACAGGGGAACCGGCCTTTTTCATTTGCATCCGATCAGATTAGTTGACCGTGATGAGTTGTATCTGGAAGATCAGCGTCGCATTGGGGGGGATGGAGCCGCTACCCGCTGCGCCATAACCTTGGTCAGGCGGTATGGTCACGGTTCGCGTACCGCCAATGGCCATGCCGATGATACCGTCATTGAAACCTTTGATCACGCCATTGCCGCCCAGGACCACCGACAAATCGGCTTTACCCACGCTGGTATCGAACTGCGGACCCTTGAAGTCCGCACGGGTGCCGTCATACACCCAACCGGTATAACGCACAGTCACGGTCTTGCCGGTGGCTGCAATAGCGCCGGTACCGGTCACGTTGTCGACTATTTTCAGCGTCGTCGGCGGCGGCACGTTGGGGATCACGGTGCCCGGGACGACGTCGACCAGCTCAAAATCGTAGACCATCGGCGAATTGGCGGGAATCGCCACGTAGCCGTAGGGATTAGGACTCGGCACAGCGTGAGCGGCCGCGCCGTACACCAGGTTGGCCGGCAGGATCGCGGTGCGCTTGCCGCCTATTTTCATGGCGGCGACAGGAGCTACGCCGAGGACGGTCTGGTCCCAGCCCGCCACCACCGCGCCCAGGCCCACCGTGAACGGCGGGGCCGGCTTGCCGGTGTCGACCGAGCTTTCCACTTTGGCGCCCCTGAAACCGTTATCGGCCTTGGTCGAGTCATACAGGTAACCGGTGAAGTTGATCACCACAATGTCGCCCGCCTTCGGTGCGGCGCCGGTACCGATCACGGTATCGGTCAGTTTGAACGCCGGCTGCACCACCACCACCGCCACCGGAGCTTTCGATCCGCCGCCGCAGGCCGTCAGGGCCGCTACGCAGGCAACGGCAGCAATATATTGAAACATCGATTTCATGATTACCTTTGATGAGTATTCGTATTGGTCCCACATTCGGAGCAGAAGTTTAGCAGACCATGCCGCCTCCGCTCCGGGCGCTACATTCGGTTACATCTTTTAGCGCCGTGAGTGTGCTTAAATTTCCACTTGCGTGCCAAGTTCGATCACGCGGTTGGTGGGAATCTGGTAGTAGTCGGCGGCGCCGCGGGCGTTGCGCGACATCGCCACGAACAGGTGCTCGCGCCAGGTCGACATGCCAGCGCCGGGGGTCGAGATCACCGTCTGGCGGGCGATGAAGAAGGAGGTCTCCATCATCTCGAACGGCAGGCCGAGGCAATCGCACAGGGCCAGCGCTTTCGGGATATCCGGTTCGTCCTTGAAGCCGTAGTGGACGTTCACCTGGTAGCACTGGTGGCCCAGGTCCACCACCTTGACCTGCTCGGCCTCCGGCACGAATGGCTCTTCCACCACGTGCACCGTGAAGAACACCACGCGTTCATGCAGCACCTTGTTGTGCGACAGGTTGTGCAGCAGCGCGTGCGGCACGCCGTCGCTTTCGCCGCGCAGGAAGATGGCGGTGCCGTAGACCCGCGTCGGCGGCGCCACGAACAACGAAGCCAGGAAGTCTTCCAGCGGGATCGCGTGCTTCTGCAAGTTCTGGAACACCAGCTCGCGGCCGCGCTTCCAGGTCAGCATCACGGTGAACAGCACGGCGCCCAGCAGCAGCGGGAACCAGCCGCCGTGGAACAGCTTGAGCGTGCTGGCCGAGAACAGCATGATGTCCATGATGATGAAGAAGCCGGTGGCGGCCAGGCACAGCGCCAGCGGCATGTGCCAGCGGTAGCGGGTGACGAAGAAGGTCAGGAAGGTGGTGGCCAGCATGGTCGCCGTCACCGCGATGCCGTAGGCGCCGGCCAGCTTGTCCGACGAACCAAAACCGATCACCGCCAGCAGCACCACCGCCAGTTGCAGCCAGTTGACGGCCGGGATGTAGATCTGGCCGATTTCACGCTCGGAGGTGTGCACCACGCGCATGCGCGGCAGCAGGCCGAGGGCGATGGCCTGCTTGGTCATCGAGAAGGTGCCGGAGATGGTGGCCTGCGAGGCGATCACGGTCGCCATCGTCGACAGCACCACCAGCGGGTAGACGCTCCACGCGCCGAGCTGCTGGAAGAAGGGATTGGTGATGGCTTCCGGGTGGACCAGCAGCAGCGCGCCCTGGCCCAGGTAGTTCAGCGCCAGCGCGGGGAACACCACCAGGAACCAGGCGGCGCGGATCGGCTTCTTGCCGAAGTGGCCCATGTCGGCGTACAGCGCCTCGGCGCCGGTGAAGGCCAGCACCACC
The DNA here is from genome assembly GCF_036688705.1 of Duganella sp. S19_KUP01_CR8. Lineage (NCBI taxonomy): Bacteria > Pseudomonadati > Pseudomonadota > Betaproteobacteria > Burkholderiales > Oxalobacteraceae > Duganella > Duganella sp. S19_KUP01_CR8. The sequence continues at coordinate 200,575 of NZ_JAQQPR010000006.1, read as the reverse complement.
GCGCCCAGCGCGACGAAGGCGATCATGCGGTTCTGGATCATGAAGCGGAAGGCGTTCCACGGATTGAGCGCCCACAGGATCTGCGGCGCTTCGACGATGTTGACCAGGCCCATGACCGCCAGCGCGGCGAACCACACCATCATCACCGGGCCGAACAGGCGGCCGATGCCGGCCGTGCCATGGCGCTGCACCGCGTACAGCGTGACCAGCACGATGATGGTCAGCGGCACGATGTACTGTTCCAGCCCCGGCGCGGCCACTTCCAGGCCCTCCATCGCGCTCAGCACCGAGATGGCCGGCGTGATGACGCTGTCGCCGTAGAACATGGTGGCGCCGAACACGCCCAGCAGCATCAGCGGATAGTGCCAGCGCGGCGCGGCCTTGCTGACCGAATTGAGCACCAGCGCCATCAGCGCCATGATGCCGCCCTCGCCGCGGTTGTCGGCGCGCAGCACCAGCGTGACGTATTTGAGCGAGACGATCATCGTCAGGCCCCAGAAAATCAGCGAGATGATGCCCAGCAGGTTGAACTCGCTCAGCGCCAGGCCGTGCTCGGGATCGAAGATGGTTTTGAGGGTGTAGAGGGGACTGGTACCGATGTCGCCGTAGACGATGCCTACCGCAGCCAGCGTCAGGGCGACGAGGCTGCTTTTCTTATGTTGCTCGGTCAAGATTGCACCTGTTGTTGTTTTGGTGCATTGCACAATAGGATAAGTATTTGCAAAAGGCAAGGAGATTTTCGCATGGAAGGGCATTCCAAAAATTCAATATCGCCAGTGTACGCTGGTGCGGGCTGAAGCGCGAGTTCGGCGGCAGGCGCGGCGACTGGCCCGGCAGCGGCGGCGCGCCATTTAGGCGATAATGGCAGACCTTGCCCTCCGCCCCGCCGTCGCTCCCCATGAACATAGGTATTGTTTACGCCACATTCGCGTTCTTTTGCTGGGGCTTGTTCCCGCTGTATTTCCACGCCATCGGCGAGGTGCCGGCGATGGAAATCCTGGCGCACCGCATGCTGTGGTCGCTGTTGTTCCTGGGCCTGGTGCTGACCGCGCGCCAGCAATGGAAGTGGCTGCCGAAGGTGCTGCGCAATCCGCGCGTGCTGGCCAGCTTTGTCGCCTCGGCGCTGCTGCTGACGGCCAACTGGTTCGTCTACATCTGGTCGGTCAACAACGGCCACGTGATCGACGCCAGCCTGGGCTACTTCATCAATCCGCTGATCAATGTGCTGCTGGGACTGTTGGTGCTGAAGGAAAAACTGCGCCGCGGCCAGTGGATCGCCATCGGCGTGGCGGCCAGCGGCGTGCTGTGGCTGACCTGGTCGGCCGGCCAGGTGCCGTGGATTGCCTTGATTTTAGGCCTGACCTTCGGCGGCTACGGCCTGCTGCGCAAGACCGCCGCGCTGGCGGCGCTGGAAGGCCTGTCGCTGGAAACCATGTTGCTGTTCCCGCTGGCGCTGGTGTATGTGGTGTGGCTGACGCTGAACGGCCACAACACCTTCATCAACACCCCGTACGATAGCACCCGCTGGCTGCTGGCGGCGGCCGGGCCGATCACCGCGATACCGCTGGTGATGTTCGCGGCCGGCGCGCGCAAGATCCCGATGTCGGTGCTGGGCCTGCTGCAATACCTGTCGCCCACCATGCAGGCGCTGCTGGGCGTGTGGGTGTTCCATGAAAGCTTCCCGGCGGCGCGGCTGATCGGCTTCGCCATCATCTGGACCGCGCTGGCGTTGTATGTGGCCGAGGGGCTGTGGGCCGGCAAACGCGCTAAATAGTGGGCGGACGGCGGGATTTATCGTATCCTGTCGTCCTTCCTTGCATTTCTACGCAATTAAAAAATTCTTACTGAGATTCTCAATGGCAAATTACGTCTATACCATGAACAAGGTGGGCAAAATCGTCCCGCCCAAGCGCCAGATTCTGAAAGATATTTCGCTGTCCTTCTTCCCGGGCGCAAAGATCGGCGTGCTGGGCCTGAACGGCTCCGGTAAGTCGACCTTGCTGAAAATTATGGCAGGCATCGATACCGACATCCAGGGCGAAGCCGTGCCGATGCCGGGCCTGAACATCGGCTACCTGCCGCAGGAACCGCAGCTGGATCCCGAAAAAACCGTGCGCGAGGAAGTCGAATCGGGCCTGGGCGAAGTGTTTGAGGCGCAAGCCAAGCTGGAAGCCGTGTACGCCGCCTACGCCGAGGAAGACGCCGACTTCGACGCCCTCGCCACCGAGCAGGCACGTCTGGAAGCGATCATCTCGACCTCCGACGGCGGCAACCTGAACCTGCAACTGGAAATGGCCGCCGACGCGCTGCGCCTGCCGCCTTGGGACGCCAAGATCGGCGTGCTGTCCGGTGGTGAAAAGCGCCGCGTGGCGCTGTGCAAGCTGCTGCTGTCCAAGCCGGACATGCTGCTGCTCGACGAACCGACCAACCACTTGGACGCCGAGTCCGTCGATTGGCTCGAACAATTCCTGCTGCGCTTCCCGGGCACCGTGGTCGGCATCACCCACGATCGCTACTTCCTCGACAACGCCGCCGAATGGATCCTGGAACTGGACCGCGGCCATGGCATTCCATGGAAGGGCAACTACTCGTCGTGGCTGGACCAGAAGTCCAACCGCCTGAAGCAGGAAGAATCGACCGAATCCGCGCGCCAGAAAGCGCTGCAGAAGGAATTGGAATGGTCGCGCCAGAATCCTAAGGCGCGCCAGGCCAAGTCCAAGGCCCGCCTGGCCCGCTTCAACGAGCTGAGCGAGTACGAATACCAGAAACGCAACGAGACCCAGGAGATCTTCATCCCTGTGGCCGAGCGTCTGGGTAACGAAGTGATCGAGTTCAAGAACGTCTCGAAAGCGTTTGGCGACCGCCTGCTGATCGACAATGTGTCGTTCACGATTCCGCCGGGCGCCATCGTCGGCATCATCGGCCCGAACGGCGCCGGTAAATCGACGCTGTTCAAGATGATCGCCGGCCTCGACAAGCCGGACAGCGGCGAAGTGGTGATCGGCCAGACCGCCCGCATCTCGCTGGTGGACCAGAGCCGCGATACGCTGAGCGACAGCAAGAGCGTGTTCGAGGACGTGTCCGGCGGCGCCGACATGCTCAGCGTCGGCCGTTTCGACATGCCGTCGCGCGCCTACCTGGGCCGCTTCAACTTCAAGGGTTCGGACCAGCAGAAGATCGTCGGCAACCTGTCCGGCGGTGAACGCGGCCGCCTGCACCTGGCCAAGACGCTGCTCAAGGGCGGCAACGTGTTGCTGCTGGATGAACCGTCGAACGATCTGGACGTGGAAACCCTGCGCGCGCTGGAAGATGCGCTGCTGGAGTTCGCCGGTTCCGTGCTGGTGATCTCCCACGATCGCTGGTTCCTGGACCGTATCGCCACCCACATCCTGGCGTTCGAAGGCAACTCGCAGGTCACCTTCTTCGACGGTAACTATCAGGAATACGAAGCCGACAAGAAGAAGCGCCTGGGTGAAGAAGGCGCCAAGCCTAAGCGTATCCGCTACAAGCCACTGACCGTGTAAACGACGAAGGCCACCGTGAGGTGGCCTTTTTTATGGCTAGGAGGCGAACCCCGAACCGTGGCGGGGTCAGACCCCGTACGGGGTCTGACCCCAAGCTTGCGGGTTAGAAGTTGTAGCGCACGCCGGCGGTGATCGCGCTGTTTTTGCGGCCCAGGTCGATGTTGTTCTTGCCGTAGTTTTCATACTCCAGCGAGACCTTCACGTTCTTGTTGATCGCGTACTCGGCGCCAACCGAAGCGTACAGCGCGCTCTTGTTGGCGTCGCCACTGACGGAGGCGATGCCGGTGGTGGTGACGTCGTTGTGGTTACGCGCCACGCCCAGCTTGCCGAACAGGGCGACCTGGTCATTCACCGTGTAGGTGCCCTTGCCCGCAACGTAGAACGAGCTTGCCTTGGTCTGCACGTGGCCAGGCGCACCGCCTACCGTGTAGTCATAACCTTTCTTGCCAAAGTCGGTATAACCGCCTTCGACCGCCCAGGTCTTGTCGATGTTGTAGCCGGCGAAGATCTTGCCGGTCGCCTTGTCGCCGCTGCGGTCGGAGGTGCTGGTTGCGCCAGGCACGTCGAACTTGTAGTGGCTGCCCACGACACCGGCGCCGATGTAGGCGGTGCCAGCGTCATCGGCGGCGTAAGCGGAGGTGCCGGCCAGGGCGGCAGCGGAAGCAACTAATGCGAACAGAATTTTTTTCATGGTATTGGATCTTTCAGCAAAATGAGTGTTGGACTTGCTTGGGATCGCAGTTCTCTGAATTGCGATGGAACCAAGATAGCACTCACGCCAATACCTGTCCGCACCGATTTAGTAAGAAGTGTGACAGGATGTAAGCCAAATTATAGATGGCTTAAATCAGCTTCTTCCAAACTTAAGAGAGACTTAAGGTTCGCGCAGAATATTGCGGAAAGTGAGGTTGATGCGCGGTCCCTTGGGTCCGCGTTCCTTGTTGATGCCGTGCAGCCAGTGATGCTGCAAGCTGCCCGCCATCAGCAACAGGCAGCCGTCGCCCAGCGCCAGCTTGACGGTCTTCGGCAGGGTACGGTGCTTGAGGATGAAGGTGCGCGCCGCGCCGAAGCTGACCGAGGCGATGGCGGGATTCGGCCCCAGCGTCGGCTCGTTGTCGGCATGGAAGCCCATGCGGTCGCGTTCGTCTCGGTAGTAGTTCAGCAGCAGGCTGTTGAACTGGCGGCCGGTGGCCAGTTCCACTGCCTGCTTGATGTGCAGCTGCAAAGGCGTGAAGGGCAGCGGATGGAACAGCTTGCCGGAATATCGGTAGCGGGCGTCGCCATGCCAGGCGCTCAGGCGCGGCTGCATGTGCAGCTTGCCCCAGACCTGGATCTGTTCCTCGCGCCAGTCGGTTTCGTCGAGCAGACGCTGCATGGCCTCGGCCGGCGCCAGGTCCAGCGCCAGCCGCTGCTGGAACCACAGTTCGCCATCCTCGATCGGGATCGGCATCAAGTCGCTGTCGTCGGCAAATAAGTCCATGCGCGGTATGATACCGGCACTACGTCAGCCAGGATATCTCATATGAAAAAACGCCAGTTTCTGGGCCGCGCCGCGTTGGCCGGCATGGCCGCCGCCACCCTGCCCGCCGCGCAAGCCGCAGCCACCGCGAACAACGCCGGGCCGGCGCTGCTGACCGTGACCGGCGCCGTCGGCAAGGTCAACCGCGGCCGCTTCGATCCGGTGCGCGACCAGATGATGTTCAAGCAAAAACTCAGCTTCGACAAGGCGCACGCCTTCGACTTCGCCGCGCTGGCCGCGCTGCCGGCCATCACCATCCAGCCGACGCTGGAATACGACGGCAAGGTGCACACGCTGCGCGGCCCGCTGCTGCTGGACGTGATGAAGGCGGCCGGCGCATCGCTGGGCGATGGCGGCAAGCTGGTGTTGCGTGCGGTGGATGGTTATGCGGCCACGGTCACTGTGGCGCAGGCGCGCGCGCAGCGCACCATCGTCGCCACCCATCTGGATGGCGCGGCGATGGCGCTGGGCGGACTGGGTCCGCTATGGGCGATTTACGATGCCGACAAGGTCCCCGAGATGGCGGCCAAACCGCTCGCAGAACGGTTCGGTTCCTGCCCGTGGGCCTTGTATCACATCGAGGTGCAGGCTTAAAAAAGTTGCCGTAAAATGAGCGCAGCTAGGCGTAGCGACGAAGACAGTGCGCAAGCACGGCTAGGAGCTACAACGACGCTGCGGTCTTTTTACGGCAACTTTTAGGCGTAGGCTTCGGCCAGGGTCATCACGCGTGGCGCAATGGTGATGCCGATGCCGCTGAACAGCGCGGTGATGGCGGCCATATTGGCTTCCATCTCTTCGGCTTTCCAGCCCTGGAACAAGTCGGTGCCGTCTTTCTGGAAGTGCAGGTCCAGCACCTTGCCGCGGTCCTTGTGGGTGTAGCCGCCGCTGTAGGTGTTCTTGAAACCCATCGCCGCCAGCGCCGCCAGCACTTCGGCCGGAGGATTGTCCGGATCGGTGGCCATGAACACACCAAAAGTCTTGCCGGGTGGTTTAGCGGCGATATCTACGTCGTAAATCCCTGGCGCTTTCGTGACGGTCGTACTCTTCAGAAATAACATGTTCTTACCCCTATCCTATTGGTGCGCCGGCTTATTGCTAGATTCTTCAAGAAAACATTCTAAGAAACAAGCTTATTGCTAATTCCGAGGTTTGTCGACTAATCCCGCCACTTATTTGTGAATTCGTACCAATAAAACTGCAACGCTCGCTCACGGGAAAAGCATACACCTACTTAAAATATAGTTGTTAAGTAGTAATTTGCAAGGAGATAAGAGGCGTAGTCGTCATGGCGGGCTATTTCTGCCGTTTTCGGCGCGCCAGATCGGCGGTAGGCGCCACCAGCGCCCGGTAAAGTTCGCCAGTTGATCTGTCCCACTGATCGACCGCCCGTTGTTGGCGATCCACAGTCACCATGTCGCCGCGCGCGATCGGGCCGCTGAGCGCGGCGGCGGCGCCGAGCCGGAACACATTGGCCATCGACTCGCTGGCCAGCGGCTGCGCCATCTGGCGCGCCACCGCCTCCGGGATGCCGGCCGCCATGTAGGCGCGCAGGGCGGCGTCCAGCACCGTCACCAGGTAGTTGCTGGCGAAGACGGCGGCGGCGTGGTACACGGTCTTGGCCGAGGCGTCGATCGGCACCGGCTGCGCGCCGATCGCCTGCAAGGCCGGCGTCAGCACGGCCAGCGCGGCGGCGTCACCCTCGATGCCGCAGAAGGTGCCTGAAAATTGGGCAGCCACCGCCGCCGGATCGGCAAAGCTGCGGATCGGATGGACGCTGGCGACCAGCGCGCCCGCATCGCGCGCCGCCTGCAACTGGCCGGACGCCAGCGCGCCGCTGCAATGGAACACGATGCTGCCTTGCAGCGGTACCGCCTGCGCCAGCGCGGCGCAGGCGCCGGCGATCTGGTCGTCGCCGACGGCCAGCACATGGATATCGGCCGGCTGCAATTGATCGTAGCGCTCCACCGGCGCGCCGCTGCCGACGAAATCCACGCCCGCCTGGGCCGAGGCGGCGGAGCGCGTCAGCACCTGCTGCACCTGGAAACCGCCATGTGTCGCCAGCAAACGTCCCAACACGCGACCGACATGGCCGGCGCCGATCAGGTTGAGGGTCGCCATCAGAAACCGGACCCCGGCTGCTGCAAAAACGCCTGTTCTTCCGGCGTCGACGCGCGGCCAAGGATGGCGTTACGGTGCGGGAAGCGGCCGAAGCGGCGTATCACCTCCCGGTGGCGATGGGCGAAATCGAGCATGCCGGCGATGGCCTGGCTGGTGGCTGGCGGCATCGTGTCGCGCCCGGCGTCCGCCATGCGGGTGTACAGGGCCACGGACTGCTCCTGCATCGCCATATCCTCCGCGTGCTCGAACGGCAGGTAAACAAAAGCGCGCTGCAAGGACGGCAGCGCCAGGTCTTGTCCGGCCTCGACCATATTGAGCGCCGCCTGCAAGGCTTGCGGGTCGCCGGCAAAGGCCAGCGGCGTGCCGCGGTGGACGTTGCGGCAGAACTGGTCCAGCACCAGGATGCGCGCCAGCGCGGACTGCGGGCCTTCCGCATCCCACGCATGCAGGCCGCCGGCCAGCGCCTGCTCGATCAGCGCGCCGAAACGGCTGGCGATCTCGCGGTCGAAATCGTCGTTCTTCTGGAACCACTCGCGGCGCGTCGCGTCGGCGGCCTGCCTTGGGGAGGGCTGGAACCAGAAATCGAATACTGCCCTGGCTTGTTCGTTCATGCTCATGTTAGTTGCGTGCGTGCGAGAGTTGGAAGCTGTGGATGCCGTCGAATTGCGCCAATTCGGCCGACAGCACCGACATCGGCGCGCCGCTACGCTTGCTCAGCGCGATCGCGACGAAGCGCCATTCCTGCATGCCGCCGTCGCTGCCTATCATCATCGAGCCGCCGGCGATTTCGTAGCCGCGTTGCAGCGCCATCGCGCGCAGCGCCGGCTCCTGCGGCAGATAGCCGGCCTTGAAGCGCATGGTGATCGCGATCGCATGCCGCGACGGCAGCCAGGCCTCGACCCTGGTCAGCAGGATCATCGCGCCGGCGCACAGCACCGCCAGCCCCATCGCGCCCAGGTAGAAACCGATACCGACCATCACGCCGATCACCGACGAGGCCCAGATCGAGGCCGCCGTCGTCAGGCCGCTGATATTAAAGCCTTCGCGCATGATGACGCCGGCCCCGAGGAAGCCGATGCCGGTGACGATGCCTTGCACGATGCGGGTCGGGTCGGAGGTCAGGATGGTGTGGCCGGCATGGCCGCCGAACCACTCGCTGGGATAGCCGCCGATCACCGTCAGCGCGGCGGACGCCATGCATACCAGCCCGTAAGTGCGCATGCCTGCCGCTCGACCATGATACGAACGCTCGTAACCGACCATCAGGCCGAGCAGCAACGCGCCGACCAGATTCAGCAAGATTACGCCGTTGGTGGCGATTTCATGGGCAGACCAGTAAGCAAACAGGAACTCGATCGGTGGCATGCGTGGTCTCTTTCAGTGGTGGCGCTACGGTGTTTTTTTAACGAGCTGTTTTTCGAACGCGACATCGAGCTTGCTGACGCGCCGGGGCGGCCCCGGCGAAATGCCGTTGACGAAGGCGACGAAGTCGTCGAGCTCCAGCGGCGCGCACAGCGGCGGCTGGCCGGGGCCTTCGGTCAGGAAGAAATGGCCGCTGCCGGTGCGCGACATCGAATACTTGGCATTTCCACTACGAACCTTGAGACGGTCGACGGCCGTCGTGGCCCGGGTTGCGCGGCCGCTCACAGCGCCTCCGTGCGGGTTTCCAGCCACGCCAGCGCGGCGCCGGACAGCAGCGGGCGCAGACGCTGGCGCACTGTCGCGTGATAGTCGTTCAGCCAACGTTTCTCGTCGTCCCGCAGCAGCGAGGGCTCGATGCAGCGGGTGTCGATCGGACACAGGGTCAGCGTCTCGAAATCGAGGAACTCGCCGAATTCGGTCTGGCCCGCGGGACGGTTGAGCACCAGGTTTTCAATCCGGATGCCCCACTTGCCGGGGCGGTACAAGCCCGGTTCTATCGATGTAATCATGCCTGGTTCCATGGCGGTGTGCGGCTCCGGCATCGCCGATTGCGAAATCGACTGCGGGCCTTCGTGCACGTTGAGGAAGTAGCCGACGCCGTGGCCGGTGCCGTGGCCGAAGTCCAGGCCTTCGGCCCACAGCGGCGCGCGGGCGATGGCGTCGAGCATCGGTGATTTGGTCCCGCGCGGGAAGCGCGCCGAGGACAGGGCGATCACGCCCTTGAGCACCAGCGTGAAATCGCGTTTGTGCTCGCCGGTGATGGCGCCGACGCCGACCACGCGGGTGATGTCGGTGGTGCCGCCCACGTACTGGCCGCCGGAGTCGATCAGCAGCAGGCCGTCGCCTTCGATGACGGCGTGCTGGGCTTCGGTGGCGCGGTAATGCATGATCGCGCCGTTGGAGCGGAAGCCGGCGATGGTGGAGAAGCTGGGGCTGACGAAGCCCGGACGGCGTCCGCGCGCGGCCGTGATTTCACGGTCGATGGCCAGTTCGGTCAGCGCCGGGCGCTGCGGATCGGCCAGCGTTTGCTCCAGCCAGGTGAAGAATTCGCACAGGGCGGCGCCGTCCTGCTCCATCGTGGCGCGCACGTGCGCCGCATCGGCCTCGCTTTTCTTCGATTTGGCGAAGGTGGTCGGGTTGATCGCCTCGATCACCCGGACCGTGGCCGGTATCCACTGGCGCGTGCCGTAGGTGAGGCGGCGCGGATCGATCAGCAATGTACTGTCGGCAGGCAGCTCGGCCAGCGCGGCGGCCGCCGCTTGGTAAGGCACGACATCGACGCCATCCTCCGCCAAAGTGGCGCGCAGCTCCGGCGCAACCTTGCCGTCGGCGACAAACAGCGTGGCGCGGGCCGGGCCGATCAGCGCGTGGGACAGGAAAATCGGGTTGTAGTTGACGTCGGCGCCGCGCAGGTTGAACAGGTAGGCGATGTCGTCCAGCGTCGAAATCAGGTGGCGCTGCGCCCCAAGTTGCTTCATTGCAATGCGCAAATCAGCCAGTTTGCCGATGCGGGTCTTGGAGGCGTAGGGCGGCAGGTGTTCGTACACCGGCGCGGCCGGGAGCGCGGGGCGGTCGGTCCAGACCTGGCCGAGCAGGTCAAGATCGGTGCGCAGCGCAACATCCTTGGCCTGCAGCGCCTGTTCCAGCAGGCGGGCGATGGACAGGCCGAGCACGGCGCCATCGACGGCCGCCGTCTGGCCTGGTTTCAAATGGGCGGCCAGCCAGTCGACATATTGCACGCTGGCGCCGGAGGTCAGCTTCATCAGCTGGATGCCGGTATTGGCCAGTTGCTGGTCGGCCTGGGTCCAATAACGGGCGTCGGTCCAGATGCCGGCGAATTCGGGCGTGATAATAAATGTGCCAACCGAGCCGGTGAAACCCGACAACCATTCACGGCCCTGCCAGCGCGACGGCAGATATTCGGACAAATGGGGATCGGCGGACGGCACGATCAGCGCGTCGATCTGCTGTTGACGCATCGCCGCGCGCAACAACGCCAGGCGCTCGACGACGTGGGAAGTATCTGGAATATGCATGGCTGAGGTCAATTTCCGGTGCGCCGCCGATGCGGCATAGCTTGTCGCTATGATACCGCGATTGTCTGACGCATAGGTTTAGAACTTTGATTTACCCTCGAACAAGCGACAGATCAAATGGTTTTAATCGCTCAGCCTGTTTCCCAATAATCTGCGCGAGTGGCAACTGGTGTGCAGCCAACCATCAGCGAATCTCGAAACAACGGTCGTTCCCGCGAAAGCGGGAACCCATGCCCAGTATCCTGCGTACCGGAGTATGGATTCCCGCTTTCGCGGGAATGACGATTTAGCTGTTATTCGAGTCTTCCATAAGATTTAATTTATTCTCGCGAATTAATTTTTAAATCTATTTTCTAAATTTTCACGAGGCGAACCTGTGCTCGGCAACGGATAAAAGCTGGAATTTGGCGCAAACACGCCAATAATTAGCATGGACAACGGGCGTGGCTGCGCCTTTCAGTATTGATGGGCACAACTGGACGGGGGATTGAGGTGGGAGCTCACCCCAAGAAGTTGGGGCTCCGCGAATTCACGCCTCGTAGCGGCGCAGGCCTTCGAGATCGAGTATGCGGATGCCGCCGTAATCAAGACTTAATAAGCCTTGTTTCTCCAGCAGCTGTAACGCCTGATTGGCGCGCTGGCGCGAAGCGCCGGACAGCAGGCCCAATTCCTCCTGCGATATCTGCACCAGTTTCTCCAAGCCCGGATAAAGATGGGAATTGAACATGGAAACCAGACAGCGCGCCACGCGGGTATCGGGATTTAATAAACGGTCATTTTCCACCATGCCGATAAACTGCCCCAACCGCTCATTCAACTGCATCAATAAAAACCGCGTGAATGGCAAACTGGTGTCCAGCAACCAGTGAAAAGTGGACATCGGCATGCGGGCGATACGGCTATCGCGCAATGTCATCGCATCGTATTTCAATATCTCCCGCTTTAATATCGAACCCTCGCCAAACCAGCCGCCGGGTGGCACGCCGGTAAATGACACGCTTTTACCGGCCGCCGAGAAATTAGTCATCTTGACCATGCCCTCCATAATCCCCAGCCAATGCTCGACCATTTCACCCTTGCGGCAAACATAACCACCCTTCGGAACGAAAGTTTCAAAGGTCTCGGCCTCCACGCGCGCCATTTGTTCAGGCGTCAGACCCTGGGCCCAGATCGCCGTGCGCAATGATTCCTTGAGAGTAATTTGATGTCGATTAGGCATTATTGCAACGCAATATGGAAAGTTCGGTCAAATGTCGCCGAAAAGACAACCTGACTCCCGGCGGCAGGCTAATATCATCACATAAAAAGGCTGCCGTATCAGAAGTTTAACAAGTACGAGCAAACAGCAACAGGAGACACTGGTGCATACACAGAACGAGACGTTCCCGCGTTGGCTGCTGACCCATGGTCGGCTCCGTCCGGGCAAACCCGCATTCCGGGAAAAATACCTGGGCATCTGGCAAAGCTGGACCTGGGCCCAGGTCAACGACGAAGTGCGCGCGCTGGCCTGCGGCCTGGCCGCCATCGGCTTCCAGCGCGGCATGAACCTGGCCATCATCGGCGACAACCGCCCCCGCCTCTACTGGTCGATGCTGGCCGCGCAATGCCTGGGCGGCGTGCCGGTGCCGCTGTACCAGGACGCCCCGGCCGCCGACATGGCCTACGTGCTGGAAAACGCCGAAATCCGCTACGCCATCGTCGAAGACCAGGAACAGGTCGACAAGTTGACGGAATTGCAAAGCCTGTACCCCCATGTCGCGCACGTGGCCTACGACGACGAGCGCGGCATGCGCCACTACCGCCAGCAAGGCCTGCTGTCCTTCGCCCGCCTGCAAGAACTGGGCCGCGACTGGGACAAGGCCAATCCCGGCATGTTCGACGCCGCCGTCCAAGCCGGCAAGGGCGGCGACAACGCCATCATCCTGTACACCTCCGGCACCACCGGCAAACCAAAAGGCGTGTGCCAGACCCACAGCGCGCTGATCGCGGCCGGCACCGGCGGCGTCGGTTTCGAGAACCTCACCGACGAGGAAGACATCCTGTCCTACCTGCCGATGGCCTGGGTGGGCGACTGCCTGTTCTCCTTCGCGCAGGCGATGACGGCCGGCTTCACCGTCAACTGCCCCGAATCCGGCGACACCGTCATGACCGATATGCGCGAAATCGGCCCTACTTATTACTTCGCCCCGCCGCGCGTGTTCGAGAACATGCTCACCACCGTGATGATACGGATGGAGGACGCCGGCGCCATCAAGCGCCGCATGTTCCATCACTTCATGGCGGTGGCGCGCCGCAGCGGCGCCGCCATCCTGGACGGCAAACCGGTGCCGCTGTCCGACCGCCTGGCCTACGCGGTCGGCCAGGTGCTGGTCTACGGCCCGCTGAAAAACGTGCTCGGACTGTCGCGCGTACGGGTCGCCTACACGGCCGGCGCCGCGATCGGCCCGGACCTGTTCCGCTTCTACCGCTCCATCGGCGTCAACCTGAAGCAGTTCTACGGCTCCACCGAAACCTGCGCTTATATATGTCTGCAACCGGACGGCCAGATCAAGTTCGACAGCGTCGGCCTGCCGGCGCCCGGGGTCGAGGTCAAGCTGGCCGATAACGGCGAGGTATTGGTCAGGTCACCAACATTGATGGACTGCTACTACAAGCGCCCCGACGCCACCAGCGAAGCGATCGACGCCGAAGGCTACTTCCACACCGGCGACGCCGGCCTGTTCGACCACGAAGGCCACCTGAAGATCATCGACCGCGCGGCGGACGTCGGCAAGATGAACGGCGGCGCCATCTTCGCGCCCAATTATGTGGAGAACAAACTCAAGTTCTTCCCCTTCATCAAAGAGGCGGTGGTGTTCGGCGACAAACGCGACGAGGTCTGCGCCTTCATCAATATCGACATGGAAGCCGTGGGCAACTGGGCCGAACGCCGCAGCATCGCCTATTCCGGCTACACCGACCTGGCCGCGCACCCGCAGGTGTATGGCCTGGTGCGCGACTGTATCGAGCAGGTCAACGCCGACCTGGCCGCCGAGCCGATGATGAGCGACACGCAGATCCACCGCTACCTGGTGCTGCACAAGGAGCTCGATCCCGACGACGATGAGCTGACCCGCACCCGCAAGGTGCGCCGCAAGTTCATCGCCGAGAAGTACGCGGTGCTGATCGAGGCGCTCTACAGCGGCAAGCAGTCGCAATTCATCGAAACGCAAGTCAAGTTCGAGGATGGACGCAGCGGGCTGGTGGCGGCGGACCTGAAGATCGAGTCCAGCAAGACTTTCCCTGCCATCAAAGCAGCGGCATGATCGAGGAGGCCACCATGCAAATGAACGAACCAGACACCCACTTCGGGGCGGACGCGGATCCCAGCCGCCGAAAAATCGGCCCGGTGATCCTCGACCTGAAAAATATCTCGCTGTCGTTCGGCGGGGTGAAGGCGCTGACCGACATCTCCTTCGACGTCAAGCAGCACGAGATCCGCGCCATCATCGGTCCCAACGGCGCCGGCAAAAGCTCGATGCTCAACGTGATCAACGGCGTGTACCGCCCGCAGCAGGGGGAGATCATCTACCGCGGCGAACACCGCAAGAATATGGACTGCCACGCGGCCGCCAAATCCGGCATCGCCCGCACCTTCCAGAATATCGCGCTGTTCAAGGGCATGACGGTCCTCGACAACATCATGACCGGCCGTAACCTGAAGATGAAGTCCAACTTCCTGATGCAGGCCCTGTACTGGGGCCCGGCGCGGCGCGAGGAAATCGCCCACCGCGTCAAGGCGGAGGAGATCATCGACTTCCTGGAGATCCAGGCGATCCGCAAGACGCCGGTGGGCCGCCTGCCATACGGGCTGCAAAAGCGCGTGGAACTGGGCCGGGCGCTGGCCGCCGAGCCGGAAATCCTGCTGCTCGATGAACCCATGGCCGGCATGAACGTCGAAGAGAAACAGGACATGTGCCGTTTCATCCTCGACGTGAACGACCAATTCGGCACCACCATCGTGCTGATCGAGCATGACATGGGCGTGGTGATGGACATCTCGGACCGCGTGGTGGTGCTCGACTACGGCAAGAAAATCGGCGACGGCACGCCCGACGACATCCGCTGCAACCAGGATGTGATCAACGCGTATTTAGGAAAGGCCTGCGAATGAACTTTTTCTTTGAAGTGCTGATCGGCGGCCTGCTGTCGGGCGTGATGTACGCGCTGGTGGCGATCGGCTTTGTGCTGATCTACAAGGCCTCCGGCGTGTTCAACTTCGCCCAGGGCGCGATGGTGTTCTTCGCCGCGCTGACCTGCGTCGGCATCGTCGACAAGTTCGGCGTGTCGCTGTGGGTGGCGATCCCGCTGACCATCGTCGTCATGATCCTGCTCGGCATCGCCATCGAGCGCGTGGTGCTGCGGCCGTTGGTGAACCAGCCGGAAATCACGCTGTTCATGGCCACCATCGGCCTGGCCTTCTTCATCGAAGGCCTGGCGCAGTTGATGTGGGGCTCGCAGGTGCACAAACTGGAGCTGCCGATCGAGGACGTGCCGTCCGAATACCTGATGAACAAATTTAACATCCTGGTCTCGCAGTTCGACATCATGGCGGCCGCCGTCTGCGGCCTGCTGGTGACCGCGCTGGCACTGCTGTTCTCCAAGACCAAGGTGGGCCGCGCACTGCGCGCGGTGGCGGACGATCACCAGGCCGCGCTGGCCGTCGGCATCCCGCTGCAACGCATCTGGGCGGTGCTGTGGGCGGTGGCCGGGCTGGTCGCGCTGGTGGCCGGCCTGCTGTGGGGCGCCCGCAACGGCGTGCAGTTCGCGCTGACCTTCGTGGCGCTGAAGGCGCTGCCGGTGCTGATCCTTGGCGGCTTCACGTCGATGCCGGGCGCGATCGTCGGCGGCCTGATTATCGGCGCCTCCGAAAAAATGGCCGAGGTGTATATCGGCCCGCTGGTCGGCGGCGGCATCGAAGGCTGGTTCCCGTATGTGCTGGCGTTGTTGTTCCTGCTGGTGCGGCCGGAAGGCCTGTTCGGCGAAAAAATCATCCGCAGAATCTGAGAGAGTAAAGGTAAAAACGATGCTCTACCGCGAAGCAGGACAATTTAAGACCAGCTATCAGGCCGACAGCCAGATCTTCCCGATACTCCAGGACCGCATCGCGCTGTTCGCGCTGCTGGCCGTGGCGATCGTGGTGGTGCCGCTGTTCGCATCGCCGTACACCTTGTCGGCGATCCTGATCCCCTTCCTGATTTTCTCGCTGGCCGCGCTGGGACTGAACATCCTGACCGGCTACGCGGGCCAGCTGTCGCTGGGCACGGCGGCCTTCATGGCGGTCGGCGCCTTCGCCTCGTATAACTTCCTGGCGCGGCTGCCAGGCCTGCCGGTGCTGCTGGCCTTCGTGCTGGGCGGCTTGAGCGCGGCGATGGTCGGCATCGCCTTCGGCCTGCCGTCGCTGCGGATACGCGGCTTCTATTTGGCCGCCTCCACGCTGGCCACGCAGTTCTTCGTTGTATGGTGCCTGACCAAGATCCCCTACCTGACCAACTACAGCAGCTCCGGCGTGATCACCGCGCAGAAAATCGCCATCCTCGGCTACCAGTTCGATACGCCGGGCCGCAAGTACCTGCTGGTGCTGGGCGTGGTGGCCTTCATGGCGCTGCTGGCCAAGAACATGATCCGCTCCAACGTCGGCCGCTCGTGGATGGCGGTGCGCGACATGGACGTGGCGGCCGAGGTGATCGGCTTCCGCCTGATGCGCACCAAGCTGCTGGCCTTCGCCGTCAGCTCTTTCTACTGCGGCGTGGCCGGCGCGCTGTACGCCTACGCCTACCTCGGCACGGTGGAACCGGAAGCCTACAACCTCGACCTGTCGTTCCGCATCCTGTTCATGGTGATCATCGGCGGCGTCGGTTCGGTGCTTGGCTCCTTCCTCGGCGCGGCGTTCATCGTGCTGCTGCCGGTGTTCCTGAATATTTTCGCGCACAGCCTGGCGCTGCCGACCAGCGTGGCGTCCAACCTGGAGCTGATGGTGTTCGGCGCCCTGATCATATTTTTCCTGATCGTGGAACCACACGGTCTGGCGCGTTTATGGCAAATCGGTAAAGAGAAACTGCGTCTGTGGCCATTCCCGCACTGAGCGCATAAAAAACAATAACCTGGAGGAGAAGACAAATGAAGCGCATCGCATCCCTGGTACTTGGACTCACACTGGCATCATCCCTTCCGGCATGGGCACAACCGGCGGTGGCCGACCAATACGTCGCCCTGCCCTCGTATCGCGTAGGCCCTTATGCGGCGGGCGGTTCCGGCTTTTACGGCGGCATCATCGACTACTTCAACCTGGTCAACCTGGCGGGCGGCGTCAACGGCGTGAAGATCTCGTGGGAAGAATGCGAAACCGAATACAACCCTTCGCGCGGCGTCGAATGCTACGAACGCCTGAAGACCAAGAACGGCGGCGCCACGCTGGTTGAGCCGCTGTCCACCGGCGTCGCCTACGGCGTGCTCGATCGCCTGCCGACCGATAAAATTCCGATGACGATGATAGGCTACGGCCGCTCGGACGCCGCCAACGGCAAGGTCTTCCCCTATGTGTTCCCGCTGATTACCAGCTACTGGAACCAGGCCGCCGCGATGATCAAATACCTCGGCGACAAAAACGGCGGCATGGACAAGCTGAAAGGCAAGAAGATCGCCTACCTGTACCACGACTCGGCATTCGGCAAGGAACCCTTGCCGGTGCTGGACGCCTTGTCCAAGCAGTACGGCTTCGACCTGATCAAGATCCCGGTCACGCCGCCGGGCACCGAGCAGCAATCGCAATGGCTGCAGATCCGCCAGGCCAATCCCGACCACGTGATCCTGTGGGGTTGGGGTGCGATGA
This sequence comes from Duganella sp. S19_KUP01_CR8, assembly GCF_036688705.1. NCBI lineage: Bacteria > Pseudomonadati > Pseudomonadota > Betaproteobacteria > Burkholderiales > Oxalobacteraceae > Duganella > Duganella sp. S19_KUP01_CR8. The sequence continues at coordinate 183,085 of NZ_JAQQPR010000006.1, read as the reverse complement.
ACGCGGTCGCCATCAAGACCGCGCAGCGCAACGGCATCCCGCGCGAGAAAATGCTGGGCGTGTGGTGGGCCGGCTCCGAAGAAGACACCGTGCCGGCCGGCGACGCCGCCAAGGGCTACAGCGCGATGACCTTCAACACGCCGGGCAACTACCCGGTGATGGACGAGATCCACAAAAAACTCTACGACGCCGGCAAGGGCAACCTGGCCGACCGTAGCCGCATCGGCTCCGTGTACCACATGCGCGGCGTCAGCGCGGCCATCCTGTGGGTGGAAGCGATGCGCACCGCGCAGGAAAAATTCGGCAAGGGCAAGCCGGTCAACGGCGAACAGATGCGCTGGGGCCTGGAACACCTGAACGTCGACGAAGCGCGCCAGAAAGCCATCGGCGCCTTCGGCATGCTGCCGGTGGTGAAGACCAGCTGCGACGACCATGAAGGCTCGGGCGCGGTCAAGGTCCAGCAATGGGACGGCAAGAAGTGGAACGCCATCACGCCGAACTGGATCGTCGGCGACAAGGCGCTGACCCGCAAGCTGCTGGAAGATAGCTCCGCAAGCTACGCGGCCGAGAAAAAAATCACCCCGGCCTGCGCAAAATGATGACGGCCGCCAGCACAGCAGCCGCTCCGGCGGCAGCGCCCTACCTGTCCGTGAACAACGTGGAAGTGATCTACGACCACGTGATCCTGGTGCTCAAGGGCGTGTCCCTGCAAGTCCCGCAGGGGAAGATCGTGGCCCTGCTGGGCGCCAACGGCGCCGGCAAGTCCACCACGCTGAAAACCATCTCCACGCTGCTGCGCGGCGAACGGGGCGACGTCACCAAGGGCGAAGTCCAGTTCAAGGGCGAGCGCATCGACCAGCTGACGCCCAATGAACTGGTGCGGCGCGGCCTGTCGCAGGTGATGGAGGGCCGCCACTGCTTCGGCCACCTGACCATCGAAGAGAACCTGCTCACCGGCGCCTACACCCGCAGCGCATCGCGGGCGGAGCTGAAGGAGTCGCTGGAAAAGGTCTACCACTACTTCCCGCGCCTGCGCGAGCGGCGCGGCAGCCAGGCCGGATATACCTCCGGCGGCGAGCAGCAGATGTGCGCCATCGGCCGCGCGCTGATGGCCAAGCCGTCGATGATCCTGCTGGACGAGCCGTCGATGGGCATCGCACCGCAGATCGTCGACGAGATCTTCGGCATCGTCAAGGACTTGAACAGCAAGGAGAACGTCTCCTTCCTGCTGGCCGAGCAGAACACCAGCATCGCACTGCGCTACGCGGACTTCGGCTACATCCTGGAGAACGGCCGCGTGGTGATGGAGGGCGCGGCCTCCGAGCTGGCCAGCAATGAAGACGTCAAGGAGTTCTACCTCGGCGTTTCCGGCGCCGGCCGCAAGAGCTTCCGCGACATGAAATTTTACCGCCGCCGCAAACGCTGGCTGGCCTGAGGAACAGAGGACCACACCGCATGAATATCAAGCAGGCCAAGGCCCTGTGCCGCACCTTCCCCGGCGCGACCGAGGATACCAAGTGGGGCGCGGATCTCGTGTTCTCCGTCGGGACGAAGATGTTCGCCGTCACCGAGCTGGATGACAAGGCCAAGGGCATCAGTTTCAAGGTGGACGACGACCGTTTCCTGGAACTGACCGACCGCCCCGGCTTCATCCCCGCGCCCTACCTGGCGCGGGTGAAGTGGGTATATGTCGAGGATTTGAAAACCCTCAGCGACGCCGAAGCCAAAGAACTGCTGACGCGTTCTTATGAACTGGTGTTCGGCAAACTGACCAAGAAGCTGCAACGCGAGATACAAGGATAAACAATCATGGCCGATACCTACGACAGTCTCGAAACGCGCTCGCCAGAACAACGCGAACGCGAGCTGATGTCACGCCTGCCGCAGCTGGTGGCGCGCGCCAAAGCCGCCGCCGGCTGGTCGCGCATCCTGCACGACGTCAACGCCACCGACATCAACAGCCGCGCCGCGCTGGCAACGCTGCCGGTGACGCGCAAGTCCGAGCTGCACGCCTTGCAGAAGCAGCAGGCGCCGTTCGGCGGCCTCAATACCACGCCGGTCGGCCAGCTGTCGCGGGTGTTCATGTCGCCCGGCCCGATTTTCGATCCTGAAGGACGCGGCCAGGACTGGTGGCGTTTCGCCCGGCCGATGTATGCGGCCGGCGTGCGTCCCGGCGGCCTGCTGCAGAACTGCTTCTCGTATCACTTTACACCGGCGGCGTTCATGGTCGAAGGCGGCGCCGCGCGCATAGGCTGCGCCGTGATACCGGCCGGCGCCGGCCAGACCGAGATGCAGGTGCAGGCCATCAGCCACTTGCGGCCCGATACCTACATCGGCACGCCGTCCTTCCTGAAGATCATCGTCGAAAAAGCGCAGGAGCTGGGCGCGGATATCAGCAGCATCCGGCAGGCCTTGATGTCCGCCGAGGCGCTGCCGGAATCGCTGCGCAGCTGGTTCATCGAACACGGCGTGCCGCACGTGCTGCAATGCTATGCGTCGGCCGATATCGGCAGCATCGCCTACGAAACCCAGAGCGGCGGCGTGCGCGACCCGGGCATGGTGCTGGACGAGGACCTGATACTGGAAATCGTCCGCCCCGGCAGCGGCGATCCCGTGCCCGACGGCGAAATCGGCGAAGTGGTGGTCACCCTCTTCAATCCGGACTACCCGCTGATCCGCTTCGCCACCGGCGACCTGTCGGCGGTCCTGACCGATGTGCCGCCTTCGCCTTGCGGCCGCACCAACACCCGCATCAAAGGCTGGATGGGCCGCGCCGACCAGACCACCAAGGTGCGCGCGATGTTCGTGCATCCGTCGCAGGTGCACGACGTCACCCGACGCCATCCGGAAATCGTCAAGGCGCGGCTGGTGGTGTCTGGCCACATGGCGCAGGACGTGATGACGCTGCACTGCGAAGTGGCCGATCCGTCCAGCGCCTCCAGCGCCGTCGCCATCACCGAATCGATACGCGACCTGACCAAATTGCGGGGCGAAGTGCGGTTTGCCACCGTCGGCAGCCTGCCCAACGACGGCAAGGTGATCGACGACGTGCGCGACTACACATAGGCTGCGCCTATTGTGGTGGAAAACCAACGGCATGCGGCGGGACGGGATATGGCGGATAATAGCGAACTTACCACCTGTTTTTAGAAGCCGACGAAGATCATGCAAGACTTCCACCACACCCGTGCCCGCGCCCTGCTGGAGAACGCGGAAGAACTGTTCAGCAAAGCAGACGTCGACCAAGCCGTCACCGCGATGGCCGACACCCTCAACGCCCGTTTCGACCGACCGGACAGCGATTCCTTCCCGCTGGTGCTGGGCGTGATGGGCGGCGCCGTGGTCTTCACGGGCAACCTGCTGCCGCAACTGACCTTCCCGCTCGAATTCGACTACATCCACGTCAGCCGCTACGGCGACGACGACAAGGGCGGACAAGTGGTCTGGAAAGTGGTGCCGCGCTCGAACGTGGCCGGCCGCGTGGTCATCGTGCTGGACGATATCCTGGACGAAGGCGAAACGCTGGCCCACGTCAAACAGCGCCTGCTGGACATGGGCGCCGCCGAAGTGGTGCTGGCCGTCTTCGCCGACAAGGCGATCGGCAAAGCCAAGCCATGCAAGGCCGACATCGTCGGCATCACCATTCCCAACCGCTTCGTGGTGGGCTTCGGCATGGACGCTTACGGCTACTGGCGCAACCTGCCAGGCCTGTGGGCCATCCAGACCGAGAACTAAACCTGACGGCCGCAGGCATCGTAGGCATGTTCAATGCGATGCTTTCGTGGCTGTTCCTGCTGGCGATAGGCCAGTCCTTCCTGATGACGGCGACGCTGCTCAGCGTCCGCCAGCTGGAAATGCGCACCGCCAACCGGCTGCTGTCCGCGCTGCTGCTGGTGTTCGCGGCCATCATCGGCCATAACTGGCTGGGTCTCAACCACCTCTATCAGCAGTATCCGCACAGCGCGCTGGCCATCGTCACCTTGGGACTGGTGGTCGGACCGCTCCAATATCTGTACCTGCATGCGATGCTGTCGGACCAGCCTCTGGGCCAGCGCGCGCTGCTGCATTTCATACCCTTTACCGTCGCGACGCTGGCGATGACGCCGTTCTACCTGCGCTCGGCCGAAGAGAAGCTGGCATGGATGCATCAATGGACCGGCTGGCCGTGGTACCTGACCGTGGCGGGGCTGGCCAAGCTGGCCATCCTGCTGACCTACATCCGCGCCACCTATCGGCTGGTGGGCCGGGTGCCGGCCGATTCCGACCTGGTGCGCGACCTGCGGCGCCTGATGGGGATGTGGCTGGTGAGCGCGGCGCTGAGCATCGTGGCGCTGGCGATGGCGGTGCTGGACGTGGAACAGCCGGTGTCCGCCGACGCGATGGACGGCATTTCGCTGATGCTGTTCGTGTTCGCGACCGCCTTCACGGCGATGCGGCTGCCGCTGGGTTATCGCCCGCGCGCGTTGCCGCCGCCCCCGCCGCCCAAACAGCGCTACGCCAGCAAGCAGTTATCCACAGCCGACCGCGACGCCTTCCTCGCCCGGCTGAACGCCTGCATGGAACAGGACCAGCCCTACCGCAACGGCGAATTGAAGCTGGAAGACCTGGCCGCGCAGGTGGCGATGACGCCGCACGAACTGTCCCAGCTGATCAACGAGAACTGCGGCGCCAATTTCGCCGATTTCCTCAATCGCCACCGCGTCGAAGCCCTGAAACAGGCCTTGCAAGACCCCACGCAAGCCAGCGCCAGCATCCTGGATCTGGCGATACTGGCCGGATTTAACAGCAAAAGCGCGATGAACCGCGCATTTAAGAAGCAGACCGGCATGACGCCGGGCGAATTCCGCGACCAGGCCAAAACACCCGCGTAGCAGGTGCCAAATCATCATTTGAGACGCAAAACGCGGTCTGCGGCGGCACACTGGGCTCCTCACAACACGGAGCTCCACATGAAAACCACCCGCATTCTGGCAAGCCTTTCCCTCCTTCTCTGCGCCCAAGCCTGGGCCGGCCAGCAGACCTGGATCACCAACGTCAAGCTGGTGTCGCCGGAAAAACTGGACCGCATCGAGACCGGCAGCGTGTTGATCGAGGACGAGCGCATCGTCCGCGTCGAACGCGGCGCCGGCAAGAAAGCGCCGGCCGGCGCCCGCCGCATCGACGGCAAAGGCCAGTTCCTCACACCCGGCCTGATCGACTCGCACGTCCACCTGTACTCCGTCCCCGGCATGAGCTTCGAGCAGGCCGACCAGAAAAAGACCATGGCCGCCGAGTACTTCGCGCAGATGCCGCGCTCCTTCCTCTACTACGGCTACACCACGGTGATCGACCTGGCCGCCGGCAGCCGCGAATTCATCGACCGCGTGAAGGCCACGCCGCTGCATCCGGACGTCTACGACTGCGGCGCGCCGCTGGTGTTCGCCAACGGCTATCCCTCGTCCTACGCGCCGCCGGAGACGCGCTTCGAGATGTTCTCCAACTTTATCTACGACCCGGCGCAGGCCGACAAGATCCCCGCCCGCTTCAAGCCGGAGGACTACACCCCGGCCAAGGGCGTGGCGCGGGTCAAGGCCGACCACGCCATCTGCGTCAAAACCCACTTCGAACACGGCTTCGGCACCATGCACAACCTGCCGGTGATGAGCCCCGCCGTGTACTCGGAAGTACGGACGGCCGCCAGCAAGGACGGCATGGTGCTGGTCACCCATGGCAATTCGTTCGAGGCGCAGACCTTCGCCGTCAACGGCGGCGTCGACGTGCTGGCGCACGGCATGTGGCACTGGGGCGCGATGGACAAGGAAAAGGAACTGCCGGCCGAGATCAAGCAGCTGCTGGACCAGATCGCCGAACGCAAGATCGGCTACCAGGCGACGATGCAGGTGCTGTATGGCCTGAACGCCTACTTCGATCCGTCCTACCTGAACAACCCGGCGCTGGCCAAGCTGCTGCCGCCGGCCATGCTGGCCTGGCTCAAGACGCCCGAAGGCCAATGGTTCAAGCAGGAGCTGGCGGAAGATGAAACCGATGCGGCGGTATTGAAGGGTATGGAAGCGCCGCTGCGCCGCCAGCAGCAGGTGGTGGCCTACCTGGCCGGCAAGGACGCCAACTTCGTGTTCGGCACCGATACGCCGTCGTCGCCGACCTACGGCAACATCCCCGGCCTGAACGGCTACCTGGAGATGCAGGACCTGCACAAGGCCGGCCTGTCGCTGGCGCAGCTGTTCAAGGCGGCCACCATCAACAACGCCCGCACCTTCAGGATCGATGCGCAAGTGGGCACCATCGAAGCGGGCAAGGTCGCGAACCTGGTGCTGATGAAGATGTCGCCGCTGGCCGATATCCGCGCCTACGACAACATCGACACCGTCTGGATACGTGGTAAACAGGCTGCGCGCGGCAGCCTGTCGGTCAAATAAATCCGGGGTCAGGTCCCCCATTAGAGCATGAGCCCGGCTGATGCAACCGGGCTCATGCTCTAATGGGGGACCTGACCCCGGGGTTTTTACAGGGCCAGGCGCGCGCGGGCCGCGTCGTATTCCTGCTTCAGGCGCGCCACCATGTCGGCGGTGGTCGGCACGTCGTCCATCAGGCCCACGCCCTGGCCTGCGCCCCAGATGTCGCGCCAGGCCTTGGCGCTGGCGGAGCCGAAGTTCATCGAGCTCTTGTCGGCCTGCGGCAGCGCTTCCGGATCCAGGCCGGCGGCGACGATGGATTTTTTCAGGTAGTTGCCATGCACGCCGGTGAACAGGTTCGAATACACGATGTCCGCCGCGGTCGATTCCACGATCGCATTACGGTAGTCGTCGCTGACGTTCGATTCCTGCGTCGCCAGCCAGCGCGAGCCGATGTACGCGAAGTCCGCGCCCATCGCCTGAGCCGCCAGGATCGCATCGCCGGTGGCGATGGAGCCGGACAGCGCGATCGGGCCCTTGAAGAATTTGCGGATTTCACCGACCAGCGCGAACGGCGACAGGGTACCGGCATGGCCGCCGGCGCCGCTGGCCACCAGGATCAGGCCATCGACGCCCGCTTCCAGCGCCTTCTCGGCGTGGCGGATCGAGACCACGTCATGCAGGACGATTCCGCCGTAGCTGTGGATCGCGTCCAGCATCTCTTTCGGCGGCGCGCGCAGCGAGGAGATGATGATCGGGATCTGGTGCTTGACGCAGACTTCCACGTCATGCGCCAGGCGGTCGTTCGACTGGTGCACGATCTGGTTGACGGCGATCGGGCCGACACGCTTGCCCGGATTGGCGGCCTGGAATTCGGCCAGCTCTTTCTGCAAATCGGTCAGCCACACGTCCAGCAGTTCCGCCGGGCGGGCGTTCAGCGCCGGGAAGGAGCCGACGATGCCGGCCTTGCACTGCGCCGCAACCAGGGCCGGGCCGCTGGCGATGAACATCGGGGATGCGATAACTGGGAGGGAAAGGTTTTGCAACGCTGCTGGCAGGGCCATGGCGAACTCGCTGTCGGTGAGTTAAGGAAAATCGATTATAGATCGAAAATAGTACGACCGTGCCTAAACTAGGAGGCTCCCTCTATATTTCCTGGCGACTACTCGCTTAACTACTCGCTTAACTACTCGCTTAACTACTCGCTCAACTACTCATTAAGTAAGTACTCACCCTCGACGCGGGCCGCAGCGGCGCGCACCAGCTGGCCGACCGCCCAGGTGGCAACCTGCTCCGGCGTCTGCTTAAGGAAGTTGGTGTTGGCCTTTTCAAACACCGGCATCGCCATCAGCAACTGCGGCACGTCCGCCAGCGGAATGCGCTGACGCTCCAGCAGCAGGAACTTGAGCAGCACCTTCAGCGCGTTCTGCGCGTTGCGCAGCGGATCGGCCTCCAGGTAGTCCAGCCGCGAACGGGCCCGCGCCAGCGCGCCGGCGACGTCGTTGAACGGCTTGCCGTGGCCGGGGATCACCAGCCGCACATCCAGCCCCTCGATCACGTCCAGCGTGGCGCGCTCCTCGGCGAAGCCGGACTGGCCGTCCAGCTCCGGGAAGATGATGCCGAAGCCGTTTTCCCACAGCGCGTCCGCCGAAATCAGCAGCCGCTCCTGCGGGCAGTAGAAGATCAGCGAATGCGGATCGTGGCCGGGCGCGCCCAGCGCCTGCCATTCCATGTCCGCCAATTTCAGCACATCGCCGGGGGCGATGGTGGCGTCGAAGGTGAACCGCTCGCAGCGCTGGCCGGTGGCCTTGAAGCTGAGCGCCTCCACGTCCCAGCGCCGCACCTTGTCCGCCTCGGCGACCGGGATCGAGGTGCGGCTGCCGAAATGCGCCTGCAAGGTGGCGTTGCCGCCGCAATGGTCGGAGTGCAGATGGGTGTTGACGATCTGGTCGAGATGGCGGCCGTGCAGCGCATGGCGCACCATCGCCAGCGTTTGCGGCGCGTGGCTCAGGTAACCGGTGTCGATGATGGCCGTGTCGTGGCGGCCCAGCAGCATCACGTTGTTGGACGACAGCCAACCCCGTTCAAATACCTGGATCGAGTCGGGCAGCGCGTTCATTCGTCGTCGAAGTTGATTAATTGTTCACGGCGGCGGATTTCCGCCCACACGCCGCGCTTGTAGTCGTCGTCCGCCTTGGACCAAGCGATGATCTCCGGGATCGTGCGCATGCAGCCCATGCAATACAGGCGGTCGGCGTCCATCTTGCACAGGCTGACGCAGGGCGACGGCACCGGTGTGGCCAATTCCGGCGCACCGGGGGGAATTAAGTTAGCTGGTTCACTCATGCCGCCATTATGCCCGCGAACGCGCTTGACTTGGTGATTTTCAGGTCTATACTACCATCCATGTAGATGGTAACCGGATGGAGACTCATGGCAAAGCAAGAATTAAAACTGAAGACCGCTGAATCGGAAAAGATCACGATCAACCTCGGTCCTATCGACCTGGGACAAATTGACCTGTTGGTGCAGGAGGGGTTTTATTCCAACCGCACCGACTTGATACGAACCGCGATCCGCAATCAGTTGAACCAGCACGCCGACGTCGTGAAACAGACGGTGGCGCGCAAAAGCCTGGTACTGGGGATGCAGCACTATTCCCGCGCCGACCTCGAAGCCACGCAGGCGGCGGGACAGCGGCTGCAAATCCAGGTACTGGGGTTGGCCAGCATCGCCAGCGACGTTTCCGTCGAACTGGCACTGGCAACGATCGAATCCATTTTTGTATTGGGATCGCTGCACGCCAGCGCGGTGCTCAAAACTGCGCTGGCAAACCGCATCCATTAAAGGAATATCATGAAATTACCACTGTTTGCGCACATGCGCGAAGCGGCACAAAAGCTGATGAGCATAAACGCGACGGCCACCGTCCAGCAAGCGATGGACAGCCTGCGCGGCCATCCGTCCATGCGGCCGGCCGCTCCGTCGCAACCTTCGCAACCCACCATGCGCGACATCAATCCGCCGCCACGGCCCACCGCGGAAGCAGCGCCCGAAGTCACGGCCAAGGCTGCGCCCGATACGGGTACGGCCGCGCCGCCGCCAAATGCAAATGGCGCCAGGCCGAATCCGGCCACGCATCCGGCCGAGTTCGCGCAGGATATGCTGAGCCGCATGGGCATCAAGGTCGACCTGCAAGCCAATATCGACCGCGCCATCGATGTCGGCGCCATCATGCATCCGGCGCCGGAAGTGCCGCTGCCGGACGGCGCGCAGTTCATCAAGAGCAGCTACACCAACCACGCCGGCACCCGCAACTACAAGCTGTACATCCCGGCCAGCTATCACGGCCAGGCCATGCCGCTGCTGGTGATGCTGCACGGCTGCACGCAGAACCCGGACGATTTCGCCGTCGGCACGCAAATGAACCAGCTGGCCGAGGAAAAGCAATGCTTCGTGGTCTACCCGGAGCAGACGCCCAACGCCAATCAGAGCAAGTGCTGGAACTGGTTCAGCGCCATCGACCAGCAACGCGGCCAGGGCGAACCGTCCATCATCGCCGGCATCGCCCAGCAGATCATCGACGACTATCCGGTCAACGAGCGCCAGGTGTACATCGCCGGGCTGTCGGCGGGCGGCGCGATGGCGGTCATCGTCGGCACGTTGTATCCGGAACTGTTTGCGGCGGTGGGCGTGCATTCGGGGTTGCCGTTCGCCTCGGCGCAGGACCTGCCGTCGGCGCTGGCGGCCATGAAGCGCGGCGTTGCTTCGCCGCGCAAGGCCGGCGACGGCTCGCAGCCCATCATCGTCTTCCACGGCGACAGCGACAGTACCGTCCATCCGCGCAATGGCGAACAGGTGATAGAACAGCTGCTGCACAGCCAACAGGGCAAGCCGTCGGTGCAATCGGGCAGTGTGCCGAATGGCCACCGCTACACGCAGACCAAGCACACCAAGGCGGACGGCACGCCGATCGGCGAACACTGGGTGGTGCACGGCGCCGGCCATGCCTGGTTCGGCGGCAACGGCAGCGGCACCTACACCGACGCCAAAGGCCCGGACGCCAGCCGCGAGATGCTGCGCTTCTTCCGCACCGTCAGCTGATCAGCCGCGCAGTCGGTCAACCAGTAAAGCGCTCGATCTTCTCGCGGTTCTGTTCCATGTCGTGATCGGAATCCGCGTAGCGCTTGGCGATGTCGATGAATTCCTGTTGCAGTTCCAGGAAGGCGTCGACCATGTCGGGATCGAAGTGCTGTCCGCGTCCCTCGACGATGATGGCCACCGCCGCCTCATGCGACATGCCGGCCTTGTAGACGCGGCGGCTGATCAGCGCGTCGTACACGTCGGCCACCGCCATCAGGCGCGCCGAGATCGGGATGTTGTCGCCGCTCAGGCCTTCGGGATAGCCGCTGCCGTCCCACTTCTCCTGGTGGCCGTAGGCGATCTCCTTGGCGAACTTGAGGAAGTCCACCTCCAGCCCCAGCTCGCGCTCGGCCTGGCGGATCGCGTCGCGGCCCAGCGTGGTATGGGTTTTCATGATCTCGAACTCGTTGCCCTCGAAGCGGCCGGGCTTGAGCAGGATGCGGTCCGGGATGCCGACCTTGCCGATGTCGTGCAGCGGCGCGGACTTGAACAGCAGCTCGATGTTTTTATCGGTCAAAAAATCGCTGAAGCGCGGATTGGTGCGCAGCTTTTCCGCCAGTGTCTTGACGTAGTGCGCGGTGCGGCGGATATGGTTGCCGGTTTCGCTGTCGCGGGTTTCGGCCAGCGAGGCCATGGTGTGGATGGTCACGTCCTGCAAGGCGACGATTTCACGCGTGCGCTTTTCGATTTCCGTTTCGAGGAAGTTGTTCTGGTCGCGCAGGAAGTCGTGCACCCGCTTCATCGACAGCTGGGTCTTGATGCGCGCCTGCACGATCGGTGCGGAGATCGGCTTGGTGATGTAGTCCGCCGCGCCCAGGCTCAGGCCAAGCTGCTCGTCCACCGCCTCGCTCATGGCGGTGACGAAAATCACCGGAATGTCGCGCGTGGCGGGATTGGCCTTGAGCGCCTTGCAAACATCATAGCCGCTCATTCCCGGCATCATCACATCCAGCAGGATCAGGTCCGGCTTGGATTCGCCGTTGGCGATCTTCAGGGCGCGCTCGCCGTTGACGGCGATCTTGGTGCGGTAGTCGTCTTCCAGCACGGCGCACAGCAGATCGATGTTGTCCGGGATATCGTCGACCACGAGGATCGTTGGTTTTGCGTTCATCGGCGTACTCTCTTCACAAGGCGATGTTCAGTGCATCGGCGGCGGCCTTCAGTTCGTCCAGCGCGCCTTCAAAATCATATTGTCCCAGCATGCGCCGCATCTGGCGCGCATGTTCTGCCTGTCCGGCGGCGGTCAGCGCGCCGCACAGGCGGTCCAGCAGCTTGACGGCGGCGCCGTCGTCCTGCGCCAGCAGGCGCGCCATCTCGTGCGCCAGCGCCGCCAGTTCATCCTTGTCGACGACCTGCGCGGCCGGTGCGGCATCTTCGGCGGCCGGCTTGTCATCCATAGCCATCGCCATCGCAATGCGCGCCACCAGGTCGTTCAATTCGCCCGCCATCTCGGCGATGGCTTCGTCGCGGCCCTTGGTCGCGCCCATCGCCAGCATCTGCTCCACCTTGCCGGCCGCATCGGCCATGCCACCGGCGCCGATATTGCCGGCCAAGCCCTTGACAGTATGCGCCTCGCGCGTCGCCCCGGACAAATCGTTGTTCTCGATGGCGGTGGCGATGCGCTGCATGGCGTCGATCTGGGTTTCGACAAAGCGCGACAACAGCTTGCGCATCAGCTTAACATTCCCACCCACCCGCTGCAGCGCGGCTTCCATGCGCAGGCCGGCGACCACCGGCAACGCTTCGTCACGGGTCGCGCCGGGCGGCGTTTCGGCCTCCGCTTCGGGCGCCAATGGATTCTTCACCGTGACCCAGCGCGCCAGCGTCGTGAACAGCTGCGCCACGTCGATAGGCTTGGCGATGAAGTCGTTCATGCCGGCGGCCAGGCACTTCTCCTTGTCGCCGACCATGGCGTTGGCGGTCATGGCGATCACCGGCAGGCTGGCGTGGCGCGCATCCTCGCGCAGCTTGCGGGTAGCGTCGTAGCCGTCCATGACCGGCATCTGGCAGTCCATCAGCACGCCGTCGTAGTCGGCCACGGCGATTTTCGCCAGCGCCATCGCGCCGTTGACGGCGATGTCGACGCGGATGCCGGCGTCGCTGAGGATCTGCTGCGCCACTTCCTGATTGACTTCGTTGTCCTCCACCAGCAGCAGGTAGGCGCCGCGCATGGCCTCTTCGGCCGCCATGTAGTCGGCGCGGCGGCGCGTGCTGCGGCAGCGGCTCAGGTCCTTGCCGAACACGGTGGAAATCGAATCGAGCAGCGTGGACGCGCTGACCGGCTTGTTCAGCATGGCGTCGATGGCGATGCCGCGCGCCTCGTCCATCAGCACATCGCGGTTGTAGGCGGTGACCATGATGAAGGCCGGCGATTCGGCGCCTGCGGCCACGGCCTGCTCGCGTATCGCCTGCAGCGTCTCCAGGCCGTTCATGCCGGGCATTTGCCAGTCCAGCAGCACGATATTGAACGGCCGGCCTTCGCTGCGGGCCTGCGCCGCCATGTCGACGGCGCGCTGGCCGCCGTCGGCGCAGGAAGCGTTGAACTGCATGGTCGCCAGCATGCCCATGAAGATTTCACGGGCGCTGGCGTTGTCGTCCACCACCAGCGCGCGCAGGCCGGAGATGTCCGGCAGCGGCTGCGGCGCCTCGACGGTGGCGACGCCGAATACCGCCGTGAAGTAGAAGGTGCTGCCGACGCCAGGCTGGCTTTCCAGCCCGATCTCACCGTCCATCAGCTCGACCAGGCGCTTGCTGATGGTCAGGCCAAGGCCGGTACCGCCATGATGGCGCGTGGTGGAGGTGTCGGCCTGCGAGAAGGCCTGGAACAGGCGCGCCTGCTGCTCCGGCGTCAGGCCAGGGCCGGTGTCGCGTACCTCGACGCGCAAACGCACGCGCTGCTGGTCCAACTCCGCCGGCAGCCGTTCCTGCACATGGATCGTCACCACGATCTCACCCTGCTGGGTGAACTTGATGGCGTTGTTGGTCAGGTTGATCATCACCTGGCCGAAGCGCAGCGGATCGCCGACCAGCGCCTGCGGCACGTCCGGCGCCACATCGAACAGCAGCTCCAGGCCCTTGTCCTGCGCCCGCATGACGGACAGGTCGGCGATATTCGCCATCACGTCCTCGACGTAGAAATCGACCTGCTCGAAGGCCAGCTTGCCGGCCTCGATCTTCGAAAAGTCCAGGATGTCGTTGATGATGCCCAGCAGGTTCTTGGCCGCGCCTTCCACTTTCTCCAGGTAGTTGCGCTGCTTGGGCGTGAGGTCGGTTTGCAGCGCCAGGTGGGTCATGCCGATGATGCCGTTCATCGGCGTGCGGATCTCGTGCGACATATTGGCCAGGAAGTCGGACTTCATCTTGGTCGCGTCCTCGGCCACCGTCACCGCGTGGCGCAGCTGCTGTTCGGCCGCCAGGCTGGCCGTCATCAGCTTCAGGGCGTGCAGCAGTTCGCCCGTCTCGTCCTGCGAAGTCACTTCGATCACGGAACTCAGGTCGCCCTGGCCGACGCGCTTGGCGATGCCGATCGCCGCCTCCAGCGGCCGGGTGATCGAGCGCGCGGAAAAGCCGAAACCTATCCCCACCAGCACCGCCGCGCCGCCCATCAGCGAAATCAGCATCAGCGAAAAATTGATGTCGGCGCGCGCGCGCGCGGCGCTGGCCATCACCTGGCTTTGCTGCAGTTGGTCCAGCAGTTTGATCTGCTCCAGCAGATGATCCAGCGCCGGCAGCGCCATCGCGTTCATTTTTTCTTCGGCCTGGTCGCGGTCTTCGGCTTCCACCATGTCGGCCACGGCGATGAAGCTGTTGTAGTAGGCGGCGCGCGCCTGCTTGACCTTTTCGATCTGCGCCCGCGCTTCCGGCGTGGCGTCCAGTGTGCCCAGCAGATCCAGCTGGGCGTCGATATCGAGCTTGATGCGGTCGATGCGGCTGTAGCTGTCGACGCGGTGCTTCTGGTCCTTCTGGATGATCAGCGTGACGATGCGGGTGGCCGCCTCGCGCGACTGCGTGTCGATGGCGTTGATGGCGGCGCTGGCGGCCCAGTCCTGGTGCAGGATATGGTCGCTCTCGGCGCGGATCGCGTAGATGCGGCTCACGCCGACCAGGATCACGCCGATCAGCAGCAGGATCAGGATGATGTAGCCGCTGCTGATGCGCGCGCGGATACCCATGTCGCTAAAACGGCGCATCATGCTTCCTTCAGGTTAGCCGGCCGGCTTGGGATGGTCGACAATATGCTGTTTCAAACAATCCGGACACCAGCAGCTGGCGCCCGGCGCGGACGGCACCGGCAGCGATGCCGGCAAATACGTGCACCAGCAGGGCTGCGCCGGCGCCGCCGGATCGGCGTCCACCATGGCGCAGCTGAATTGGGCGCCGCAGCGCGAACAGGTGCTCATGGCGCGCGCTTACGGGTGGGGATGTTTCGCCGGCTCGTCGTCGTCCAGCGGCGGCGGGCTGTCGTCGGGGAAGCGATGCATGGCGGTGCGCAGCAGCGACATCTGGCCGTTGAAGCGGGTGCAGGCGTCGCATACCATCAGGTGCAGCCGCATGCGGGTGCGTTCGATGAAGGACAAATCGCGGTCCATCCCCTCCGACACCAGCCGGTGCACTTCGCGGCAGGTCGGTTTCAAGCCGGTTTTATGTGGTTCCATGGTCGCAGACAATAAGTGGGACAGTAAGTGGCGCGGTCACGTGGCCTGGCGGTTGCCAAACCAATTCAAGTCCAGGCATTCGCGCAGACGCATGCGGGCCCGGTACAAGAGCACCCAGGCATTAGACGTTGTAATCGCCAGTTCCTTACAAATTTCGTCGGTTTCCAGCTCCAGCCATTCCCGCATCATGAAAATACGGGCGGTCTTGGCGGGCAGCTTTTCCAGGCAAACCTCCAGCACCTTGAAGAAATCCTTCTGCTCCAGCGTCGCATCCGGGTCGCCCCAGGCCATCGGCTGCTCGCGGGTATGGCCGTCGGCCTTGAACAGCGCGTCGATGGCGTCGTCCTCGGACTGGTCCTCGGCGGTGTCGATCTGGCGCTCGCGCGAGCTGGCGCGCAGGCAGTCGATGATCTTGAACTTCAGGATGCCCGTGACATAGGTGCGCAGGGAGGACTGTCCATTGAAGCGTTCGGGCTTTTCCAGCACGGCGATCAGCGCGTCCTGGACCGCATCTTCGGCCAGGGCCTGATTCCGTATTTGCAATTGTGCAAATCGAACAAGCAGGGGGCGCATGACTTCCAACTGGCGGTGAAGGGTATCGGTAGGGCTCATATGACGGCCAGCGTATCGGATGATCTCTGAAAATACAACCGGATAGCCCTATAATGCATAGTTGATTGCAGCATCAGGCTGTAAAATTGCACAAAATTTTCTAACCGGACTCGCCATGACCCAACTAAGCAACCTTAACTTAGGCATGACTGACGACTTGACCGCGGTGGCGCCGCAGATCAAGGCGCAGATCCTGGCTGAAGCCCTGCCCTACATCCGTAATTTCCATGGCAAGACCATTGTCATCAAATACGGCGGCAACGCGATGACCGACGAGCGCCTGAAACACGGCTTCGCCCGCGATGTCATTTTGCTCAAACTGGTGGGCATGAACCCGGTCGTGGTGCACGGCGGCGGTCCGCAGATCGACAACGCGCTGAAAAAAATCGGCAAGCAAGGCACTTTCGTGCAGGGCATGCGCATCACCGACGAAGAAACCATGGAAGTGGTGGAGTGGGTGCTGGGCGGCGAAGTCCAGCAGGACATCGTGATGCTGATTAATCACTACGGCGGCCAGGCAGTGGGCCTGACCGGCAAGGACGGCGGCCTGATACGCGCCAAGAAGATGGCCATGCCGGACCGGGACAATCCGGGCCAGTTCCTCGACATCGGCTTCGTCGGCGAGATCGACGCGATCAACCCGGCCGTGGTCAAGGCGCTGCAGGACGACGCCTTCATCCCGATCATTTCGCCGATCGGCTTCGGCCAGGATGGCCAGGCGTACAACATCAACGCCGACGTCGTCGCCGGCAAGATCGCCGAGATCCTGAAGGCTGAAAAGCTGATCATGATGACCAATATCGCCGGCGTGCAGGACAAGCAGGGCAATCTGGTGACCGATTTGTCGGCGCGCGAGATCGACGAGATGTTCGCCGACGGGACGATTTCGGGCGGCATGCTGCCTAAAATTTCATCAGCTTTGGACGCGGCCAAGTCGGGCGTCAACACGGTGCACATCATCGACGGGCGAATTGAACACAGTTTATTGCTCGAGGTGTTGACCGAACAGGCTTTTGGCACTATGATCCGGTCTCACTGAAAAAACGGCGATGCACTTTTAGCCGCGATTTCAAGTGCATCGTCATACCAGTACGCCCTTTTAGCTCAGTGGTAGAGCACTCCCTTGGTAAGGGAGAGGCCACGTGTTCAATCCACGTAAAGGGCACCATTCTTCCCGCAGCACCCTCCCCCCTCAGTAAATCCGTTCCACCGTCATGCCGCGTTTGCGCAGCAGTTCCGGCACGCTTCCCTTACCGATCAAATGCAGTATGCCGATCGCCGCCACGCTATTGTTCTCGCGCGCCATCAGCTTGGCCATGCCGTCCGCCAGCGTCGGATTGCGCCCATCCAGCAGCACCTTCTGCACGAAACGGCCGGAAAAGCTGTCGTCCATCTCTGCCTTGAGCGCCAGCGCGTCCAGCGCAATGACATCGGCCTTGCGCCAGGCGTCGGCGATCTCGCGCGCCTGGTTGGCCTGCTCCTTGTCCTCGATGCCGGCGATGGCCTCCTGCAGGAAGATCAGCTGCTCGGCGGCGCTCATCTGGTCGAACAGCGCCATCTGGCTCTCGGCCGATTCCAGCTCGATCACTTTCTGGCCACGCCCGTGCGCCTGCCGGGACAAATGGGCGTCCACCGCCAGCGCCGCCTCGTAGCCCTGGGCCGAGAACTCGCTCACCGTCAGCAGGCTGGCCAGCAACCAGGGCTTCATCGCCGCCACGGTCTCCGGTTCGATGTTGTACTGCTTGAGCAGGCGGTCCAGCCGCTGCCGCCAGTCGGCCGACAGTTCCGGGCCGGCCGGGCCGCCCCTGGTCAGCATGCCGTGGCGCTGCACGGCGCGCATCAGCGGCTGCTGGTCACCCAGCGGATCGATCTCCAGCGCCAGCACCGGCGCCTTCTTCAACGCGGCGGTGATGCGCGGCTCCAGCGGATAGAAATCGGCCGCGCCGACGTGGATGGTGCCGAACAGGTACAGTGTATGTCCGCCCTGCTGCACCTTGAACAAGGCGCCGTGGTTGGGGGCCTGCACCTTGTCGGCGGCCCACGCCGGCGTGAACATCAGGGAGGACAATGAGAACAAAGTCCAGAACATCACTATAATCTGGCGCTGTATGGCTACCCGCATGGCTTCCTTGGATGACTGACTTGAAGTGAACATTATTACTCGCAACGCCCCGGTGTGGCTATTCGATCTGGATAACACGCTGCACAACGCCTCCCACGCGATCTTCCCGACGCTCATGGCCAACATGAACGCCTACATCGCCAATGTGCTGGGCGACGGCGTCACGCCCGCCGGCGAGGACGCGGTCAACGCCGCGCGCACGCTGTACTGGCGGCGCTACGGCGCGACCATGCTGGGACTGGTGAAGCACCATGGCGTAAAAGCCGCGCACTTTCTCGACGAAACCCACAACTTCGACCGCCTGGCCGACATGATCCGCGCCGAACGCGGACTGCGCCAGCTGCTGCGCCGCCTGCCCGGCCGTAAAATCCTGCTGACCAACGCGCCGCACCGCTATTCGACGCAGGTGCTGCGCCACCTGGGCTTGCAGCGCCACTTCAGCCACCACATTTCGGTCGAGTCGATGACGGTGCACCGGCAGATGCGGCCCAAGCCGTCCAAGCTGCTGTTGCGTAAGCTGATGCGCAGCCACGGGCTGACGCCCGGCCGCTGCGTGCTGGTCGAGGATACGCTGGCCAACCTGCGCAGCGCCCACGCGCTGGGCATGCGCACCGCATGGGTCACGCAGTACCTGGCAGTGGGCGACGCGGTCGGCCTGGCGCATCCGCAAAAAAGGTTAATTCGCCCCGCTTATGTCGATGTCAAAGTAAAATCTGTCAGGAATTTGCCGGCACGCCTGCATCACCTGCGCTGAACAAAAAATACACATCCATTCACTTATCCGCGAGATCACATGGCAAGCAACCCGCCGGGCCAGCGCCGCATGCAAATTTTGCAGGCGCTGGCGGAGATGCTGGAACAACCCAAGGGCGAGAAGATCACCACCGCTGCGCTGGCGCGCAAGCTGGAGTTTTCCGAGGCCGCGCTGTACCGGCATTTCGCCAGCAAGGCGCAGATGTTCGAGGGGCTGATCGAGTTTATCGAGTCGTCGGTGTTCGGCTTGATCAACCAGATCGCCGAACGCCAGAGCGACGGCCTGGCGCAGGCGCGCGACATCCTCGGCATGCTGCTCAACTTCGCCAGCCAGAATCCCGGCATGACGCGGGTGCTAACCGGCGAGGCGCTGGTCAACGAGGACGAGCGCCTGCAACTGCGCATGAATCAGTTCTACGACCGCGTCGACCTGGCGCTGAAGCAGGCCTTGCGCCTGGCCGTGACCGAAGGCCAGGCGCACGAAACGGAAGTGGCCGCGCGCGCCGGCATGCTGGTGAGTTTCGTCATCGGCCGCTGGCACCGTTACGCCAAGAGTGGATTCAAGAACAACCCGGCGCAGGACGCGCCGCTGCAAATAGCCCTGTTGCTGCCTTACGTAGAAGATGAACGCTGAATAGATGAACGCCGAATGCTTTGCACTGCTGGATGACGCCAGCCCGGAAGGTACGCAAACTCCGGGTGCGCGTTCGCGCCTGTACACAGGCCACACCGGCACGCTGCGCTGCGACGACATCGACCAGTGGCCGCAGCTGCTAGAGCAGATGCAGGCGGCGCTGACGCGCGGCGAATATGCCGTCACCGTATGCAGCTACGAGCTGGGAGCGGAGCTGTTGGAGCTGGGCGCCGCCGCCGCCCGCGCTGCGGATGCTCCGCCGCTGGCGCAGATCCTGCTGTTCTCGCACTGCGCCCAGCTGTCGTCGGACGAAGTGGGCGACTGGCTGGCTGCGCGCTCCTTCCCGGTCGACAGTCCGTCCGGCATCGCCAACATCCGCGCCAACATCGGCCAGGAAGCCTTTAGCGGCGCCCTGGCGCGCATCCACGACTACATCGAGGCCGGCGACACCTACCAGGTCAATTACACCTACAGGCTGCGGTTTGACGCTTTCGGCAGCATCCACGCGCTGTATGCCCGCCTGCGCGGCCGCCAGCCGGTACCCTACGGCGCGCTGGTGAGGCTGGAGGACGGCACGGCCATCCTGTCGCTGTCGCCCGAGCTGTTCGTGCGCCACGAGAACGGCGTGCTGACGGCGCGGCCAATGAAGGGCACCGCGCCCGCCGCGCCGCCATCGCAGCCGGCCGAGAACATCCTGCGCGCCACCACGCTGGCCGCCGATCCGAAGAACCGCGCCGAAAACCTGATGATCGTCGACCTGCTGCGCAACGACATCGCCCGCATCGCGCAAACCGGCAGCGTGGCGGTGCCTGCGCTGTTCGAGGTGCACCGCTACAGCAGCGTGCTGCAAATGACCTCCACCATCACCGCCAGACTGCGCGACGACGCCACGCTGGCCGACATCTTCAACGCGCTCTACCCGTGCGGCTCGATCACCGGCGCGCCCAAACGGCGCACGATGGAGATCATCCGCGAACTGGAGCCGGACCCGCGCGGCATCTACACCGGCGCCATTGGCTGGTTCGATCCGCGCAAGGATGGCAAAGTGGGCGACTTCTGCATGTCGGTGCCGATCCGCACACTGACGCTGCAAGCACCGGCCAGCCCGAACGGCGCGCGCCGCGGCGAGATGGGCGTGGGCGCCGGCATCGTCTTCGACAGCGACGCGCAGGAGGAGTACGCCGAGTGCCAGCTCAAGGCGCGCTTCCTCACCGGCCTGAAAAACGACTTCGAGATTTTCGAGACCATGCGCGCCACGCGGGCCGGCGGCGTGCGCCATCGCGATCGCCATCTGAAGCGGCTGGCGGCATCGGCGGCCTGCTTCGGCTACGCCTGGGACGAGGCGGCGGCCAACGCCTACCTGGACACCGCCTGCGCGATGCTGGATGCCGGCGTCGATTACCGACTGCGATTGGCGCTCGGCCCGGCGGGCGCGTTCTCGGTGCAGCATGCGCCGGTGACGCCGTTGGCGGAGCCGGTACGCGTGCTGCTGGCGCCGGACGCCACCGAATCGGGCGACCTGTTCCTGCGCCATAAAACCAGCATCCGCAGCCGCTACGACGCCGCCTGGCGCGAAGCCGAGGCGCAAGGCGCCTTCGATACGCTGTTCTTCAACGAACGCGGCGAGCTGACTGAAGGCGGCCGCACCAACGTCTTCGTGCTTGTGGACGGCCGCTGGCTGACGCCGCCCCTGGACAGCGGCGTACTGCCCGGCGTGATGCGCGGCGTGATGCTGGACGATCCGCAATGGCAGGCCAGCGAAGCCGTCATCACGCGCGCGATGCTGGCGGCGGCCGATGAAATCATCGTCTGCAACGCGCTGCGCGGCGCCATGCGGGCCGTGTTGACAAGCTAGGAACGCCACTCCAGCATCTTGTACGGGCCGGCGTCGCCGGTCACGCGAAATCCCAGGCGATCATATAAACGCTGCGCCGGATTGCTGCCCTCCACGTGCATGCTGATGCTGCCGCCATCGCGCGCGACATCCTGCTGCAAGCCTTGCAGCAGTTGCGTGCCGATGCCTTGGCCTTGCCACGGCGGCAGCAGCGTGATGTCGATCACGTGCGTGACCTGCGGCCGCTGCGCGACGTACAGGCGGCCTATCGCCGCGCCATCCAGTTCGACGATATCGAACTGCCCATCGGGATAGGTCGAGCGGTAGTGGCGGTCCTGCGCGTCGAACTGCATGCGCAGGAAAATCTCCGCCTGGCTGGAATGCCAGCCGAACAAGCCGATTTCGTTCGCGCGGGTGGAGGCGTACACGCTGCGCAGGAAGGCCTCGTCCTCGGGCTGGCTGGATCGGCGCGCCAGCATCACAGGTCGATCATCATTTCGAAGCCGCCCCAGACCATGCGCTTGCCGTCGAACGGCATGTTCTTCGGATCCATGTAGTGGGCGATGCGCGGGTCTTTCATCACCTTCTCGTTGATGTCGTCGCGCGCGGCGCGGGAGGCGTAGACGATCCATGAAAACACCACGGACTCGCCGTCCTTCAAATCGACGCTGAGCGGGAATGACGTCACCTTGCCGGGCGGGACATCGTCGCCTATGCACTCGCGGAATTCGAGCGCGCCGAATTCCTTCCAGACCTTGCCGCATTCAAGCGACATTTTCTTGTACGCCTCAACGTTTTCCTTCGGCACCGGAATCACAAAACCGTCTACATAGGACATGGCTGCCTCCTTCTCAGTATGGAAATTCAGGGTAGCCAAATATGGCCGATTTGACAAGCAGTGCCGTGCGCGCCGTTGAATGGGGTAAGCTTGGACACCAAAATAGCGGGAGTGCTGCATGACGATCAACGCGGGCCGACTGCTTGCTGCTGCGCTACTCGCTAGCATGCTGGCATCATCAGGACTGGCACGGGCTGCCCCGCTGATCCGCCTGGGCTCGGACGATTGGTGTCCGTTCGTGTGCGCGGTCGACGGCAAGCCGCCCGGTGGCTATCTGGTGGAACTGGCCGCGATGGCGATGGCGCCGGAAGGGTATCGGGCGGAACCGGTGCTCATGCCGCTCAATCGCGCCATCACGCAAACGGCGCATGGCGATATCGAAGGGGTGTACGCGCCGCCGATCGACCGGCGCCTGCGCCTGAGCGCGCCCTTGGCACATTCGCGGGCCTGCTTCTACACACGGGCCGGCGACGACTGGACTTTTCAATCCATCAAGTCGCTCAAAACATTGGCGGTTGGCGTGATCGACGACTACGGCTACGACGACGGGCCGATGGATGCCTATATTGCCGAAAACCGGCGCAAGCCTTCCCTCATCGCGCTCGCCTTCGGCGCATCGGCCGGCACCACCAATGTGCAGAAGCTGCTAGGCGGACGCTATCGTGTGATGCTGGAACATACCGCCGTCATGGCGCAATTGAGCAAGCGGCTCGACGTGGCCGACCGCATCCGCCAGGCGGGCTGCCTGGAACATGAACTGCCCCTGACCATCGGCTTCGCGACCCAAGACATACGCGCCGAAACCTGGATCCGCGCGCTCGCCGACGGCATGCACAAGCTGGAAGCCTCCGGCGATCTGAAGGCGCTGCAAAAACGCTACAAATTCGACTAGCGGCGCTTAAATCGTGTGGGCGAAACGGCGGCGGTAGGCGCCCGGCGTGGTCGCGGCCAGGCGGCGGAAATGGTGGCGCAGCGATTCCTCCGAACCGAAGCCGGCGCGCTCGGCGATCTGCGCCAGCGGCACATCCGGCACTTCCAGCATATCCTTGACGATGGCGACGCGCTCGCGGATCAGCCATTCGACCGGGCCCAGGCCGGTGGCCTGCTGGAACTGGCGCTGCAAGGTACGCGGACTCATGGCGGCGCGTTCGGCCATGCTGTTGACGGTGTGCGGCTGTTCCGGGTGGCTGCGCAGCCAGTCCATCAGGCGCGACAGACGGCCCTGCTCGCCCTGCGCCATCGGCCGCGGCAGGAACTGCGCCTGGCCGCCTTCGCGATGCGGCGCCACCACCAGCCGCTGCGCCACCATGTTGCCGACCTTGGCGCCGTAATCCCTGCGCACCAGATGCAGCAGCATGTCGAGTCCGGCGGCCGAACCGGCGGCGGTGATGATCTGGCCGTTGTCCACGTACAGGTCGTCGGGCTGGACCTGGATCTGTGGATAACGTTGCGCCAGGCGGTCGGCGTAGCGCCAGTGGGTGGTGGCGCGCTGGCCGTCCAGCACGCCGGCGGCGGCCAGCACGAACACGCCGGAGCAGATCGAGCACAGGCGGGCGCCACGCCGGTGGGCGGCGCGGATCATGTCCAGCACAGCCGGCGGCGGCAGCTCGTCGGCGTCGCGCCAGCCTGGGATGACGATGGTGTCGGCCCGTTCCAGCAGCTCGGGCGTGTACGGCGCCTGCACGGTGATGCCGCCGGCCGCGCGGATCGGGCCGGGTTCGACGGCGCAGACGGCGAAGTCGTACCAGTCCACCTCCAGCTCGGGGCGCTCCAGCGCGAACAATTCGACCGTGCAGCCGAACTCGAAGGTGCACAGGCGGTCGTAGGCCAATGCGACAACCAGATGTTTTTTCATGGCGTAATCTTAACGCAGAATGGCTTGTGCGCCACTGCCGGCGATGGCGGCGACGTCGCACAATGGCGTCACTGTCCACTCATTGAAGGAGATCACGATGTCCGCCAAGTCCCTCGTCGCCGCCATTCCCGCCGCCGCCAGCAGCGATGCGCTGGCCCGCTTTGAAGCCAGCTTCAGCTATGAAACCGACTGCTGGGACGTGCACGATGCGCTGACCAACGGCCCGCAGGATTTCGTTCTGCTGGACGTGCGCGGCACGGAGAAATACGCGGCCGGCCACGTACCGGGCGCGCTGGACCTGGCGCACCGCAAGATCATCGGCTCCAAGCTGGCCGAGTTCCCGGCCGACACGCTGTTCGTGGTGTACTGCGCCGGCCCCCACTGCAACGGCGCCGCCCGCGCCGCCGTCCGCCTGGCGCAACTGGGCCGTCCGGTCAAACTGATGCCTGGTGGGATTACTGGTTGGGTGGATGAGGGGTTTGCGTTGGCGACAGCGTAAGGTCAGGGGACCTCGACAAACTTCCCGGCCTTAAAATACCCTCTCGCCACCCGCCCATCAAGTTCGCGGATGACCAGATTGGAATCTTGCGGATCGGTACTAAAAATGGGCGTGCCCGGCTCGGCGAGCACATCGGCTAGCGCAATCACGGCGCGCTTGCCGATGTTGCGCGCTCGTACCAATTGCAGAACCGTCGACGGTTTCGTCCGGATCGTAATACTGCCAACCGAGATATCAAACATGGCGCCTCCAGACTGACGATTGAGCCGCCGGGGCAGCCATTATTGATAGACCCCGGTCCTGCTCAAAAGTTCACGACAACGGCGCAACCACATCCAGCCACCGAGTGATGGCATCCGCAGGAGATCCCATTTCGCGGATATCGAACAAAATCTCTTTGTTTGTTCGCACATGAACCGGAATGTAAGTCTGCCGAAGCGTGCCGCTGTTATCGAACAGAATCGCAGCATCCACGACGCCCAGCGCATGCGCAACCGCCTGCTGGGTACGTGGAAAGCGCTCGATCAACTTGCGGTGCGCAACGTTGTGCCCACCCTCATGTACTCGCGTCAGTACTCGTCCGATGGAAAGGCCCACATCAGCCAGGCCAACGAACAACAACACTACAAAATACCCGGCGCTGCGAAGTCGCTGTATCAGGTCTATCTTGCTGCGAACAGTCCCGTCTGGCATTGGCTGCCAATACGAAAACACGGTCTCAAAGGCAAAAGTGGCTTGGCTGGCAATGGCCTCGTTCATCAAGCCAGCGACACCACGTTGGGAGATACCCATCCATAAGGAATTTTGATCGCGAAATCTTTGCGCCCACGCCGGCCAAAGACGGCCGTCATGCTGTTCAGGCAACAACGAAAGCAACATCCGATCTGCATTTAGCAGTGGAATTTTGAAATGATCAGCAAGAAACTCGTACCATAAGGTCGACTTCCCCGATCCATTATGCCCGCAGAGGACAATGGCCAATTGCCTGCTCTCCTGCGGCAGTGCCATGCGGACCGCGCCGCGAACTGTGCGTACCACGCGCACAATAGGTTCACTTTATTTCGACAAACTTGCCGCCAACGAAGCGGCCACGAGAGGTTTTTCGTTTGAGTTTGCTGATGACGATCGTTGGATCGGAGGGATCGGCGGAAAACAGCGGTGTATCGCTCTTGAAGCGCAGGCTCAGCTCAGCAGGCAAAGCGGCTACTGCCACAGGTAAGGCCTTGGCTACACGACGGCTGTCTCGCAGATCGGCATCCTCTACAACCGGCGGAACTACTATCTGCATCTTTCTGTTACGCGCCATAGCTTCCTCCTGCACTGGCGGTTAAGCCGCCGGGGCAGCCATTATTGGTAGACCCCGGCGCTGCTCAAAAGTTCAGCACAACTTACAGCGCCAGCGCTTTTTCCACCGCACCGACCAGTTGCTTGTCGCTAGGCGTGACTTTGCTGCCGAAGTTTTCCACTACCTTGCCGTTGCGGTCGATCAGGTATTTGTGGAAGTTCCAGGCCGGCGCCTTGCCGGTGATTTTGATCAGGTTGGCGAACAGCGGATTCGGCTCCTTGCCCGACACCACCGACTTGGCGAACATCGGGAACTTCACGCCGTAGGTGTTGTAGCAGAAATCGGCGATTTCCTTGCTGCTGCCCGGCTCCTGCTGGCCGAAGTCGTTCGACGGGAAGCCCAGCACCACCAGGCCCTTGCTGCCATATTTGGCGTACATCGCCTCCAGGCCTTCGTACTGGTTGGTGAAGCCGCAGTAGCTGGCCGTGTTGACCACCAGGATCACCTTGCCGGCGTACTGGCACAGGTCCTGCGGCGACTCGTCCTGCAAGCGCTTGAAGGTCTGCTTGAGGATGGCCGGGCAACTGCCCGCCGCAGCGGCCGGGGCCGCCGTTGGCGCGGCGGCGGGCGCCTGCGCAAACGCGGACGCGCTGGCCAGCAAAGTCAGCGAGGAAAGCAGGCATAACTGGGCAAAGGTCTTGGACATGGTGATCGGCCGAAAATGGGAAAAAACCATTCTATGCCAAACGCCAATACCCTGCTTGCCGAGGCTGTGAATAACAATTTCATGCCCCGCGCACGATTGAGCGAAATTAAGCAAACAGCACTCCCCTGCCCCACACTCGACTCCAGATCCGACGCGAGGAGGCCGTGATGAGAATACTGTGTTTGCTGTGGCTGCTAATGGCTATGGGCGGCGTGGCCCGGGCGCAGGCGCCACAGGTGGTGACTCTGCCGAATATGACGACCACCCAGGTCACCGTTTCCGGCCTCTCCTCCGGCGCCTATATGGCGGTGCAATTCGAGGTGGCCTTCTCGGAGACGGTGCGGGGCGCCGGCGTCATCGCCGGCGGGCCGTACTTCTGCTCGCAGGGCAGCGTGTTCACCGCCACCACCAGTTGCAGCTGCACGAGCGAGCTGTTCGGCTGTCGCGTGCGCCCCGGCGCCACCCGCATCAACGACCTGATCGCCTTCACCGACTGGTTCGCCGGCGCCGGTAGCATCGACCCCACGGCCGCCTTGGCCGGCCACCATATCTGGATGCTGTCCGGCAGCGCCGATTCCATCGTGCCGCAGGCGGTGATGACCGACCTGTACTTCTACTATCGCCACTATGTCGACGCCGACCACATCTCCTACACCCGCAACCTACCGGCCGAGCATGCAATGCCGACCGACCAGTTCGGCAATACCTGCAGCACGCTGGGCACGCCCTACATCAACAACTGCGGCTACGATGCGGCGGGCGAGCTGCTGCGCTGGATCTACGGCCCGCTTACGCCGCGCAACAACGGCACGCTGGGCGGCCGCCTGATCGCCTTCGACCAGTCGGATTTCCTGCCGTTGCCGGGCTGGCACGGCATGGCCGGCACCGGTTACCTGTTCGTGCCCAAGGCCTGCGACGGCAACAGCGGCGCCGGCTGCAAACTGCACGTGGCTTTCCACGGCTGCCTGCAAGACCTGGACAACATCGGCACCACTTTCGTCGAACACGCCGGCTACAACGCCTGGGCCGACAGCAACAAGATCGTGGTGCTGTATCCGCAGGCGTCGGCGATCTACCCGTACACCAATCCCAACGCGTGCTGGGACTGGTTTTCCTACGACGATCCGCGCTTTGCGCAGAAATCCGGCCACCAGATGGCGGCCGTCAAGCGCATGGTCGACCGGCTGACCGGCGTGGCGCCGGCCACCGTGCTGGTGCGGCTAGGCGCGCATGACTAGATGCCGCCGAGGCAGATGTATTTGATGACCAGGTAGTCGTCCAGCCCGTAGTGCGAGCCTTCGCGCCCCAGGCCCGATTGTTTGACGCCGCCGAACGGCGCGATTTCGTTGGAGATCAGGCCGGTGTTGACGCCGACCATGCCGCTCTCCAGCCCTTCCGCCACGCGCCAGATGCGGCCGATGTCGCGCGAATAGAAGTAGCTGGCCAGGCCAAACTCGGTGTTGTTGGCCAGTTCCACGGCCTCCTCGTCAGTCGTGAAGCGGAACAGCGGCGCCAGCGGGCCGAAGGTTTCTTCGGTGGCGACGATCATGTCGCTGGTGACGTCGGCGATCACGGTCGGCTGGAAGAAGCTGTGGCCCAGCGCGTGCCGTTTGCCGCCGGCCAGCAGGCGGCCGCCCTTGGCCAGCGCGTCGGCCACGTGCTGTTCGACCTTCTGCACGGCCTTCTCGTCGATCAGCGGCCCCTGGGTGACGCCATCATCGGCGCCGTTGCCGACCTTGAGCTTGGCCACGGCGGCCACCAGCTTTTCAGCGAACTGCTCGTACACGCCCTCCTGCACGTAGATGCGATTGGCGCAGACGCAAGTCTGGCCGGCGTTGCGGTACTTGGAGGCCAACGCGCCCTCCACTGCCGCATCGAGATCGGCGTCATCGAACACGATGAACGGCGCGTTGCCACCCAGTTCCAGCGACAGCTTCTTGATGGTCTTGGCGCTCTGCTCCATCAGCAGACGTCCCACCGCCGTCGAGCCGGTGAAGGTCAGCTTGCGCACGGTCGGGTTGGACGTCATCTCCGCGCCGATGTCCTTCGGCGTGCCGGTCACCACGCTGAACACCCCGGCCGGCACGCCAGCGCGTTCGGCCAATACCGCCAGCGCCAGCGCGCAGTAAGGCGTCGATTCGGCCGGCTTGAGCACCATCGGACAGCCGGCGGCCAGCGCCGGGCCGGCCTTGCGGGTGATCATCGCGATCGGGAAGTTCCATGGCGTGATGGCGGCGCAGACGCCGATCGGCTCCTTGGTCACGACCAGGCGGCGGTCCGGCCACGGCGACGCCAGCGTTTCGCCGGACACGCGCTTGGCTTCCTCGCCGAACCATTCGATGAACGATGCGCCGTACGTCACCTCACCACGCGACTCGGCCAGCGGCTTGCCCTGTTCGGCCGTCATCAGCTGCGCCAGGTCTTCGGTGTTTTCCAGGATCAGGTCATTCCACTTGCGCAGAATGACGGCGCGCTCCTTGGCGCTTTTCTTGCGCCAGGCCGGCCAGGCCGCGTTGGCGGCGACGATGGCGCGGCGCGTCTCGGCGGTGCCCATCAGCGGCACGGTGCCAAGTTGCTCGCCGGTGGCGGGATTGGTAACGGCCAGCGTGGCGCCGTTGTCGGCATCGCTCCACTCGCCGTTGATGTAGGCCTGCTGGCGCAGCAGGCCGGGATCTTTAAGTTGCAGCATTGGGTAGCTCCTTTACTCCACGGTGAACGAGGACAAATCGGGATGCGGCTCGGGATACGCCAGGTCCATGCCTTCCAAGGTCTCCAGCAGCAGGCTGGCGACCACCAGGTTGCGGTGGGTCTTGGAATTGGCCGGCACCACGTACCACGGCGCATGCGGCGCGTTGGTCTCGCGGATGGCCTGTTCGTAAGCGCGCTGGTACTCGCCCCACTTCTTGCGCTGCTCGACGTCGGCCGGATTGAATTTCCACTGCTTGTCGGGATCGTCCAGCCGCTCCTGCAAGCGCTGGCGCTGCTCTTCCTTCGAGATGTGCAGGAACACCTTGACGATCACCGTACCAGTCTCCGCCAGCATGCGCTCGAAATCGCGGATCTGCGCATAACGGCGCTGGCATTCCTCGCCGTCGATCATGCCCTGCACCTTGGTGATCAACACGTCTTCGTAGTGGCTGCGGTTGAAGATCGCGATCTCGCCCTTGACCGGCACTTGCTGGTGCACGCGCCACAGGTAGTCGTGCGCCAGTTCGTTGTCGGTCGGCGCCTTGAAGGCGGCCGCGCGCACTCCCATCGGGCTGATGCCACTGAACATGACGCGTATCGTGCCGTCCTTGCCGGCGGTATCCATACCCTGCAGGATCAGCAATACCTTCTGATTGTGCTGTGCATACAGCTTGTCCTGCAAGGCGCCGATGCGGTCGATCAGCGCGGCGATGCGCTTGCGGTCCAGAATCTTGGCCTTGGACTTGCTTAGTTCCGGGTTGGCGGAGCGGCTGGAAAAAGCCGCATCGTCTGCATATTTTTCGTGCAGTTTGAGCTTGGGGGAGGCGCCGAAGCGCTGGCGGGCGTTATGTGTCATGAGATCAGCTTATCACTTTGCGGCAAGGGTTGCGGCGCGATAGCCCCACCACGCGGCCTCCTCGAACACCGAGAAGCCCGACAGGTCTGCATGCGCGAACAGGATGGGACCATCGACCTCGCGCAGCGCCTTCATGCCGGCGTTGCTGCGGAAGTTGGGGGCCGGCGACGCCATCGCGTGGCCGCGCAGCGTGATGTCGACCCGCTCGACGCAGGAGGCGAACTGCGATCCATAGGCTTCGTTCAGGTCTGCGCTGGCCAGCGCCAGCAGCTCCTCCGGCCTGGCCGCCTCCAGCCAGCGGCGCGCGGCGGCGGGCTTGCGGTCCGACAGGGCGACGTAGGCGCTGAAGACGGTCTTCTCCGGCGGCCGCACGCGGATGTCCTGATGGGTGGAGACGACGAAGCCCAGTCCCGGCTCGCTGTACACCACGTTGTCCCACGACAGCGGCTGGCTCGGACGCTCGTCCGGGAAGCGTTTGAGCAGGAAGTTCGCCACCATCCACGGCGCGTATTCGGGGATGTGCCTGGACGGATCAAAACCGTAGGCGGCGATGTTATCCACAACCCGCGCCGCCACGTAGGTGGGCATCGCGCAGATCGCCTTGCGGGCGCGGACCATGTAGGTGGACGGCTTGCCGTTTTCCAGCTTGAAGCACAGCGCCTCGACACCGTCCGCCGTGGTTTTCAGCGATACCACGGTGCCGGCCTTGCGCTGCACGCCGGCCGCGCGCTCGATGCCGGAAGCCAGCGGCTGCAAGCCGCCCGGCCAGGTAAGCCAGGCGCCGTTGCCGGCGTTGGCGGCCTGGCCCCAGCGGCTGCAATAGTAGTGCAGGCCGGCCCAGGCCGAGACCTGGTCGTAGCGCGTGCCGTAGTCGTCGCGGCAGCAGTAGTTCAGGTACCAATGCAGCGTCGGCGACTTGTAGCCGTTCTGCTCCAGCCACTGCTTGAGGGTGATGCGGTCCAGCGCCTGCCACTGCGGGTCTTCCGACGACATCACGGTCGGGAACACGAACACGCGGCGGCCGTCGGCGCCGTGGGTCTGGCGCAGCCGCGTTACCTCGGCGAAGAAGCGCGTGTGCTCGTCACGTTCCCATTGCGGCACGCCGTCGGTGGGGATGAAGCCGTCCTGCCAGTGGCCGTTGAACAGCAGCCTCTCCTCCGGCCCGTGCAGGATGAAGCGCTCGTCGTAGTAGGGCTTCTCCGCGAACGGGTGTTTCTGGATGATGCCCAGGTCGGCCAGGATTTCGCGCACGTGCACCGACTCCGGCGACGGCAGCGGCAGGTAATGCGCGCCGGTCGGATACTCGTACTCGCCAAAGGCGCCGCCGGCGGCGTTGCCGTGTGGCTGAGGGCCGTCGATCATCAGCATGTCGGTCTTGCCGAGTTTATTGAGCTTCCACGCGGCGGTCAGGCCGGCCACGCCGGAGCCGAGGATGGCGACGTCGGTGTGGATAACTTGCGATGGCGGCGGCAAGGCGCGCCGGTCGCGCAGGAAGTGCCCCTCGTCGCGGCCCGGATAGCGGACCGTTGGCGTGATCTCCTGCCAGCGCTGGAAGCCGGCCACGCTGCCCGCCGCCACCGCGCCGCTGGCGCCGGCCCATACGAGGAAGGAGCGGCGCAGCATCAGCGTATCACCCTGCGCCAGTCCTGTTCGAACTCGTGCACCAACGACTGCGTGTTGAGGCGGTTGGGCTCCATCGGCAGCGGCTTCATATCCGGCGGGAAGATGAACATCTCGCGCGTGGTGTCGGCGTTCAGGTAGCGCATTGGCAGGCGGTATTCGGTGGGCGGCTTGTAGTCCGCCTGTGGCGTGGCGAGTATGAAGCCCCATTCGCCGAACGACGGCACGTAGGCGTGGTACGGATAGGTCTTCAGGCCGACTTCGCGCAGCGTGGCGTCGATGGTCCAGTAGGCGTGCGGCGCGAAGAACGGCGACGTCGATTGCACCACCATCAGCCCATTGGCGGCCAGGTGCTTCTTCACCATGCCGTAGAACGGCACCGAATACAGTTTGCCCAAGGCGAAACTGGACGGATCGGGGAAATCGACGATGACGGCGTCGAACATGTCGTCGCTGTGCTGCAGCCAGATCGCCGCGTCGGCGTTGATGACGCGCACGCGCTTGTCGCTGAAGGAGCCGTGATTCAGCTTGACCAGCTCTTCGCGCTTGGTGAAGGCGCCCGTCATTGCAGGATCCAGGTCGACCAGCGTGACCTGCTCGATGTTCGGATAACGCAGGATCTCGCGCAGCGCCAGGCCGTCGCCGCCGCCCAGCACCAGCACGCGCCGCGCCCACGGCAACGGTTGCAGCACCGGATGCACCAGCGCTTCGTGATAGCGGTACTCGTCACGCGAGGAGAATTGCAGGTTGCCGTTGATGTACAGGCGCAGGTCGTCCTTCCAGCGCGTGATCACCAACCGCTGGTACGGCGTGGTGGTGGCGTATACGATCTCATCGCCGAACAGGCCATGCTCGCCCCAGTAGGTCATCTTGTCGGCGAAGGCGAAGCCGAAGATCAGCACGCACATGACGCTGGCGGCGCGCAGCATGCGGCCGGTGACGTTCTTCAGTTCTGTGCGAAACGCCGTAATTGTCCACAGGGCGACGCCCACATTGAGCATGCCGAACAAAAAGCCGGTGCGCACCAGGCCCAGATACGGCGCCAGCACCAGCGGGAACAGCAGAGATACGGCCAGCGCGCCCAGGTAATCGAAGGTCAGCACGCGGCTGACCAGTTCATTGAATTCGGTCTTGCGCTCGTTCAGCGCGCGCATCACCAGCGGCACTTCCATGCCGACGAAGGCGCCGATCAGGAACACCATCACATACAGCAGCGTGCGGAACGGCGCCGCCATCCACGAGAAGGTCAGGAACAGCACCGCCGCCGACAAACCGCCCACCAGGCCGACCGCCACTTCGATATCCACAAAGCGCGACAGCACATCCTCATCCCTGACATACTTGGAAAAGTGCGCGCCCACGCCCATCGCAAACAGATAGCAGCCGATGATGGTGGAGAACTGCAGGATGGAATCGCCCAGCAGGTAGCTGGACAGGGCGCCGGCGATCAGTTCGTAGGCCAGGCCGCAGGAAGCGACGACGAAGACGGACAGGATGAGAATCTTTTTGGTCATTTAGCTCTTTTTGCTCTAATATGTTTCAGCGTTAGCAAGTTAACCACTTTAACCCAAGGTGCGCCGTGCCCGCCATCCTAAACTACCTGATCCATCTTTTGCTGGCCGCCGTGCTGCTGGCCGTATTTTTCAAAGCCTACACGTGGATGACGCCTTTCAACGAGGTGCTGCTGATACGACAGGGGAATTTCGCCGCGGCGCTATCGCTGGGCGGGGCCTTGATAGGTTTTTCCATCACCATCGCCTCGGCGCTGGTGCATACTGCCGATTACCGGGAGTTCTCCGCCTGGGCTCTCGGCGCGATGGTGGTGCAGATGCTGGCCTATGCCATCACCACGCGTGTGCTGAACATGTCGAAGGACCAGATCGAAGGCAACAACGCGGCCTTCGGCGGCCTGCTGGGCGCCATTTCCATTTCCATCGGCGCCATCAACGGCGCCTGCATTTCCTAATATTTTTCAGCGAGGACCATCATGGGCTTAGGCAGCTTTATCAAGAAGCAGTTTATAGACGTACTTCAGTGGAACGAGGAAGTCGACGGCGTACTGGCCTGGCGTTATCCGATGCAGGACCAGGAGATCCAGAACGGCGGCGTGCTGGTGGTGCGTGAATCGCAGATGGCGGTGTTCGTCAACGAGGGCCAGATCGCCGACGTGTTCGGCCCCGGCACCCACAAGCTGAGCACGCAAACCCTGCCGGTGCTGACCAACCTGAAAAACTGGGACAAGCTGTTCGATTCGCCGTTCAAGTCGGATGTCTACTATTTCAGCACCCGCGTGCAGACCGGTCGCAAATGGGGCACGCAGCAGCCGATCACCATCCGCGACAAGGACTTCGACATGGTGCGCGTGCGCGCCTTCGGCATGTACTCGTACCGCGTGGCCGATCCTCGTCTGTTCTTCAAGGAGATCAGCGGCACCCGCGAGGCCTACACCCGCGACGAGGTGGAAGACCAGCTGCGCGGCATCCTGATGGCGACCATGGCCAGCTCGCTGGGCAGCGCGCAAGTGCCCTTCCTCGACATGGCGGCCAACCAGGCGCTGATGGCGCAGCAGGTCAAGGGCGACCTGGCCACGGCGTTCAGCCGCTACGGCATCGGCCTCGATGAATTCAACGTCGCCAGCGTCAGCCTGCCGGAAGAATTGCAGGCCGCGCTGGACGAGCGCATCTCCGCCGGCATGAAGGGCGGCATGAGCGCCGACAAGATGGCCGGCTTCACCAAGTACCAGGTGGCCAGCGCGATTCCGCTGGCGGCGCAGAACGAGGGCGGCATGGCCGGCATCGGCGTCGGCCTGGGCGCGGGCGTGCAGCTGGGCCAGGTGATGGGCCAGGCGCTCGGTGCGACCCTGGCGCCGCAGGCGGCTGCGGCACCGGCCGAGGACTCGATCGAGGCGCGGCTGGAAAAACTTAAGGGTCTGCTCGACAAGGGCTTGATCACGGCTACCGACTACGACAGCACCAAGGCCGAGCTGCTGAAAAAACTGCTCGGTTAAGCGCACTACATGCAAATCGTTTCCTGTCCCAGCTGCGGCGCGGAAGTCAAATTCCGCTCGCACGCCTCGGTTATGGCTGTCTGCGAATATTGCAGCACCAGCGTGCTCAAAGACGCCGACTCGGTCAAGGACCTGGGCAAGATGTCGTCCGTGCTGGAGGACTATTCGCCTATCCAGATCGGCACCTCCGGCGTGCTGGGCAAGCGCCAGTTCACGGTGGTCGGCCGCATCCAGCTGCGCTATTCGGCCGGCATGTGGAACGAGTGGTATCTGCTGTTCGACGACGGCGTCACCTCATGGCTGGGCGATTCGTCCGGCATGTACACCGTCACCGCGCAGTACAAGGGCGAAGGCGAGCTGCCGGCCTTCGAGCAGCTGCAGCCCGGCCAGAACTACGCCATCAACGGCGCGCCCTACACCGCCGCCGAAATCCGCACCGCCGA
Source organism: Duganella sp. S19_KUP01_CR8 (assembly GCF_036688705.1). Classification (NCBI taxonomy): domain Bacteria; kingdom Pseudomonadati; phylum Pseudomonadota; class Betaproteobacteria; order Burkholderiales; family Oxalobacteraceae; genus Duganella; species Duganella sp. S19_KUP01_CR8. Next base: position 148,143 of record NZ_JAQQPR010000006.1, on the reverse strand, counting down.
TTGCATAGGCGGCCAGGGCGAGCTGCCGTTCAAGGTCGGCGAAGGCTACCAGGCCAAGGTGGCGGACTTCCGCCGCGGCGGCGAATTCATCACGCTCGATTACTCGGATTCGCCGCGTCCCGTGGTCTATACCGGCGTGGCGGTGACGCTGGAGAGCATGCAATGCCAGCTGCTGCGCGACGACGACACCATCCAGCGCGCGGCCGGCCGTTATCGCGGCAAGCTCGATGCGCTCGATTGCCCGTCCTGCGGCAGCGCGATCAAATACATCCCCGGCGTGACGGCGACGCTGGTGTGCCCGGCCTGCCAGGCGCAGATCGACGCCGCCAGTCCGAAGGCGGAAGTGCTGGCCGCAGGCGAGCGCGTGGCCGCCGTGCCGATGACGATAGAACTGGGCGCTACCGCCAAAATCAACAACCAGGACTTCACCATCATCGGCATGATGCGCCGCGCCGACGATGAAGGCACGCAGTGGAACGAGTACCTGATGTACGGCACCCGCGCGGGCTTCTCGTGGCTGGTGGAGACCGACGAAGGCTGGTCCGGTTCCAACGTGATGCCCGAATGGCCGGCATGGTACGCGCCCGGCGCGCCGACGGTGACTGTGGATAAGTCGCAGTTTTCCCGCCTCTACGATTACGGCTCGGTGGTGACCTTCGCCGCCGGCGCCTTCAACTGGCGGGTGGCGGCGGGCGACCGCACGCGGGTGGAGGAATTCTCGGCTGGCCAGATCCGGCTGGCGTCCGAAACCACGGACCAGGAGATGACGTGGTCGCGCTCCTCGCCGGTATCGGCCAACCAGCTCAAGGCCTGGTTCGGCGACAAGTTCAAGGGCCGCGTGGGCGGGCCTGCGGCGGCCAAGGGCGGCAAGCGCCGCTACCGCGACACGGCCAAATACATCATCTGGTTCATGCTGGCGATTAATGCGATTCCGTTGCTGATGAATTTCTCCGGAACCTGGTTCCTCAGCCTGGTCGGCGCGGCGGCGATCTACCTGCCCGCCTGGTTTATGGATAACGAAGACAAATCATGAGCAAATTCTTCATCTACGCGATCATCGTTTCGGTGGTCACCTCGGGCAGCAGCTGGATGCGCGCCGTGAGCGGCAGCAGCAACTACAGCAGCGGCTACCGGGGCAGCACCTGGAGCTCGAACACCGGCGGCGGCGGCGGCAGTTACGGCGGCGGCTCCGGCGGCGGAGGCCACAAGTGAAACGCGAAACACTTCCGGCCCCGGCGCAGCCGGTGGTCCACCAGCCGACCGGCACGCATCTGCTGGCGGACCTGAGCGGCATCGCTGCTGAAAAACTGGGCAATTGCGCCGAGCTGGATGCGCTGCTGCGCTCGGCCGCCGAGGCTGCGCATGCACGCGTGCTGTTCAGTCATTTTCACGGATTTGGCGAAGGTCAGGGCGTGACCGGCGTCGTGCTGCTGGCGGAATCGCACATCTCGATCCACACCTGGCCCGAATGCGGCTTTGCCGCCGCCGACATCTTCATGTGCGGCAACGCGCAGCCTGAGTTAGCGCTCACCATCATCAAAACGGCCTTGCAGCCTGCCTCCAGCCGCATCAACACGGTGCGACGAGCACCTCCCGCGATCAGTTGACCCGGGCTGCGCTCTGGCTGGGCGACATCAGCTTCAGCGGTACTTCCTCCAGCGGCACGCTGGCTGCCATGGCTGGCGTGGCGAGCGGGCGCACGGTCACGACAATGTTCGACGGGTAATTGAAACCGGCGCCGGTGCTGCGGTCGACGATGTAGCCGATGCCGCCGCCCAACAGGATGTTGCCCCACACTGCGCCGTTGGCCTTGGATACCGCCGAGGCATTGCCGGCATAAGCATCCTTCTTGCAGTCGATCGCCAGGTCGCCCGTGCTCTTGTGGACCACCACGCTTGCCGGGCTGGTCAGAAACCAGCTGCCGGCGTCGTTGCTCAGGGTGCAGCCAAAGCCGGCCACTTCCTTGCTTTCGAAAACCGTCGTCACCAACACCGGCTGCATCTTTTCACCGATCACCGATGCGCAACCGGTCATTGCCAAGACGGCCGACAAAGCGAGTATGCTCTTCATGTATTTTCCCTGATGGACGAAGTGTCCATCAAATTATCACTCAGGAAATAGAAGATGACAATCTGCAATTTTCAAAGGTGTGCACCATGACGCTTTCCTGCCTGGGGCAAATCGCCCTGCCGGTTTCCGATGCCGACCGCTCCGAGCGGTTTTACGGCGACAGCCTGGGGCTGCCCAAGCTGTTCCGCTATGGCGAGTTGGTGTTTTTCGATTGCGGCGGCGTGCGCCTGATGCTGGATGGAGCGGGCAAGGCGCCGGTGCAGGCCGGCACCGGCGTGTGCCACTATTTCAAGGTCGAGCAGATCGAGGCGGCCGCCGCCGCGCTGCAAGCGAAGGGCGTGGTGTTCGAAGCAGCGCCGCACCTGGTGGCGAAAATGCCCGACCACGAACTGTGGATGGGCTTTTTCCGCGACCCGGACGGCCACCTGCTGGCCGTGATGGAAGAAAAACGCTGATCAGTTCGCCTTGGGGGCGCTGTCGTTGGCCGACATAGGCTTCAGCGGTGCATTGGCAGGAATGCCGGCGGTGTCGAGCTGACGCAGGGTAACAACGATGGTTGGCGGATAGTCAAAGCCAGCGCCGGTGTTGCGGTCGACAATGTAGCCGATGCCGCCGCCCAGCAGGATATTGCCCCACACCGCTCCGTTCGACTTGGAAACGGCCGTGGCGGTGCCAGCGTACGAATCTTTCTTGCAGTCGATCGCCAGGTCGCCCGTGCTCTTGTGGACCACCACGCTTGCCGGGCTGGTCAGGAACCAGCTGCCGGCATCGTTGGTCAAGGTGCAACCCAGGCCGGCGACTTCCTTGTTATCGAAAATCGTGGTCACGGACACCGGCTGCATCTTTTCACCAGCAACCGATGCGCAACCGGTCACTGCCACGACGCCCAGCAAGGCAAGTATTCTTTTCATGTATTCCCCCTAATGGATTATGTTTTTGTACTTTTGCCTATGACAAAAGCCCAAGCACAATAACCGCCTGTTGCCAGCCCAAAACTAACAAATTATCACTTTAGAAAAATAAAATGACTTCTGGCAACAGGTTGGGGATGTTGAAAGCGCTAAGCGGCGGCGGCCTGGGAGGCCGCCAGTTCGCCGTCCTTGGCGTTGGCTGCGGCAAAAGCGGGCCGGCTCATGACGCGCGCCACGTATTGCTCGATCACCGGCAGCTTGGGCAGCAGCTCGTAGGCGCCCATCCAGCCCATCGATGAAGCCCACAGCACGTCCAGCGCGCTGAACTGCTCGCCCAGCAGGTACGGGCCCTTGGACAACTGTTCGATCAGCGTATTGAACATGGTGTCGAAGTCGCCGTAGTGGCAGGATGTTTTATCGGCCGGCGTGTTTTTCATCCACTTGTCGACGATGGCCGGCTCGAAGCAGCTGCCGTAGAAAGCCATCCAGCGCAGATACGGCCCGCGCAGCGGATCGCCCAGCGGCGGCGCCAGCTTGGCGTCCGGGAACAGGTCGGCCAGGTACAGGTAGATCGCCACCTGCTCGGTGATGACGGCGTCGCCGTGGCGGATCGCCGGCACCTTGCCCATCGGGTTGACGGCTAGGTAGGCGGCTTCGCGGTTCTCGCCTTTTTTCATGTTCATCACATGCAGATCGTAGGGCGCATGCAGCTCTTCCAGCAAAGTCATGACGCCGGTGGAGCGGGAATACGGGCAGTGGTACAAAGTCAGCAGTGGTGCCATGTCAGGTCTCCTGTCGGTGGTGAAGAAACGTCACGATAACTCTTGCTATGATGATGGTCTTGTAAAAACGCGAACACTTATGCAAACCGTGACGAGCCGGCCCAAGGGCGTGGTCAATCCCGCCGCAGCGGAAAAAATCTTCCGCCTGGAACGCTACCTGCCGCCGCCGGACCTGGCGCCGTTCATCGAGCATTTCTGGCTGGTGGCGTGGCAGTTGCCGGACGGCGTAGTCCACGTGCAGCGCACCCTGCCCTCGCCCTGTATCCACCTGGCGTTCGACGCCGGCCGCACGGCGGTGTTCGGCGTGATGACGGGTGCTTTCGAATATACGCTGAAAAACAGCGGCCGCATCCTGGGCGTGCGCTTTTTGCCGGGCGCCTTCCGCAGCTTCCTGAAGCAACCGGTGCAGTCGGTGACGGACCGCGAACTGCCGCTGTCGGCGCTGTTCGATTGCGACGACGCGGAAGCCGAACGCAACGTGCTGACGGCGGCCGACGATGCCGGCATGGTGGAGGCGGCCAGCGCCATCCTGCGCAGCGCCCTGCCCGTTCCCGATGCGCAGACCGCGCGCATCGCCGAGATCCTGGACGCGATCCAGCACCATCCCGAGATCACCCAAGTGCAGCAGTTGGCGGACCATACCGGCATCAGCGTGCGCCGCCTGCAAATCCTGTTCAAGGAATATGTGGGCGCGACGCCGAAATGGGTCATCCGCCGCAACCGCCTGCTGGACGCGGCGGACCAGCTGTCACACGGCAGCGAGATCGACCTGGCCTCGCTGGCGCTGGCGCTGGGCTATTACGACCAGGCCCACTTCACCACCGATTTTGAAAAGCTGGTCGGCAAGCCGCCCGCCGATTACCGCCGCAGTTGCAAGGAGCAAGCATGAGTCGTCGTTTCAAGCAGGTCGATGTCTTCACCACCACGCCGTTCATGGGCAACCCGCTGGCGGTGATCCTGGATGCGGAAGGACTCAGCGACCAGCAGATGCAAACCATCGCCCGCTGGACCAATTTATCCGAGACCACCTTCGTGCTGCCGGCCACCGATCCGGCCGCCGATTACCGGGTGCGCATCTTCACCACAGCGGAAGAGTTTCCGTTTGCCGGCCATCCGACGCTGGGCACCGCCTACGCGCTGCTGGAGGCCGGATTGCGGCCCAAGACGCCGGGCGTATTGGTGCAGGAATGCGGCGTCGGCCTGGTGCCGGTGCGTATCGACACTGACGGCGGCCTGGCGTTTCGCGCACCACCAGCCACACTCGCCTCGTTAGATGCAGGCCTGATGCCTCTATTGCATACCGCGCTCGGCACCGATGCGCTGACCGAAGGCCAGCCTCCGGTCGTGGTGAATATCGGCATACGCTGGCTGGTCGTGCGGCTCGATACGGCGGCCGATTGCATGGCCGCTAAGTTCAACGCAACGGCGATAGCTGAACTGGTGCGGCGCGCCGGCAGCGACGGCGTGGCGGTCTACGGCCCGCATCCGTCCGACGGCCCGGCGGACTACGAGGTGCGCGCGATGTGCGTGGAAAACGGCGTGATGATCGAAGACCCGGTCACAGGCAGCGCCAACGCCTGCATCGCCCGCCTGCTGACCGGTGGCCCGGACTACACCACGCGCCAGGGCACGGCGTTGGGGCGCGACGGCCGCGTGACCGTCACCTACCTCGATGGCGAACCGTGGATAGGCGGGCAAGTCGTCACTGTTATCGACGGCGTCATGAAGAACCATTGACCGCCCGTCATCCTGATGAGACACTGTGCGCCTTACCCCAACCACAGGAGACCATAAAATGTACCAAGTAGATACTGCCCTCCTGTCGGCTGCCTGATTACGTCGGAATCCCCACCGTAGTGTATTGATCCGCGCGTTCTCGCGCAGCTGACTTCCCGTATTCGCCACCTATTCGCTTTGCCGCGAAGGGTATTGCTCGCCTTACCGGAATCAGGAAACACATACACCATGATCGACATCGATTTTGAATCGCTGCGCCTTATCGGCTTAACGCAAACCATCGCCAGCCAGCTCTACCAACTGCACGACGCACCGGCCAACGCCAGCCTGGTCCGCATCACCGAAATCCAGCGCGACTGGCTCACCGTCCACGACGGCCAGGCCGAGTTCCGCGCGCGCGTGCTGCCGGCGCTGCACGACGAGGCGCTGGCCGTCGGCGACTGGGTGCTCAGCACCACGCTGGCGCACGACGAACGCTGGCTCAACACGCTGTTGCCGCCCACCACCCACATCGCCCGGCGCGGCAACGATGGCCGCCATCACAGCCTGGTCAGCAACGTCGATACGGCGCTGCTGGTAATGGGCCTGGATCACGACTTCAATCCGCGCCGGCTGGAACGCTACCTCGCCATCGTGAAAACGGCGGGCGTGGAGCCGGTGGTGGTGATGAGCAAGGCCGACATCGGCGACGAGGTGGAGCAGCGCATGGAGCTGCTGCGGCAGCGCCTGCCCGCCAGCATTCCGCTGCTGGCCGTGAACACGCTCAGCGACGACGCCGCGCGGCAACTGGCGCCGTGGCTGGGAGTGGGACAGACGCTGGTGTTGCTGGGCTCCTCGGGCGCAGGAAAATCCACGCTGACCAATACGCTGACGCAGGCCGGTCAGCAAACCGGCGGCGTGCGCAAGGGTGATGGACGCGGCAGGCACACGACCACGTCGCGCTCGCTGCACCTGTGCGACGGCGGCGCCTGCATCATCGACACGCCCGGCCTGCGCAGTTGGCAGCCCGATGCCGATGAGGCCAGCCTGACTGCCGCCTTCGAGGACATCGACGCGCTGGCGGCGCAATGTCAGTTCCGCGACTGCCACCACGCCGGCGAACCAGGTTGTGCGGTGCGCGGCGCGGTGGATGAGGATCGCCTGCTGAACTACCACAAGCTGATGCGCGAAGCGCGCCGCAGCCAGCAGACACCGCTGGACCGCATCGCCCAAGTCGCAAAATGGAAAGTGATGCAACGCGCCGCCGTGGCGCGCTCGAAGGACAAGCTCAGCAAGCGATAAACGAGACTGCGCCGCCGTCGGCTAAGATGAGGCCGGCGGCATTTTCAGCGGACAAAAGCAAAGCCCCCTTACCGATACTGCAGGACCGCGACCGGAGTATGGTCACCCCATTGGATGGAACTCTATGCAAGCATCTCGCTGATGTCGCGCCACTGAACGGAAGCGGGCCAGTCCTCGCCGCGCAGAAAGGCGCAAAATGCGTCCGCCGCCACAGCACAGGTGAACCATTCGTTTGCATTCAGTTTAACGGCGCCGCCACCGAACATCAGGGACGTTCCGTCAGGATAGATCTTGCTGGGCGTGTCATGGTATGCCCGGAAATGCCGGCCGGTAGCAGCCTCGCGTCGCTCCAGCGCGCAGGTGATGACACCGCCGGCTACCTGGATATAGTTGCCGTCGGTATCGACCAGCGAGGCAAACGATGACGGCCCGTAGCTACGCAATGCCGTGATGACACTGCGTATCTTTTTTTCAGTGACACTCTCGACACTGGCCTTGCCGTCTATATCCAAACGCATCAATAAATGCCTCAATCTCAGCAATAACAAAAATAGATACCTTTCACCAAGGCCGCATGCTCCGGCGTCGTGGCTCCAGCCAGCAATGGCTCCAAGCGCGCCAATAGTCCTTTGACCCCTGCACCATTGCTGGACACCTGCTCAGCCTGCTCAAGCAGGCTGCGCTGCTCCCCCGAGGGAACATAGGTGCGGATCAGAAGCGCTAGATTGGCGTTCAATTCATCAAGGGACATCAGCTTTTGTGCCATAGCTTAGTGAGGGAAGTAAGGACATGCTACCTGATTAAAATAAAATCAATCATTAAATTTTGGTAATGCCCTGCTTGTTAGCGGCCCGCGCATCAACACCGGCAGGCACAGCACGTACAAGCCGGCGCCGATCAGCCAGACCAGGCCGGGGAAGCTGCAGCGCGACATGAAGTAGATGGTGCTGATCGCCACCGGCCCGATCACGGTCGCCAGGCTGGCGGTGCTGGCCAGTACGCCTTGCAGTTTTCCCTGCTGTTCCGGGCCAACGCTGGCCGACACCAGCGACTGCAACGCCGGCGCGCCGATGCCGCCAAGGCAGAACAAGGGCATCAGCGCGAACGCCATCCAGCCCTGGCTGGCCAGCGCAATCAAGATGTAGGCCGTACTGTCGGCCGCTATGCCGACCAGCAGCGCGCGGCGTTCGCCCCAGCGCTCCGCGATCGGTCCGACCACGAAGGCCTGCGCCAGCGCGTGAAACGCGCCAAAACCCGCCAGCGAGATGCCGATGGTCAGCGAATCCCAGGCAAACTTGTCTTCGCCGTACAGCACCCAGACCGTACCGCCGATTTCACCAACCAACACCAGCACGCCCGAAGCGCCGATCAGCGGCAGCAGCGACTTGAAGCTGGCCGCCCAGCGCAGATTGGCCAGCGGATTGAAGGACATGCGTTCGGCAGGCGCGGCGTCGGCCGCGCGCGGCGTGTGCGACTCGCGCACCACCAGCAAGGTCAGTATCAGATTGACGGCGTTCATCGCCGCAGCCGCCAGGAACGGCACCCTCACCCACCACGCACCCAGCATGCCGCCGATCACAGGGCCGATGATGAAGCCGATGCCGAAGCAGGCGCCCAGCTGGCCGTAGCGGCGCGAACGCTGGTCTTCCGGCGTGACGTCGGCGATGTAGGCAGAAGTGACGGCCATGCTGGCGCCGGTGATGCCGGCAATCGCGCGGCCGACGAACAGCAAGGCCAGCGACGGCGCCATCGCCATGAACAGGTAGTCGACCACGGTGCCCGCCAGCGACAGCAGCAGCACCGGCCGGCGTCCGATGCGATCGCTCAGCACGCCGAGTATCGGCGAGAAGATGAACTGCATCAGCGCGTACAGCCCGGTGAAGGCGCCGAAGCGCCAGCCCAGCTCGGACGTATGGCCGACATCGCGCATCAGTTGCGGAATGATGGGCATGGTCAGGCCAATGCCGATGGCGCTCAGGACAACGGTGGAAAGGATAGTCAACAGTGCTCGGTTCATCGATGCTTTCACGAAGTAAACGAGCATTGTATTGGCGTCAGGCTTCTCAGGCTGTGCCCGCTGTCACAATAACAACAGCGGCAGCACCGCCTGCTTAGTGACCATCGATTACGTGCCGTGTGAGGGTGCCTTGGCGATCGAAATAAAAGTCCAAGCTATCCATGTCGCTGAAGATCTGGCAAGCGCCCAGATAGTAAGAGGACTCGTCGCCGAATTCCTTATCGGGCTTGCCGAGCAACGCAACGAGTTCGGTCTTCTCCATGCCGGGCTTGACGTGTTTTTTCAGCAGGCTGTCAACCATCGCGCCACGCGTGCAGTGGGTGCCGTCGTGGGCGGCCAGCGCCCAGGCTCGCAGGTCAAAGTCCGCATGGGAAAACGGCGAGGAAAACATCATCCATCCGAGATACACCAATAGCAGCGTCAGTGCTGACACACAGGCTGCTTCAATCTTAAGATACAGCGACATGGCAGTTTTCTGGTTAGTTCACGGCTTAGTGAGTCGTGATGGCGTGTTTCGTTAAGGCGCCTTGGCTATCGAAGTAGAAATCCAGGGTATCCTCGTCGGTAAAGGTTTGGCAATAGCCCAGATAATAAAAGACTACGCCACCGTTGTCCTTATCCGGCTTGCCGAGCAGCGCGACGAGTTTGCTCTTCTGCATGCCGATCTGGACGTGTTTTTTCAGCAGGCTGTCGAGCATCGCACCGCGCTCGCAGCTGTTGTCGTTGGCGGCGGTAAGGGCGGCCCAAGCCTGCTGATCGAAGTCCGCGCGGGAAAACGGCGACGAAAACATCAACCATCCAAAATACAGCGCGAACAACAGCGGTGGCAGCACCACCGCGGCCCTCCAGGCAACGTCGGCTTTGATATAGCGCCCGATGAAAGTTTCTATTTTCATGTTCCGGCCAATAAAAAAGGCAGCCGAGGCTGCCTTTTTGCTGTGATGCTGTGCGTTGCTTAGTGCTTCGCGCGCAGTTTGGCGATCGCCGCCAGCTGGCCGATGGCCGCCGCCAGTTCGGCTTGCGCTTTCGCGTAGTCGATACCGGAGGAGTTGTTCGCCAGCGCTTCTTCGGCACGTTTCTTGGCCGCTGCCGCTTTGGCTTCGTCCAGATCCTTGCCGCGAATCGCGGTATCCGCCAGCACCGTCACGGCGCCCGGCTGCACTTCCAGCAGGCCGCCCGCGACGAAGACAAATTCTTCCTCGGCTTGACCTGGTACCTGGATGCGCACCGCGCCCGGACGGATGCGGGTGATCAAAGGCGTGTGCTTAGGGTAGATCCCCAGCTCGCCCTGCTCGCCCGGCAACGCGACGAATTCGGCTTCGCCCGAGTAGATCAACTCCTCGGCGGAAACCACGTCCACGTGTATAGTGTTTGCCATGTGTGTCCTGTCGGTGTGATGCGGCCCCGCTCGCGCGGGGCCGCAATCGAAACTCAATGATTAGTTGAGCTTCTTGGCTTTTTCGATAGCTTCGTCGATCGTGCCGACCATGTAGAACGCTTGTTCTGGCAGGTGATCGAGTTCGCCGGAAGCGATCATTTTGAAGCCCTTGATCGTGTCTTTCAGCGAAACGTATTTACCTGGCGAACCGGTAAACACTTCAGCAACGTGGAACGGCTGCGACAGGAAACGCTGCATCTTACGTGCGCGTGCCACCAGCAGTTTGTCTTCCGGCGCCAGTTCGTCCATACCCAGAATCGCGATGATGTCGCGCAGTTCTTTGTAGCGCTGCAGGGTCATCTGTACTGCGCGGGCGGTGTCGTAGTGCTCTTGACCGACGACCAGCGGGTCCAGCTGGCGCGAAGTCGAGTCCAGTGGATCGACCGCAGGGTAGATACCCAGCGAGGCGATGTCACGCGACAGGGCAACGGTCGAATCCAGGTGACCGAAGGTGGTTGCAGGCGAAGGATCGGTGTAATCATCCGCTGGAACGTAGACGGCCTGGATCGAGGTGATCGAACCGGTCTTGGTCGAGGTGATGCGCTCTTGCAGACGGCCCATCTCTTCGGCCAGGGTAGGCTGGTAACCCACTGCGGAAGGCATACGGCCCAGCAGTGCGGATACTTCGGTACCGGCCAGGGTGAAGCGGTAGATGTTATCGACGAAGAACAGAACGTCCTTGCCTTCGTCACGGAACGATTCCGCCATGGTCAGACCGGTCAGCGCGACGCGCAGACGGTTGCCTGGTGGTTCATTCATCTGGCCGTAGACCATCGCCACTTTGGAGTTCTCTGGATTTTCCAGATCGACCACCTTGGCATCGGCCATCTCGTGGTAGAAGTCGTTACCTTCGCGGGTACGCTCGCCCACGCCGGCAAACACGGAAACACCCGAGTGCGCCTTGGCGATGTTGTTGATCAGTTCCATCATGTTCACGGTCTTGCCGACGCCGGCGCCGCCGAACAGGCCGACTTTACCGCCTTTGGCGAACGGGCACACCAGGTCGATCACCTTGATGCCGGTTTCCAGCAGCTCTTGCGATGGCGACAGTTCGTCGTACGCAGGAGGAGCGCGGTGGATCGACGCGGTCTGCTCGTGCGACACCGGGCCGCATTCGTCGATCGGGTTGCCCAGCACGTCCATGATGCGACCCAGGGTCGCTTTGCCCACTGGCACCATGATTGGTTTGCCGGTGTTCTGGATCATCATGCCGCGGCGCAGGCCGTCGGACGAACCCAGAGCAATGGTACGGACCACGCCGTCGCCCAGCTGTTGTTGTACTTCCAGGGTCAGCTCGGAGCCAGCCATTTTCAAGGCATCGAATACCTTAGGCATCGCGTTGCGTGGAAACTCTACGTCCACCACAGCGCCGATACACTGAACGATTTTGCCATCAGCCATGTTCGTTCCTTCTATATAGTTTAATTCGTTTAAACCGCAGCCGCACCGGCGACGATTTCGGAAAGTTCTTTGGTAATCGCAGCTTGGCGGGTTTTGTTGTAGATCAGCTTCAACTCGCCGATCACGCTGCCAGCGTTGTCGCTCGCAGCCTTCATCGCCACCATACGCGCCGATTGCTCGGACGCCAGGTTTTCCGCCACCGACTGGTACACCAGCGCTTCAACATAGCGCTCCAGCAGCTCATCAATCACGGTCGCAGCATCCGGCTCGTAGATGTAATCCCAGTTGTGATTACCCGCGTCGGCCTGCGTCTTCGCGGCTGGCAGTGGCAGCAACTGCTCCACTACCGGCTCTTGCTTCATCGTGTTAATGAACTTGGTGTAGCACAGGTAGACTGCGTCGACTTCGCCGTTCTGGAACTTCTCGAGCATGACCTTGACGGGTCCGATCAGTTTTTCCAGGTGCGGCGTGTCGCCGATCTGCGTTACTTGCGCAACGACAGGAATGCCCACGCGATTCAAAAAACCCAAACCTTTGTTACCGATAGCTACCGCGGCAATCTTGTTGCCGGCTGTTTCCAGCTCACGGGTTTTCGCCGTCACCATGCGCAGCACGTTGGTGTTCATACCGCCGCACAGACCTTTGTCCGTGGTGACGACGATGAAGCCAATTGCCTTCGCCTGTTCCTTTTGCTCTTCAGCCAGGAACGGGTGGGTGTATTCCGGATTTGCGGTAGCCAGATTAGCGGCGATATTGCGAATCTTCTCACTGTAGGGACGGGCGGCGCGCATGCGATCCTGCGCTTTGCGCATTTTCGATGCGGCGACCATTTCCATCGCCTTGGTGATCTTCTTCGTATTTTCTACGCTTTTGATCTTGCCACGTATCTCTTTGCCTGCTGCCATGAGTCCTTACTCCTTCTGCGCTGCAGGCGACCCAGGGTTCAACCTGGACCGCCGTTTAGCTTAATATGCGCCGGATTTCTTGAAGTCGGCAATGGCGGCCGACAGCGCTGCTTCGCCGTCTTTGTCCAGTTGCTTCGATGCTTCAATCTTGGACAGCAGGTCAGCTTGCTTGGTCTTCAGGTAGCCGTGCAGGCCAGCTTCGAACGACAGCACTTGCTTGACCGAGACATCATCCAGGAAGCCCTTGTTCACTGCGAACAGCGAAGCGGCCATCAGGGAGATCGACAGTGGCGAGTACTGAGCCTGCTTGAGCAGTTCGGTCACGCGGGCACCGCGGTCCAGCTGCTTGCGGGTCGATTCGTCCAGGTCGGAAGCGAACTGCGCGAACGCAGCCAGTTCACGGTACTGCGCCAAGTCGGTACGGATACCGCCGGACAGGTTTTTGATGACCTTGGTCTGGGCGGCGCCACCAACGCGCGACACCGAGATACCGGCGTTAATCGCAGGACGGATACCGGCGTTGAACAGCGAGGTTTCCAGGAAGATCTGGCCGTCGGTAATCGAAATCACGTTGGTTGGCACGAACGCCGAAACGTCGCCAGCCTGGGTTTCAATGATCGGCAGTGCGGTCAGCGAGCCGGTCTTGCCTTTGACTGCGCCACCGGTGAAGGCTTCGACGTAGTCGGCGTTGACGCGTGCTGCGCGTTCCAGCAGACGGCTGTGCAGGTAGAACACGTCGCCAGGGTAAGCTTCGCGGCCTGGTGGACGGCGCAGCAGCAGCGAGATCTGACGGTAGGCAACTGCTTGCTTCGACAGGTCATCGTACACGATCAGCGCGTCTTCACCGCGGTCGCGGAAGTATTCGCCCATGGTGCAGCCGGAGTAGGCCGAGATGTACTGCATCGCTGCCGATTCCGACGCGGTGGCGGCGACGACGATGGTGTACTCCATCGCGCCATGCGCTTCCAGCGAACGCACGATGTTTTTGATCGTCGAGGCTTTCTGACCGATAGCCACGTAGATGCAGGTCATGCCCTGGCCTTTTTGGTTGATGATCGCATCAACCGCTACGGCGGACTTACCGGTTTGACGGTCGCCAATGATCAGCTCGCGCTGGCCACGGCCAATTGGTACCATCGCGTCGATCGATTTCAGACCGGTCTGCATAGGCTGCGAGACGGACTCACGGGCGATAACGCCTGGAGCGATCTTTTCGATTGGCGAGGTCAGCTTGGCGTCGATGGCGCCTTTGCCGTCGATCGGCTGGCCCAGGGCGTTGACCACACGGCCACGCAGTTCAGGACCGACCGGCACTTCCAGAATGCGGCCGGTGCACTTGACCGTGTCGCCTTCGGAGATGTGCTCGTAAGCACCCAGAATCACGGCGCCGACGGAGTCACGCTCCAGGTTCATCGCCAGACCAAAGGTGTTACCAGGGAATTCCAGCATTTCGCCCTGCATCACGTCCGACAGGCCGTGGATGCGGACGATACCGTCGGCGACGGAAATAACCGTGCCTTGGTTGCGTACTTCAGCGCCGCCATCAAGGCCTTGGATACGGCTCTTGATCAGCTCGCTGATTTCAGATGGGTTGAGTTGCATACTAACTCCTAAAAGTGTTTCTCTCAGCTTGCGCGAGGGGAAGAATCTGTTCTAAGCGGCGCTTACGCGACCAGCGCAACATGCAATTGCTGCAACTTGGCGCGGACCGACGTGTCCAGCACCTGATCGCCAACAACGACGCGCACGCCACCGATCAACGCTGGATCCACGGTCACGACCGGGTTCAGCTTGCGGCTGAATTTCTTCTCCAGCGTGGCGATCAGCTCGCTCACTTGAGCCGCGCTCAGGTCGAACGCGCTGGTGATGTCGGCGTCTGCCGCACCTTCCGTGGCGTTTTTCAACGCCTGGAATTGCGCGCCGATTTCCGGCAGCAGACTGATGCGGCCATTCTCGACCAGCATCGCCAGGAAGTTTTTCGCTTCCGTGTTCAACGGCGACTTGACCAGTGCCGTAATGGCGGCGCTCACATCGCTAGCCGAAGCTTTCGGGTTGCGGGCGAATGCTTGCACCTCGGGGTGGGCACCGATCTGGGCCAGTTCGGCCACCAGTTCGGACCACGCCGCGAGGTTGAACGATTCCTTACCTGCTTGGGCTACGCGGAACAAAGCTTCCGCGTAGGGACGGGCGACGGTTGCGTTTTCTGCCATGATTACAGCTCGACAGACAGGCGCGACAACAAATCGGCGTGGGCCGACGCGTTGACTTCGCGCTTGAGGATTTGCTCGGCGCCCTTCACAGCCAGGTCAGCCACCTGAGCGCGCAGCGTGTCGCGCGCTTTGGCCAGTTGCTGATCGGCGTCGGCCTTGGCTTGCGCAATGATGCGGTCCGCTTCGGCTTGTGCATTTGCTTTGATTTCTTCTGCCACCAGTTGCGCGCGCTTTTCAGCGTCGGCAACGCGTTGCGAAGCTTCTTCGCGTGCACCTGCCAGCGCTTCGCTGGCGCGCTTCTCAGCCACTACCATCGCTTGCTGGCCTTGGTCGGCCGCAGCCAGACCGTCAGCGATACGCTTGGCACGCTCATCCAACGCTGCATTCAGCGATGGAAATACGAACTTCATCGAAACCCAGACCAACACCGCGAAGGTGATCATCTGACCGATGAGAGACATATTGATGTCCATACCTTTGCTCCTAACTAAAAGTTTCTCCTAGAAGGGAGCGAATTAATGTGCCGCCAGAACAGCTGCCAGGAATGGGTTGCTGAAGGTGTACAGCAGAGCAACGCCGACGCCGATCATCGAGATCGCATCCAGCAGACCAGCGATAACGAACAGTTTGGTTTGCAGTTGTGGCATCAGTTCTGGTTGACGAGCCGAAGCTTCCAGGAATTTGCCGCCCAGAATTGCGAAACCGAGTGCGGTGCCGATAGCGGCCAGGCCGATGATGATTGCTGCGGCCAGAACGGTCATGCTTTGTACTTGTGCGATCAGAGCTTGCATTGAATTTCTCCTAAGATTTTAAAAAAGACTACAGATACTAAAAAGTTAAAACTAAGTTGCTTAGTGCTTCTCAACCGCGAGGCTCAGGTACACGACAGTCAACGCCATAAACACAAACGCTTGCAGGGTCACCACCAGGATGTGGAAGATAACCCAAGGACCACCCAGCAGCCACTGCGCCCACCATGGCAGCAGAGCGATCAGAATGAACAGCAGCTCGCCGGCGTACATATTGCCGAAGAGTCGCAGCGACAGCGACAGTGGCTTAGCCAGCAACTCGATCATCTGGAAGGCGAAGTTGACCGGAGCCAGCACGATAGCCATGAAGCCATGCGCATGGAACGGAGCGGTCAGCAATTCTTTACCCCAGCCGCCGAGACCTTTGGCTTTGATCGAGAAACCAATAATGCACAGCATGACGCCGAACGACATGCCGAAAGTGTGGTTGACGTCCGCGGTCGGCACGACACGCAGTTTGTGGACGCCAGCGTAGCCAAGCAGCTTAGGCAGCAGATCGACCGGCAGGAAGTCCATCGCGTTCATCAGCCAAACCCAGCAGAAGATCGTGATAGCCAGCGGTGCGATGACCTTGCTCTTGGCGTGGAATGCGGAATTGACGACTTCGTTGACCAGCTCCATGACGGCTTCGACGAAGTTTTGCAGCTTGCCCGGTACGCCGGCGGTCGCGCGACGCGACGCCAGGTAGAACACACCGAGGAAAATCATGCCCAGAACGGCCGAAACCCAGAACGTGTCCAGGTTATAAGCGCCGTCGGCAGACTTCAGGTGCGACAGGTGGTGCTGAATATACTCAATGTTGGTGGGCGCATCGTGTGCCCCTACAGCGTTTTCTGTGGTCATAAAAGTATTAGATTTTGGTGATTAAATTGCGAGCAGTGAAAACCAATAAGCTAAGGTTGCCACCGCGAAACCCAAGATCAGCCATAACCAAGAGGCCGACTGAAACAGCGCCAGTGCCAAAACAAACAGCACTACCGTGATAAATATTTTTACAACTTCGGCGCGTACATGCGACCGGAAAGCTTTTTTGGCGTCATTTGTTCCGCCCGCAACAATCATCGCGTACATCAGACTCCCGATGACTGCGATTGCTCCGCCATAGGCGGCCGACCAAGCTTTGAGCACTCCACCCAAGTTCCAGGCGAGCAAGGCGAATCCAGTTGCGATGGCTAACTGGAGGGCGACGACTTTAAACACCGGCTTGGAAATACTCGTCGAATCATTCATCTGGCGAGCCCCCTGAAAAGCCGATAAAACCCAAAGACACGGGATTATATGTGTCTTTACTGTATCACGTCAAACATTGCTGCACCGCAGCAGAGCAATTGGTGCACGAAAGCGACGCTTTTATAAACATTTCCAAGCCGGTTGCACCAAGTTGGAACCAGTTAAGCGTTTTCGTTTTTTATTGCCTCTGTTGCAACGTGGGGTCACAACGTCGGGGTCAGGTCCCCCATTAGAGCATGAGCTCGGCTGGCGCAGCCGGGCTCATGCTCTAATGGGGGACCTGACCCCGGGTTTAGGCGCGCAGGCGGGCGAGGACGCCGTCGAGGATGTCGAGGTCGGCGAAGTCGATGATCATCTGGCCGCGTCCCTTGGTGCCCATCTTGAACACCACCGGCGTGGCCAGCTTGTCGGACAGCTCTTCCTCCAGGCGGACAATGTCGCCGGACTTTTCTTTCTGGCGCGCTTCGGTCGGCGAGGCTTTTTGATCTTCCAGCGTTTTTGCCACCAACTTTTCAGTTTCACGTACCGACAACCGTTTGGCGATGACCATATTGGCCAGGTTGATCTGCGTCGCCGCATCCACCGACAACAACGCGCGGGCGTGGCCCATGTCGATGTCGCCGGCCATCAGCATGGTCTGCACCGGATTGGCCAGGTTCATCAAACGCAGCAGGTTGGACACGGCGCTGCGCGAACGACCAACGGCCGTGGCCGCCTGCTCGTGCGTGAAACTGAAATCGGTGATCAGGCGGTGTATGCCCTGCGCCTCTTCCAGCGGATTCAAATCCTCGCGCTGCATGTTCTCGATCAGGGCCATCGCGGCGGCGGCCTGGTCGTCCACATCGCGCACCAAAACCGGCAGCACTTCCAGGCCGGCGATTTGCGCGGCGCGGAAACGGCGTTCGCCGGCGATGATCTCGTACTTGATGGCGCCGGTCAGCTTGTCGCTGCCGACCGGACGGACCAGGATGGGCTGCATGATGCCCTGGGTCTTGATCGACGCGGCCAGCTCCTGCAAGCCGCCCTCATCCATACGGGTACGTGGCTGATATTTACCAGCCTGCATTTGCGTGACCGGGAGTTCGGACGGCGTGTTGGCGTCCGGGGTGGTGATGTCGCCGTCGCCGCCGAGCAGCGCTTCCAGGCCGCGACCCAGGCCTTTGAGTTTTTTGGTTGCCATTTTATTGCCTTACATTTTCTTGATGCGCTTGACCATCTCGGCGCCGAAGGCGATATACGCCTGCGCACCCTTGGAGGATGGATCGAAGGTGACGCCCGGCAGGCCGTAGGACGGCGCTTCGGCCAGGCGTACGTTGCGGGGGATGATGGTTTTGAAGACCTTGTCGCCGAAGTGCTGCTCCAGCTGGGCCGACACTTGCTGCGACAGCGTCATGCGCGGATCGAACATCACGCGCAGCAGGCCGATGATCTTCAGGTCCGGGTTCAGGTTGGCGTGCACCTTCTTGATCGTGTTGACCAGGTCGGACAAACCTTCCAGCGCGTAGTACTCGCACTGCATAGGGATGATGACGCCGTGCGCGGCGCACAGGCCGTTCAAGGTCAGCATCGACAACGCCGGCGGGCAGTCGATCAGGATGAAGTCGTACTCGCTGTCGACCAGGGCCAGCGCGTCCTTCAGGCGGCGCTCGCGGTTTTCCAGCGAGACCATCTCGACTTCGGCGCCGGCCAGCTCGCGGTTGGAAGGCAGCACGTCGAACTGGCCCGGCTCCGAACGCTGGCGCGCGGTGGCCACGTCGGATTCGCCCAGCATCACCTCATAGGTCGATGCAGGCAGCCCCGCCTTGTTGATGCCTGCGCCCATCGTGGCATTGCCTTGTGGGTCCAGGTCGACCAGCAACACTCGCTGGTTCAGCTTTGCCAATCCGGCGGCCAGGTTGACCGTCGTGGTAGTCTTACCTACGCCACCCTTTTGATTCGCTACGCAAAAAATTTTCGCCATGTATTTCTTTGGGTTGTGCTTCTTAATTATTTATACTATTAAAACGATATAAACGATTTATACTGTTTATACAAAATAAACTGTATAAACCGTTTATACCGTATAAATCATTTACTTAGTTTCGGCTTGGATGAAAACCAGGTGGCGCTCCGCGTCCAGCCCCGGTACTTCTAAAGGCTCCAGTTTCTGCACTTTCCATGGCTCTGGCAGTCGCTCTCGCTCCTCTGCCGGCGCCGTTCCTTTCAGGGCTATGAATCGCCCGCCCTCTTGCAGCAGGTGCCCCGACCAGTTGACGAAGTCGGAAAGGTCGGCAAAAGCCCGCGAGGTGATGACGTCGAATTTCGTCTTCACTTCCAGCTGCTCCACGCGCTTGGTGTACACCGTCACGTTGGCCAGGCCCAGCTCCGCCTTCACCTGGTTCAGGAACGCGGTCTTCTTGTGCACCGTATCGATCATCGACACTTTCATGTCCGGGCGGCTGATCGCCAGCACCATGCCCGGCAAGCCGCCCCCTGCTCCCACGTCCAGCACATTCTGCGCGCCGGCGAAGGCAGGTACCGCCGCCAGCGAGTCCAGCACATGCAAGGTGACCATCTGCATCGGATCGCGCACCGAGGTCAGGTTGTACACCGAATTCCACTTGTTCAGCAGCGCCAGGTAGTCCAGCAATTTTTCCACCTGGTCGTCGCCGAGGCCCAGCTTCAGACTGTTGATGCCTTGTTTTAAAACATCCGCAATTGCTACACGGTCAAACACCTTCATTGAACAACCTCATCTTTTTGAGCATTATCTGGACTAACAAACCCGCCGAAACCGGCTTTCTTCAGGTGCACCAGCAGCAGCGAAATCGCCGCCGGCGTCACGCCGGAGATGCGCGATGCCTGTCCCAGCGTTTCCGGACGCTGCGCGTGCAGCTTCTGGCGCACTTCCACCGACAGCGCGGTGATGTCCAGGTAGTTGAAACCTTCCGGCAATTTCAGGTTTTCGTAGTGCTCGTGGCGCTCGACTTCCTTGGTCTGGCGGTCGATATAGCCCGAATATTTGAGCTGGATTTCGACCTGTTCGCGCACTGCTTCGTCAGCCACGCCAGGACCGGCCAGCTCGCGGCCGTCGATGCCGGACAGGCTCATCAGCTTGTCGTAGTCGACGCCGGGACGGGCCAGCAGGTTCGCCAGCGAGTACTCGCGCTCGATCGCCTGGCCAATAACGCGCTCGGATTCAGCCGCTTCCAGGATGCGCGGATTGACCCACGTGGAGCGCAAACGCTCCAGTTCGCGCGCGACGGCTTCGCGTTTGGTCTCGAATGCCTGCCACTGCGCATCGCCAACCACGCCCAGTTTGCGGCCGATTTCGGTCAGGCGCATGTCGGCATTATCCTCACGCAGGCTCAGGCGATACTCGGCGCGGCTGGTGAACATGCGGTACGGTTCCATTACGCCTTGCGTGACCAGGTCGTCGACCATCACGCCCAGATAGGCTTCCGAACGAGCCGGCGTCCAGGCTTCACGGCCCTGGGTTTGCAGCGCGGCGTTGATACCGGCCAGCATGCCCTGCGCCGCCGCTTCTTCGTAGCCGGTGGTGCCGTTGATCTGGCCGGCGAAGTACAAGCCGCCAACCGCCTTGGTTTCCAACGAAGCTTTAAGGCCGCGCGGGTCGAAATAATCGTATTCGATGGCGTAGCCGGGACGCAGGATGTGGGCGTTTTCCATGCCCTTCATCGAGCGCACCAGGGCGATCTGCACGTCGAATGGCAGGCTGGTGGAGATGCCGTTTGGATAGAATTCGTTGGTCGTCAGGCCTTCCGGTTCCAGGAAGATCTGGTGCGATTCCTTGGCCGAGAAGCGGTGGATCTTGTCTTCGATCGACGGGCAGTAGCGCGGGCCGACACCTTCGATGACGCCGGTGTACATCGGGCTGCGATCCAGGCCGGCACGAATGATGTCGTGGGTCTGGGTGTTGGTGTGCGTGACCCAGCACGGCATCTGCGCGGGGTGCATGGCGGCATTGCCCATCACCGAGAATACCGGCACCGGATCGAGGTCGCCAGGCTGTTCGGTCATCAGCGAGAAGTCGATGCTGCGGCCGTCGATGCGCGGCGGCGTGCCGGTCTTCAGGCGGCCTTGCGGCAGCTTCAGTTCCTTCAGGCGGGCCGACAGCGAGATCGCCGGTGGATCGCCGGCGCGGCCGGCCGAGTAGTTCTGCAGGCCGACGTGGATCTTCCCGTCGAGGAAAGTACCGGCGGTCAGCACCACGGCCGGCGCCAAGAACTTCAGGCCGATCTGGGTGACGGCGCCGATCACGCGGTCGCCCTCCACCATCAGGTCGTCGACAGCCTGCTGGAACAGCCACAGGTTGGGCTGGTTTTCCAGGCGCGAACGGATGGCTTGCTTGTACAGGATGCGGTCGGCCTGGGCGCGGGTAGCGCGCACGGCAGGGCCTTTGGACGAGTTCAGGATGCGGAACTGGATGCCCGACTCATCGGTGGCGATGGCCATGGCGCCGCCCATGGCGTCGACTTCTTTGACCAGATGGCCTTTGCCGATGCCGCCGATGGATGGGTTGCACGACATCTGGCCCAGCGTCTCAATGTTATGCGTGAGCAGCAAGGTCTTCTGGCCCATGCGGGCCGAAGCGAGGGCCGCCTCGGTGCCGGCGTGACCACCACCGACGACGATGACGTCGAATTTTGTAGGAAATAGCATGTTGGAATTGGTTAAAGCGAAGGGATCAAGGTCAGATTATAGAGTCTTTTTGCTGCTGCGACTTTTTTAAGCAAAAAAATATCACCAAATTGTTCCACGTGAAACATTGAAAAAGGGCGCTTATCGTTCCCAATAAGCGCCCTTTTTTGGTTCCACGTGAAACAGTGTCACCAACGCAACCATGCATCGTAGCCAGTTTTCAGGATAAGTATCGTGACCACGACCAGGAACAACTTGCGGACGAATCCGCTGCCATGCTTCATCGCCATGCGCGAGCCGATGATGGAGCCGGCGATCTGCGCCACCGCCATCGTCGCGCCCAGCTGCCAAATGAGGTGGCCGCTGTAGCCGAACCAGATCAGCGCGGCAAAGTTACAGGCCACATTGACGACCTTGGCCACGGCCGAAGCGCCGAGGAAGTCGAAGCCGAAGATGCGCACAAACAGGAACACCAGGAAGCTGCCGGTGCCGGGGCCGAAGAAGCCGTCGTAGAAGCCGATGCCGGCGCCGATCAGCAGCGCCAGCGTCTGCTCCCTCGCACCCGAGTGGATGGGCGCATGCACGCTGCCGAAATCCTTCTTGGCGAAGGTGTAGATGGCGACCGCCACCAGCACCACCGGCAGCAACAGGCGCATGAACTCGGCCGACACCTTGGTCACCGTGTACGCGCCGAGGAAGGCGAAGACCAGCGCCGCCAGCGCGGCAGGGGTAGCGACCGACCAGGCGATGGCAACACGGCGCGCGTAGCTGACCGCCGCCACGCTGGTGCCGAAGATGCTGGCCAGCTTGTTGGTGCCGATCAGCGTGGCGGGCGCCATGTTGGGAAACACCGAGAACATCGCCGGCAGTTGTATCAGTCCCCCGCCCCCGACCACCGCATCCACCAGACCCGCACCGAACGCAGCCACTCCCAACACCAGATAATCGACCATCACCTTGCCATCCTTAACGCTTGCGAAGGCTACATTGTACGGAAGAAATTCGAAGCGGCTCATGCACATCCTGCATGGACGGCGACAGGCACGAGGCCCTCGCATGAGGTAAGCTTCACGTGAAATCACTCATCCTGGAACCGCCATGACCGAATTCCCAGCGTTCGCATTCAGCACCGTCGCCCACATCGTTTCCGAGCTCGGCGCAGCCGGGCGATTGGGCGAGCATATCGTCCAGCGCTTCCCTGCGGCCCGGCGCGCCCTGCTCGTCACCGATCCCGGCTTCCTGGCAACCGGCCTGGTCGAGACTCCGGCCGCCAGCCTGCGCGCCGCCGGGGTGGCGGTGGAGATCTATTCCAAGGTCGTGGCGGACCCGCCGGAGCAGGTGGTACTGGACGCCGTGGCCGCCGCCCGCAAGCACCGCACCGATCTCGTCATCGGCCTCGGCGGCGGCAGCTCGATGGACGTGGCGAAGCTGATCGCCGTGCTGGCCGGCAGCGACCAGCCGCTGAGCGCCATCTACGGCATCGGCAACGTGCAGGGTGCGCGGCTGCCTTTGGTGCAGATTCCCACTACCGCCGGCACCGGCTCCGAGGTCACCAACATCGCCATCGTTACCACCGGCACTACCACGAAAATGGGCGTGGTCGCGCCGCAACTCTATGCCGATCTGGCATTGCTGGATGCCGAACTAACCATCGGCCTGCCGCCCTTGGTCACCGCCGCGACCGGCATCGACGCGATGGTGCATGCCATCGAGGCCTACACCAGCCGCCATAAAAAGAACCCGCTGTCCGATATCTTTGCGCGCAAGGCGCTGGGCCTGCTTTCCACCAACCTGATCCGCGCTTGCGAAAACGGCCGCGACCTGGCGGCGCGGCAGGCCATGCTGCTCGGCGCGATGCTGGCGGGACAGGCATTTTCCAACGCGCCGGTGGCGGCGGTGCATGCGCTGGCGTATCCGATAGGGGGCATATTCCACGTGCCACATGGGCTGTCGAACTCACTGGTGCTGCCGCACGTGCTGCGCTTCAATGCGCCGGAGGCGGCCACGCTGTATGCGGAACTGGCGGAGATCGTCGTGCCTCAGGCCAGCGGCAGCGCCGAGGCGAGGGCGGAGGCGCTGGTTGTTGCGATGCAACAAATCGCCACCATCACGGGGATAGAACGGACTTTGCAGCAGGTGGGGATCAAGGAAACGGATCTGGACCGGCTGGCGGATGACGCCATGCTCCAGACCCGCTTGTTGGGGAATAACCCCCGCACCGTCACGCGCGACGATGCGAGGGCGATCTACGCTGCGGCGCTATAACCCCGCACGGCGCTCCGAAGGGGTCTGACCCCGTACGGGGTCAGACCCCAGGCTTTACGGGTTACGTCAGTTGGGCACATCGACCGTGGTGCCGGTGACCGTGATGGCGTTGGCGCCAGGCGCGGCGGCGATCGGCGGTACATTGGCCACGGTGATCAGCGTCGTATTATCGACGCGTGGCACGGTGCGCACCACCTGCGACGGCGGCAAGGCCACGGCCGAGCTGCGCAGGTTGGCCAGCATCGCATCCAGCGCGCGGAACAGGTAGACGTGCAGCGGCACGATATTGGCCGGCAGCGCGTTGGTGAACGAGTCGAAGTGATTGGCGTTGGTCACTTCGATGTAGCGCAGCTTGCTCGCCCCACCCTCCACCGATGCATTCAAGCCCACATAGGAACGCGAAGCAAAGTTGACCGGGATCAGCGTGTCGCTGCGTCCCTGAACGATGATGGCCGGCTTGCCGTGCAGATTGCCGGTCGCCGCGACCTCGGCCATGCCCGCCTTCACGCGTGCGCTCTGTGCCGCCAGCGTCGCGCCCAGGGCGCCGCCGGTGACAGGATCGACACCCGTCGCCAGCGAGCGCAGGCACAGGAAGCCGTCCAGCGACTGGTCCGCCAGCGTGCTGCTCGGCGACACGCCGAAGTTGTAGGCCTTGGCGCCGCCTACCGAATTCTCATAGACCACGCTGCCGATGATGCCGCTTTGCGTCGCGAAGCTGCTGGCCTTTTGCGCCGCCGTGAAGGCCACCGGCGAACCCGTCACATCGGTCGCGGCGAACGAGAATCCGCACACCTTGTCCGTCACCGAGAACTTGCCGTAGGCGTTGGCATACGTCACCGCCACCAGGATGTTGGTGCCGGAGTGGGCCGCCTGCAGAATATCGGAATCCACCAGCCAGCCGTAGGCCTTCAGGCGGGCCTTGGCATCGGCCTGCTGCGATGGCAGGTCGGCGCCGGTCAGCAAGCCTTTGGCGGCCAGCGCGGTGCAGCGTCCCGGTGCGGCGGCGGTCGATGCGATGCACGGCTGGTACAGCGCGGCATAGGTCGAGTAGTCGAACAGCGCCTTGCCCTGCCCCGTCACGTTGACGCCGCCCTGGCGCACCGTGTAGCCGGTGGCGGCCTTGGGCTGCACCTGCGGCTCGGTGGCCGCCACGCCGCCGATAAGGCCCTTGGTGTCCTGTTCCGCAGCCAGCAGAGCCGAGCCGGCGCCGTTGGAAATGCTGGAGGCGATCGTCACCGTGTTCTTCGGCGTCAGGCGCACGATGTGGCTTTTGTTGTCCTTGGCCAGCACGCCGTACTTTTCATTGAGCACATAGAAGGCGAATTCCAGCGATTGCAGCGTGACCTTGCCCCAATCCTTTTCCGGGTTCTGCTGCGAGTGTGCGTGCTTGAAGGCGATGCGCGCCGGCGACGACGAGGCGAACGCGGTGCGGTCGGCATCGCTCAGCGCCGGTGCGAAGATGGCGTTCTTGCCGGCCGCGGTGCGAGTGGCGCGCACGCCGTTTTGCTGGTTCACGCTGTCGTCGTCAAACGTGTAGAGGCCGTTGCCGCTGCCCTTGTCGGCATAGGCCACGGCGCAGTTGTTCTTCAGGCCCCATTCGCCGGCGCTGCCGATGGCGCCGTACACGCCGCGCGATCCGCTCGAGGTGCCGGTGACGATGCAGGGGTTGTTGATGTCGAAGCCGTTCGGCACCTGCACCATCAGCGTCACGTTCTGGTTGCCGGTGCCGTCGTCGGAGTAGGCGATGTACTCGGTGCCGGCGATCATGCCCTGCCCCGATCCGATCGCGCCCTTGGCATCCACATTCGGGCCGTACAAGGTGCCGTAGCCGCTGTTGACGTTGATGTCGAGCACGGCGCGGTAGTTGGCGTGGATGGCGTTGCGGCGCAGCTCGGCGGCAGTGGGATTGGCCGGGTCGGCATACGCGGGCGTGGCGCCGGCCAGGCCGGTCGCACCCAGGCCGGCGGTCAGCAAATCGTCGGTGGTGCCGTCGTAGGTCTTACTGCTGATGGTGCCCAGGTACGTCGGCAGCACGTTCAAATCCTCGGTCGAGTTGTGCTCGTTGGCGCCGCAAGCGGCCAACCCAATGCCGACCAGCGCCAGCGTAATTTTGTTGATATACATTGTCATCCTCTATGTCGATAAAAGTTACGGACGGACTACTCCCACTCCGGCCTGTGGCCAGACGAAAATTTACTACCGATGAAAAAAAAACGCCGGACAGAACGTCCGGCGTGTGCGCTACATCAAGCTGTTTTTTTGCCGCTGTTGAAGGCAAACTTGGCGACGATCTCGCCGACTATGCCGCGCCGGAACAACAACACGCAAACGATGAAGATAAAGCCGATCACCATGTTGACCGCCTCGCCGATGGTGTTGAACCATTCGATGCCGGTATGCGAGACCATGAAGATGCCGAAATCGCCCAGCTTGTTTTCCAGCGCGATGATCAGGATGGCGCCCAGCATCGGACCGGCAAACGTGCCCATGCCGCCGACCAAGGTCATCAGGATCACCAGGCCCGACATGCTCCAGTGCACGTCGGTCAGCGTTTCGAAACCCTGCACCAGCATGTTGGAGGCGCCGGCCAGGCCGGTCAGCGCGGCCGACAGCACGAAGGCCAGCAGCTTGTACTTGTCCACATCGTAGCCCAGCGAAATCGCGCGCGGCTCGTTTTCCTTGATCGCCTTCAGCACCTGGCCGAACGGCGAATGCACGGTGCGCACGATCAGCATGAAGGCCAGCACGGCGATGCCCAGCACGAAGAAGTACAGCGCGGTATCGTTGGACAGGTCGACCAGGCCCAGCAATTTTCCACGTGGAACACCTTGCAAGCCGTCTTCGCCGCCGGTGAACTCGCCGGCGCGCAGCGCGCCGAAGTACACCATCTGCGCCAGCGCCAACGTGATCATCGAGAAGTAGATGCCCTGGCGCCGGATCGCCAGCGCGCCCATCACCAGGCCGACCAGCGCGCCGGCCGCGACGCCGGCCAGCAGGCCCAGCTCGACCGGCAAGCCCCACACCTTCATCGCGTTGCCGGCCACGTAGCCGGCGGCGCCGAAGAAGGCCGCGTGGCCGAACGACAGCAAACCGGTGAAGCCGATCAGCAGGTTGAAGGCGCTGGCGAACAGCGCAAAACACAACAGCTTGGCCAGGAAGATCGGATAGCCGACAAACGGCGCCGCCAGCGCGATGGCGAAAGCGACGAGATAACCTAAGTTCTTATTCATGTGCGGCCTCTTATTTTTCTTTGCCGAACAAGCCGGCAGGACGGATCAGCAACACGATGACCATCACCAGGAACACCACCGTCGACGAAAACTCGGGGTAGAACACCTTGGTCAGGCCTTCGATGATGCCCAGGCCGAGGCCGGTGAGGATGGAGCCCATGATCGAACCCATGCCACCGATCACTACAACGGCGAATACGACGATAATCAGGTTCTGACCCATCAGGGGCTGCACCTGGATCACCGGGGCCGCCAGCACCCCTGCAAAGCCCGCCAAAGCGACGCCGAAGCCATAGGTCAGCGTGACCATCAGCGGGACGTTGATGCCGAAGGCTTCGACCAGCTTGGGATTCTCGGTACCGGCGCGCAAGTAGGCGCCCAGTTTGGTCTTCTCGATGACGAACCAGGTCGACAGGCACACCGCCACCGACGCCACCACCACCCAGGCGCGGTAATTCGGCAGCACCATGAAGCCGAGGTCGGTCGCCCCGGCCAGCGCCTCCGGCACCTGGAACGGTTGGCCGGACACGCCGTAGAACGAGCGGAACACGCCTTCGACCAGCAGCGTGATGCCGAAGGTCAGCAGCAGGCCGTAAAGATGGTCCAGCTTGTAGAGCCAGCGCAACATGGTCTTTTCGATGATGATGCCGAACACGCCGACCACCAGCGGCGCCAGCACCAGCATCACCCAGTAGTTCAGGCCGAGGTAGGCCATGCCCATCCAGGCGACAAACGCGCCCATCATGTACAGCGCACCGTGCGAGAAATTAATCACGTTCAGCAAGCCGAAGATCACCGCCAGGCCGAGCGACAGCATGGCATAGAAGGAGCCGTTGACCAGGCCCAGCATCAGCTGGCTCATAATCATGGGCAAGGGGTAGCCGAATATTTCCATGAGATCACAATATAAAGATCGCCGTCCCGGACGGGCAGGCGTGGCACCAGAAAAAGGCCGCGCGCGCTGGCGCGGCCTGTGTACAACTCAGCTTATTTCCACAGGGAGCATTTGGTTTCCGCCTTGGTGGCGTAAGCCTGGTCGCCCGGAATGGTGGCGAGGACCTTGTAGTAATCCCATGGGTATTTCGATTCCGACGGCTTCTTCACTTCCATCAGGTACATGTCGTGGACCATGCGGCCGTCCGGACGGATCACGCCGTTCTTGGCGAACATGTCGTTGATCTTGTTTGCCTTCAAGTAGGCCATGACCTTGTCGGTGTCGTCGCTGCCGACGGCCTTGACCGCCTTCAGGTAGTTGGCCGCCGCCGAGTAATCGGCCGCTTGCAGCATCGACGGTTCCTTCTTCATCTTCTCGAAGTAGCGCTTCGACCAGGCGCGGGTGTCGGCGTTCGCATCCCAGTACCAGCCGTCGGTCAGGTACATGCCCTGGGTCAGGTTCAGGCCCAGCGAGTGTACGTCGTTGATGAAGATCAGCAGGCCGGCCAGTTTCATTTTCTTGGTGATGCCGAACTCGTTGGCGGCCTTGATCGAGTTGATCGCGTCGCCGCCGGCATTGGCCAGGCCCAGGATCTGCGCGCCCGACGACTGCGCCTGCAACAGGAAGGACGAGAAGTCCGACGCCGACAGCGGATGCTTGACCGCGCCCAGCACCTTGCCGCCGTTGGCTTTCACCACCTCGGCCGTATCTTTTTCCAGCGACTGGCCGAAGGCGTAGTCGGCGGTCATGAAGTACCAGCTCTTGCCGCCCTGCTTGACGATGGCGCCGCCGGTGCCGCGCGCCAGCGCGATGGTGTCGTAGGCATAGTGAATCGTGTACGGCGTGCATTCCTCGTTGGTCAAGCGGGCCGAGCCGGCACCGATCGAAATGAAGACTTTCTTCTTCTCGGCCGCGACCTTGGCCATGGCCAGGTTGGCGCCCGAGTTGGTGCCGCCGATCAGCATGTCGACGCCCTGCTGGTCGAACCATTCGCGCGCCTTGGAGGCGGCGATATCGGCCTTGTTCTGGTGGTCGGCGGAGATGAACTCGACCTTTTTACCAGCGAGGACCACGCCGGCGTCGGCAATCGCCATCTTGATGGCCTCGGCACCGCCGGCGCCGTCGATGTCCGTGTACAGCCCGGACATATCGGTGATCAGGCCGATCTTGATGGTGTCGCCGGAAACCTGGGCTTGGGCAGCAAAGGACAGGCCGAGTGCGCACACGGCGGTGGCTGCGATGGTGATGGCTTTAAGTTTCATTTTGTCTCCGTTTTCAAGAAGTAGTGTTTACTTATTTTTGTACACTTATTTCCAACCCTTTAGACACCAAGAAGTTCGGTCAGGACCGGCATCTTGGCGCTCAATTCCGATGCAACAAAGGTCTCGACGATCTGACCGTGTTCCATCACATAAAACCGGTCCGCCAGCGGAGCGGCAAACCGGAAATTCTGTTCCACCATGACGATGGTGTAGCCCTTGGCCTTGAGCGTGGTGATCATCCGGGCCAGGCCTTGCACGATGACCGGCGCCAGGCCTTCGGAGATTTCATCCAGCAGCAGCAGGCGCGCGCCGGTGCGCAGGATGCGTGCCACCGCCAGCATCTGTTGCTCGCCGCCCGACAGGCGCGTGCCCTGGCTGTGCTTGCGCTCTTCCAGGTTGGGGAACATCGCGTAGATTTCCTCGACCGACATGCCCTTCTGCCCTGTGGCCAGCTGCGGCGGCAGCATCAGGTTTTCCTCGGTCGACAGCGACGAGAAAATGCCGCGCTCTTCCGGGCAATAGCCGATGCCGAGGTGGGCGATTTTATGGGTCGGCATGCCGATCGCTTCCTCGCCGTTGACCTTGATCGAACCCTTGCGGGCGCCGGTCAGGCCCATGATCGCGCGCAGCGTGGTGGTGCGGCCGGCGCCGTTGCGGCCCAGCAGCGTGACCACTTCGCCGGGCTGCACCGTCAGATTCACGTCGTGCAAAATATGCGATTCGCCGTACCAGGTTTGCAGGTTGGAGATTTCCAGAGCGGCCGTCATCAGTGGGCTCCTTCCAGTACTGCGGCTTCGGTACCCATGTAGGCTTCCATCACTTGTGGATTACTTGAAACTTCGGCGTAAGTGCCTTCGGCCAGCATCGCGCCGCGCTGCAAAACGGAGATCTTGTCGCAGATGCCGGACACCACTTTCATATTGTGTTCGACCATCAGGATCGTGCGGCCGGCTGAAACTTTCTTAATCAATTCCGTCACGCGGTGCACGTCTTCGTGGCCCATGCCCTGGGTCGGTTCGTCCAGCAACATCAGCTCCGGCTCCATCGCCAGCGTGGTGGCGATTTCCAAAGCGCGCTTGCGGCCATAGGGCATATCGACGGTGACGGTGTCGGCGAATTCGGTCAGGTCGACCTCGGCCAGCAGCTGCATGGCGCGGTCGTTCAACTTGCTCAACGACCGTTCGCTCTGCCAGAAATTGAAGCTGGTGCCGAGCTGGCGCTGCAATCCGATGCGGACGTTTTGCAGCACCGTCAGGTGCGGGAATACGGCGGAAATCTGGAACGACCGGATCACGCCCATGCGGGCGATCTGCGCCGGCTTGGCCGCGGTGATGTCCTTGCCGTTGAAGAGGATCTGGCCCGAGGTGGGCACCAGAAACTTGGTGAGCAGATTGAAGCACGTGGTTTTACCGGCGCCATTGGGACCGATCAGCGCGTGGATGTGGCCGCGCTGCACTTTTAAGTTCACATCATTGACCGCGGTGAATCCCTTGAATTCCTTGGTCAGATGCTTTGTTTCCAAGATAACGCCGGACATCCTGTCTCCTTGTTATTCTTTTCAAACTACTAAATTTTTTTAGATCATACACAGTAACAAATTGGCTAACAATACAGTATAACTACGGTCCGCTTTTGATCTAGGCCTAGCGGGTACAGGGTTTCATTTCCACTCTGAACGGATCAGCTCTGAAGCTTTCTCTGCAATCATGATGGTCGGGGAATTGGTATTTCCCGAGGTTATGAACGGCATGACGGACGCGTCCACCACGCGCAGTCCTTGTATGCCAATTACACGCAGCGCACTGTCCACCACGGCGCTCGGATCGTCGGCGCGGCCCATCTTGCAGGTGCCTACCGGATGGAAAATAGTGGTGCCGATCGCGCCTGCCGCCTGGGCCAATTCTTCCTCGGTGCGGTATTGAATGCCGGGCTTGTATTCTTCCGGCGCGTAGCGCTGCAAGGCCGGCGCAGCGACGATCTGGCGCGTCAATGTCAAGGCGGCGGCGGCGACTTTGCGGTCTTCCGGCGTGCTCAAATACATCGGCGAAATTTTCGGCGGCGCATACGAATCGGCGCTGGCAATGCGCACATGGCCGCGCGAGGTCGGACGCAGATTGCAAACGCTGGCCGTGAATGCCGGAAAGGCGTGCAATGGTTCGCCGAATTTTTCCAGCGACAGCGGCTGCACGTGGTACTGCAGATTCGGCGTGGCTTGCCCGGCATCCGAACGCGCAAAGGCGCCCAGCTGCGAAGGCGCCATCGACATCGGCCCGCTCTGGAACATCGCATATTCGAGGCCGATTTTCATCTTGCCGTACCAGCTGGCGGCCATCGTGTTCAGCGTGCGCGCGCCGCCGCCGAGTTTGTAGATCATGCGCAGTTGCAGATGGTCTTGCAGGTTTTCACCGACGCCGGAAAGATCGGCCAGCGGCTCGATGCCATGCTGGCGCAAGCTGTCGGCCGCGCCGATGCCGGAGCATTGCAGAATTTGTGGAGAACCAACGGCGCCAGCAGCCAGCAGGGTTTCTTTGTCGGCGGTCGCCGTGAACTGCGTGCCGCCTCCGGTGAAAATCACACCTTTGCACACCGGTCCGCGATCGCTCATTTCGATCTGCAAACGTTCCACGTGGCAGCCCGTCATGATGGTCAGGTTGGGCCGCATCGACACCGGTTTCAAAAACGCCTTCGACGTATTCCAGCGGATGCCGCGTTTTTGATTGACGTCGAAATAGCCACAGCCGGCGTTGTCGCCGCGATTGAAGTCGTCTACTTTCTGGATGCCGACCTGCTCCGCCGCATCGCGGAACGCGTCAAGAATCTGCCACGACAAACGCTGTTTTTCCACGCGCCACGGACCACCGGCGCCATGCAATTCTGAAGCGCCGCCGTGATAATCCTCGCTCTTTTTAAACAGCGGCAGCACCGACTGCCAGCGCCAGCTGTCGTCGCCGGTCAGCTCGGCCCAGCGGTCGTAGTCGCTGCCCTGGCCGCGCATATAGATCATGCCGTTGATGGAAGAACTGCCGCCCAGCACCTTGCCGCGCGGGTAGAGCAAGCTGCGCCCGCCCAGGCCCGGATCGGCTTCGGTGCGGAACATCCAGTCGGTCCGCGGATTATCTATGCAATGCAGATAACCAACAGGAATATGGATCCACACATAATCGTCTCTACCACCCGCCTCGATCAGCAGGACATTCGCGTTTCTGTTCGCGCTCAACCGGTTTGCCAATACGCAGCCCGCCGAGCCTGCACCAATAATGATGTAATCGTAAATGCCTGCTGATTCCAAAAACTTCTCCTCCAAGAGTACTGTTTCGGTCAGGCGGCTGCTATCTCCGCCAGCAATGTTTCAATCAGTTTTGCCGCCGGCATCGGCCGCGCGCGCGCGACGCCGCTACCGCACCACAGCGACATCAATTCCGTCTCGCCGCGCTTGCCCGCTTCCACCCGGATGGCGCCGGTCAATGCGTTTTGTATCGGATAGGCGGGGATTTGTTTTTCCACCGCAGCCATTTCAAGCATGAACCGGTTCTCCAGGCCGCGCGCATAGCGACCGGAAAACGTGCGCGTCAGCCGGGTCGGATGATCGCCGGCCGTCAGCAAGCGCTGCTTGTAGATCGGATTGATGGACGATTCGTCGCACACCAGGAACGCCGTGCCCATCTGCACCGCCTGGGCGCCGCCATCCAGCGCGCGCTTGATATCGGCGCCATCCATGATGCCGCCGGCGGCGATCACGGGAATATGCACCGCCTCGACGATGGTCGGCAGCAGCTCGAAAGTGGTCAGCTTGGCGTCTTCCTGCGCGCCGATAAAGGTGCCGCGATGGCCGCCGGACTCGGTGCCGGAAGCGATCACCGCATCGCCGCCCCTGCTTTGCCAGGCCAGCGCTTCGTCGGCGTGGGTGATGGTGCCGATGACGACGATGCCGGCGTCATGCAGGCGGCGGATCTGCTCCGTGCTGAGGATACCGAAGGTAAAACTGGCCACGGCGG
Organism: Duganella sp. S19_KUP01_CR8; assembly: GCF_036688705.1. Taxonomy (NCBI): domain Bacteria; kingdom Pseudomonadati; phylum Pseudomonadota; class Betaproteobacteria; order Burkholderiales; family Oxalobacteraceae; genus Duganella; species Duganella sp. S19_KUP01_CR8. Next base: position 115,025 of record NZ_JAQQPR010000006.1, on the reverse strand, counting down.
GACGCAATTCGATCAGCGCCTCGAACTGGGCGGCAAAGTCTTCGCACCACTTGGCCGGCGTCGGCACTTCGGTCCAGCCCAGCGACGACGCGATCGGCTTCAGCCATTCCTTGGCGCGGGCCACTTCGTCCGGATCCGGCTTGGGCGTCTCCAACACGAAGAAATTCAGGCAAAACGGCTTGTCGGTCAGGGCGCGGATTTGCGCAGTCTGGGTGCGGATGGTGTCCGGCGAAAGTAAGGAGCAAGCCAGCGAACCCAGTCCGCCGGCATTGGAGACCGCGGCCACTTGCGCGGGCGTGTTGTTGCCGCCGGCAGTAGGTCCCTGGATGATGGGATGAAGAAAAATTGATGCCAAATTCATCTGATTTCTCGCATAAAGTGGCGTTTACGACATGTGGATAAGTCTATGGATATCCACAGGCACGAAATGTGAGTAAACAAAAAATTTTGGGGGACGCTTTTTCTTATCCCAAAACAGTTCTTTGCTCATACACGGCTTTCTCGCCCGCTTATGCAGCCCGTAAACGCCTGATTTTAATCCAAAATGAACACTTATCCACAGAAAAGTGTCTGCGTTAACAACTACTACTATTTTTATATATACATCTTTAGAGTAAACCATAAACCCAAAAACCACAGGCGGCTGCGCCGGAACGGCCTGATACCCCACTGAAACGGAAATAAGATTTCGCCAACATCTGCTTTCCCCTATACTGAATTCGCAAACAAACAGCCCCTGGCGGAGACATTTTGTCCTCACAGCGCAAAAATCTGCGGTCGCCGGCTTATCTGCGCTTTCGGCGACGTCTGATCACCGGCCTTTTCCTCATGGCTGCGCTTGCCATTGCCGTTGTCGTTTCTCAATTCCGCACCGCCTACGTCGAACGCGAACTCGCGGTCAAAACCCAGACCGAGCACTACGTCAAAGCGATGGAAGCGCATGTGCTGTACTCGATACAATCGGTCGACTTGTCACTGATTGGATTTGCCAACGCCATCAAAGTTCTGACAGCTCAACAACGGCGCTCGCCGGAAATGATGTCGGAGTTGTTGTCCTCGCGCGGTTCAGGTTTCAACAGTGAGTACTGGATCAGTTTTCTGGACTCGAAAGGCGAAGCGATCGCCACCTCCACTGGCAATAACATATCCGGCACCCGATACAGTGATCGCGACTACTTCAAAGCGCTTCAAGATGTCGCCATGCGTGGCAAATTATTTATTGGTGAACCGTCAATAGGACGACGCAGCAATCAAAGGCTGTTTTTTCTCAGCCGTCGCGTCGAAAGCGCCAGAGGCGAATTCCTGGGAGTGATCGTCGCGCCGCTCAACGTCAACCGCTACGTCACGGTGTTTGAAAATTCGCGTTTCAGCTCCGATATCTCGATCACGCTGATACACAGCGGCGGCAAGGTGATCGCCGGCGTGCCCAATTTCGAACAATCATTCGCCCGCGATCAGGGACCGACCGACCTGTTCGACAACGTACGCCGCGCCAGTTCGGGGACTTTCAAAACTGTCAGCAATACCGACAACCTGACCCGCGTGTTCAGTTATCGAGTGTTTGAAAACCTTCCCTTGATCATCGTCGTCGGCAGCAACGATTTGGAATCGGCCAGGCTGCTCCAGCAAAACTACTTGATTGCCGGCGCTGGTTTGATCATGTTGTTGATACTGATGGCAGGTGCAGGTCATTTTTCGCTGCGCACCTACACCAAGCAGGAAGAACGCGAACTGCGCTTCCGCGCCTTGTACGCCGCCAGTCGTGAAATGGAGCAAAAGCTGCTGGCCAACGAAGAAGAACGCAAGAAAAACGAAGAATCCATGAAGCTGGCTGCCCTGCTTTTCCAAAACAGCGGCGAAGGCATGATGGTCACCGACGCCGATGGACGCATATTGACCGTGAATCCTGCCTTCTCCCTGCTGAGCGGCTATACGGAAAAAGAAGTCATCGGCCACCGCGGCTATGAACTGACGACCAGCCGGCAAGACATCAACTTCTTCACCCGCATGTACGAATCGATCGCCCAAACCGGACAATGGGAAGGCGAACTCTGGCATCAGCATAAAGACGGCGATGAATACCTGGTCGCGATGCGCTTCAACACCGTCTACGATGAGATGGGTAATCCCTTCCGCTACGTTGCGCTGCTGAGCGACATCACGAAAAAGAAAGCATCGGAAGAATTGATCTGGCGCCAGGCCAATTTCGATGCGCTGACCGGCTTGCCGAACCGGCGCATGTTCCACGAGCATCTGCGCCAGGAAATGAAAAAGACCGACCGCTCCCATCTGCCGATGGCGCTGGTTTTCATGGATCTTGACCACTTCAAGGAAATTAACGACACCCTGGGCCACGATAAAGGCGATTTGCTGCTCAAAGAAGTGGCAAGCCGCTTGTCCAGCACCGTGCGCGGCACCGATACCGTGGCCCGATTGGGCGGCGACGAATTCACCATCATCCTCAGCGAGTTGCATAACGCCGGCGATGTGGTGCGCACAGCCCAGGAAATTCTCAAGCAAATGAGCACGCCGTTCAACCTGGGCAACGACGGCGACAAGCATATTGCCCGTATTTCAAGCAGCATCGGCATCACGCTCTACCCTGAAGACGGCGCCGATGCTGAAACTTTAATCAAAAACGCCGACCAGGCCATGTACGCGGCCAAGCAACAGGGCCGCAATCGCTTCAATTATTTCGCTCCGTTCATGCAGGAAGCCACGCGCGTACGCATGACCCTGGTCAACGAATTGCGCGAAGCGGTCAATCACAACGAATTGCGGATCTTGTTCCAGCCGATCATCGACCTGGCCAGCGGCAAGATTTGCAAGGCGGAAGCGCTGGTACGTTGGCAGCATCCGGTGCGTGGACTGCTGAATCCTGCTGAATTTATCAGCATCGCGGAAAGCAGCGGCATGATCGTCGGCATCGGCGACTGGGTTTTCAAGCAGGCGGCACAGGAAGTGCAAAAATTGCAGGCGCTGGGATTGCCCGATTTCCAGGTCAGCGTGAACAAATCGGCCTGGCAGTTCCGTGACGACGGCAGCAACTACCAGCAATGGCTGGATTTTCTCCAGGAACTGCACCTGAATGCCAACAGCATCATCATCGAGGTGACGGAAAACCTGCTTTTGGACACCGCCAACTCGGTTTCGGAACGAATGTTGGCTTTCCAGCATGCGCATATGCAGATTTCGCTCGATGATTTCGGCACTGGCTACTGCTCGGTGGCGTTTTTAAAGCGTTTCGATATCGATTACATCAAAATCGATCCAACTTTTGTCTCAAATCTGTCCAGCGGCACCGACGGCATCGTGCTTTGCGAGGCAATTATCGCCATGGCGCACAAGTTGAACATCAAAGTGATCGCCGAAGGCATCGAAACACCTCAACAACTGGCGGCTCTGACAGCCGCTGGATGCGATTTAGGGCAGGGATATCTGATTTCCAAGCCGATTTCAGGCGAAGAACTGGAAAAACAGATCAAAAACGAGCAAGCACCTGTGAATAACTCGCTGGATATCCACAGGACGACTTGTGAGTAAGGACCAAGTTGTCCAAGGGCCGCCATTTTATACAGAATTGCTCCTGAACTGGTACAGCGTTTATGCAAGCGCTTATCTTTCTCGTAAACGAATGATTTGTAAACGTATACATGACTTATCCACAGGCTTTTGGTCGTTTACTATTACTACTATTTTTATATAAATCTTTTGTAAACTACTAAACCCGTAAAACGCGAATCTGAAGGCCTGCTCGCGCTTTGAAAACACTCCAGACCACAAAAAACGCCTTAAAATCGATCGTTTTTTGTAAACTGCTGTGGAAAAGCAGCTCGAAATCCACAGCCTCCACCTCTACAAACCAAGGAAAACTATGCGTTTAGGCATCATCAGCGCTTTGGCTGAAGAACAGCACGGGCTGATAGAAGCCCTTGAGAGCCCCTACAAGCTCGTCCATGGCATGCGGGAGTACACGGGCGGGAAACTCTGGGAAATCGACGCTGTGTGCGTTCTGTCGCGTATAGGCAAGGTTGCAGCGGCTATGACAGCTTCCATCCTTGTGGAAAAGTTCGGAGTTACCCACATCGTCTTCACCGGCGTCGCTGGAAGTGGGGATAAAAATGTACAAGTCGGGGATATCGTCGTCGCTGAAGAACTGGTTCAGCATGATTTCGATGCCAGCCCGCTTTTTCCACAGTTTGAGATCCCGCTGACAGGCTTGTCGCGCTTCGCGACCGATACCGCCTTGACCCAGCGATTGGCTACCGCCGCAGCACAAACCACGCGGGTACACCGGGGATTGATCGCCAGTGGTGATCAATTTATAGGCAAACTGACCCAGATTCAGGCCTTGAAAGCTGCTTTTCCTGATTTATTGGCAGTGGAGATGGAAGGCGCAGCGGTCGCGCAAGTGTGTTTTGAGCTGGGCATCCCGTTTGCCGTCATCCGCACGATCTCGGACAACGCCAACGACGAGGCAGCCGTCGATTTCATGCATTTCATCAAAACCGTGGCTTCGCGTTACGCTTTTGAGGTGATTGAAAACTTTTGCAAGGCATAGAAATGGTCATCATCCCCGCTGGGACCATCGCAATGAGGGATGACCGAACCGGTCGCGCATGGGTAGTTGAACTTCCATCGTTTGCGATCGGCCGCTATCCGGTCACCCAGGCCGAATATGCGACAGTCAGCGGCGCATGGCCGGCATCCCACGATTCCCCGCATAGCCCGGTGGAAAACGTCTCCTGGATCGATTCTGTCCGGTTCTGCAACAGCTTGTCGGCTAGCGCAGGATTAAGCGCGTGCTACGAACTTCATGAAGACAGCGCCACCCGCATCCCCGGCAGCGACGGCTATCGCCTGCCCTCCGAGGCGGAATGGGAATATGCATGCCGCGCCGGCACCAACGGCCCGCGCTATGGCAATCTCGACGACATCGCCTGGTACCGGGAGAATTCCGGCGGCCGTTCCTGCGTGGTCGGCCAGAAGCAGCCCAATCTGTGGGGATTGCACGATATGCTGGGCAATGTCTGGGAATGGTGCGAAGACCAATACGATCCCGAGGTCTATGGCTTGTATCGGGTATTCCGGGGTGGCGGCTGGTCGGACGCCGAACGCGGCTGCCTGGCGACGAACCGCCGCCGCAGCCATCCCACCTACGCCATCGACGATCTCGGATTCCGGGTCGTCAGATCGCAGGCGTAAAAAAAGGGCCGGGTTTTATCCCGGCCCTCAAAACAACAACAGGTGATCGTTACAGTTATGCGTCCAGCGTCATCAGGCTGGCGTTGCCGCCGGCCGCGGTCGTATTCACGCACAGAGCGCGCTCAGCGAGCAAACGCCACAGGGGGATGGCGCCATCCTCGTTGGTGTCGATCAAGCCCACCAGCGCCCCGCTACGGGCCGCCAGCGAGGTGCGCAGGCCGGCGACCAGCATCGTCTCCACCAGTGCGATCTGGAAGTCGCCAGTGAAGCTCTCCAGGGGGCCAACCACCTGGATGCGGTCCTTGACCGCCGCCGGCAGGTCCGCAGGCAGCAATTTGGACGATTCCGCCGTCAGCAGCGCGATATTGCCGGTGGCCAGCGTCGCCGCGATCTGGTTCAGCAGGCCAGCTTGGGTTCCGGCCGCGCACACCACGGAGCCGCGTGCGACCAGCGCCAGCGTGTTGCGTTCACCCGTCGGGCCAGGCAATACGGTCACGCTGCCCAGCATCGTGGTGCGGCTGTATTGCTCGGCCAAGGTGGCGGCGCGTTCGTGGCCGTGCATTTTCGACCAGACCGCCAATGCATCCAGGCCCGGCGTTGCCTGGCTCTCGTGCTGGGCGCTGGCGATGGCGCCGCGCTGCAGACGCTTCAGGTACAACGGACCGCCGGCTTTCGGGCCGGTGCCGGATTTGCCTTCGCCGCCGAATGGCTGCACACCGACCACCGCGCCGACGATGTTGCGGTTGACGTAGATGTTGCCGACATGCGCGCGCGAGGTGATGTAGTCGATGGTTTCATCGATGCGCGAGTGCACGCCCAGGGTCAGGCCGTAGCCGCTTTCGTTGATCTGCTCGATCAGCTTCGGCAGATCGGCGCGCTTGTAGCGAATCACGTGCAGGACCGGGCCGAACACTTCCTGCGTCAGTTCGGACAGCGAGCGGATCTCCAGCACGGTAGGCGGCACGAAGGTGCCGGCCGCCGTCACGCTGGAAGGCAGATCCAGCGAGAAGTAGTTCAGCGCGGTCGCCTTCAGCTTGTTGATGTGGGCCAGCAGGTTCTGCTGGGCTTCGGCGTCGATCACCGGGCCGATATCGGTCACCAGGCGGTCCGGGCAGCCGACTTTCAGCTCCTGCATCGCGCCTTTGAGCATTTTGATGGTCTTGTCGGCGATATCTTCCTGCAAGAACAGCACGCGCAGCGCCGAGCAACGCTGGCCGGCGCTGTCGAAGGCCGATGAAATCGCATCCTGCACCACTTGCTCGGGCAGCGCCGACGAATCGACGATCATGGCGTTCTGGCCGCCGGTCTCGGCGATCAGCGGAATGTCGGCGTTCTCGGCGACGGCGCGCTTGGCCAGGGTGCGGTTGATCAGCTGCGCCACTTCGGTCGAGCCGGTGAAGATCACGCCTTTGACGCGCGCATCGGCGGTCAGCGCGGCGCCGACCACTTCGCCGCGGCCCGGCAGGAATTGCAGCGCGGCGCGCGGAATGCCCGCTTCGTGCAGCAGCTCGACGGCGCGGTGGGCGATCAGCGGGGTCTGCTCGGCCGGCTTGGCCAGCACCACGTTGCCGGCCGCCAGCGAGGCCGCCACCTGGCCGGTGAAGATCGCCAGCGGGAAGTTCCACGGGCTGATGCAAGTTACCGGACCCAGCGCCAGGGTATTGGTCGAGCCGTGCACTTCGCCGGCGTAGTAGCGCAGGAAATCGACCGCTTCGCGCAGTTCGGCGATGGCGTTCGGCAGCGATTTGCCGGCTTCGCGGATCGCCAAGGTCATCAGTTCCATGGCGTTGGCTTCGAACAGGTCGGCGGCGCGGTTCAGGGCATCGGCGCGCAGCGACGGTTCGGTGGTCTGCCAATCCATGGCGAAATTGCTGGCGCTGGTCAGCGCGGTTTCAACGTCGGCGGCATTGGCTTCCACCAGCTGGCCGACGATGTCGCTGCGTTGCGCCGGATTGGTCACATCCTGCGTCGGCTGGCCGGCGCTCAGGCCGCCCGCCAGCAAAGGCGCGGCGTGCCAGCTGCGCGGCACGGCCAGTGCTGCCGAAATATGACGCAGCACGTCTTCATTGGCCAGGTCGAAACCGGCCGAGTTCTTGCGGTCGCCGAACATGTTCAGCGGCAGGGCGATGCCGGTATGCGGCAGGCCGCCCTGTTCGCGCGCCTGGGCGACCGGGTCCTTGACCAGCGAATCGACCGGAATCGCTTCGTCGACGATCTGGTTGACGAAGGACGAGTTGGCGCCGTTTTCCAGCAGGCGGCGCACCAGGTAGGCCAGCAGCGTTTCGTGGGTGCCGACCGGGGCGTAGATGCGGCAAGGCTTGTCCAGGTTGTCTTTGCCGACCACCTGGTCGTACAGCGATTCGCCCATGCCGTGCAGGCACTGGAATTCGTAGTCGGTCACGCCGTCGCGCTTGGCCCAGGTGTAGATCGTCGACAGGGTTTGCGCGTTGTGGGTGGCGAACTGCGGATAGATCACGCCGGTCGAGCCCAGCAGCTTTTGCGCGCACACCAGGTAGGACACGTCGGTGTAGACCTTGCGGGTGTAGACCGGATAGCCGCTCATGCCGTCGACCTGGGCGCGCTTGATCTCGGCGTCCCAATACGCGCCCTTGACCAGGCGCACCATGAACTTGCGGCCGCTGCGCTTGGCCAGATCGATCAGGTAGTCGATGACGAATGGGCAACGCTTCTGGTAAGCCTGGACGACGATGCCGATGCCTTCGAAACCGGCCAGTTCAGGGTCGTAGGCCAGCGCTTCGACCAGGTCCAGCGACAGTTCCAGGCGGTCGGCCTCTTCCGCATCGATGTTCAGGCCGATGTCGTAGTGCTTGGCCAGCAGCATCAGTTCGCGCACGCGCGGCAGCAGTTCTTCCATCACGCGGCTGCGCTGGGCGCGGCTGTAGCGCGGGTGCAGCGCCGACAGTTTGACCGAAATGCCGGGGCCGTTCTTGATGCCGCGGCCATTCGAAGCCTTGCCGATCGCGTGGATCGCGGTTTCGTAGGAGGCGTAGTACTTTTTGGCGTCGGCCTCGGTCAGCGCCGCTTCGCCCAGCATGTCGTAGGAGTAGCGATAGCCGCGCGCCTCGTTGGACTGGCCGTTCTTGATCGCCTCGTCGATGGTCTGGCCGGTGACGAACTGGTTGCCCAGCATGCGCATCGCCAGGTCCACGCCTTTGCGGATCAGCGGTTCGCCGCCTTTGGAAATGAGCTTGGTCAACGCCGAGCCCAGGCCGGTTTCGCTGCTGGTGGAGACCAGCTTGCCGGTGATCAGCAGACCCCAGGTGGCGGCGTTGACGAACAGCGAAGGCGATTCGCCCAGGTGCTTGCGCCAGTCGCCTTTGCTGATTTTGTCGGCGATCAAGCGGTCGGCGGTGGCGTTGTCGGGAATACGCAACAGTGCTTCGGCCAGGCACATCAGCGCCACACCCTCTTCCGAGGACAGCGAAAACTCGTGCATCAGGGCGTCGACGCCGGAAGCGCGGGTGCGCTGTTCGCGCACCGAGCTGACCAGTTTATGCGCCAGTTGCTGGGCCTGTTGCAGGGTGCCGGCGTCGTTGTTTTTGATTTGTTCCAACAGCCATTGAACGGCGCTGACTTCATCGCGGCGATAGGCCGCCGTCACTGCTACGCGCAGGGGAATCGGGTCGCGCAGGATTTCGGCCTGCATGGCGGCGAAAGGGGTAAAACCGGTGGCTGCTGCTGCTTGCATTGAATACTCTCAGAAGGAAAATTTGGGCGCAGCTGATTACAAAAAAACGCCCTACCTGCGAGTGCTGGAGAGCGTGAATCTGGGTCAACTGCTGATGATTCGATTGTAGTGGGATTTCTTCTGGATTAATTCTGGTATTACAGGGGGCTAGCAATAGATTGTTTTTAGTGCGACAATTTAACCAAATAATATTTATTTGGGAGTTCCCGGAAATGTTAGACAAGATCAGCAAAAAAATCTTGATGGAATTGCAGAGCGATGGCCGCATCAGCAATGTGGAACTGGCGGCGCGGGTGAACCTGTCACCAGCCGCTTGCCTGGAACGCGTGCGCAAGTTGCACGAATCCGGCTACATCATGGGCTACACTGCCCAATTGAACCCGCAGTTGCTGGATGTGTCCCTGCTCGTCTTCATCGAAGTGGTGCTCGATCGCACGACACCCGAAGTGTTCGACGCCTTCAAACATAGCGTGCAGGTGATACCGGAAGTGCTGGAGTGCCACATGGTTGCCGGCGGCTTCGACTATCTGGTCAAAGCCCGCGTCAAGGACATGGCGGCCTACCGCGAATTCCTGGGTAAAACCCTGCTCCAGAAGGGCGTACGCGAAACGCATACCTACGCCGTCATGGAAGAGGTGAAGAATACCACCAAGTTGCCCATAAAATAGCATCAGGGAAATAAATTAGTCGAGACGCCCAAGGCGCCTGGTAAAACGGGGGACAGATGAAGCTTTTGCAGCACAAGCTGGTGCAACGTGGATTATGGTTATTGGGCGCGACGGCTGGCGGTACCTGCCTTGCATATTTGTTCAAGCTGGCGACCGGTGACGGCGCCGCGCTGGTCTATACGGCGGCGCCGGCGGCGCTGACCGGGGCTTTGCTGGCCCGCTGGGCTGCCGGCCGCAATAAGGACGAGGGCGGCGTACGCCGCTTCGCCCAGGTGGTCGGCGACGAAATCGACGCCATCATGATCGGCGCGGCGGAAACCTCGTATTTCGTCGATTCCGTCAAAAAGAAAATCGAACTGGACGTGGGCACGGCCGGGGTGATCGTCCGCAGCGCGGCCCACAATGCGCAGGCCACCGCCGTCATTGCCGCCAACGCCGAGCGCGCCGCCAAGATCGCCGCCCAGGTGCGCGGCGAGACGGTGGCAGGCCGCACCGAGGCCGATCACGGCCTGCAGCGCATCAACACGGCGCGCCAGGATGCGCAGACCGCGGCGGCCGTCATGGCCAGCCTGCAAACGAATTCCCGCAAAATCTACAGTTTTACCGAGGCCATCAGCGAAATCTCGGCCCGCACCAACCTGCTGGCGCTGAATGCCGCCATCGAGGCGGCGCGCGCCGGCGAACAGGGGCGTGGTTTCGCCGTGGTCGCCAGCGAGGTGCGCCAGCTGGCGCTGCGCACCAAGGAAGCCACCGACGAAATCAGCACCATGGTGCGCGAGATTAATCAGCAGGCCGAACAGGCGGCCACCGGCATGAATTCGCTGGCGCTGAAGGTCAGCGACGCGGCCGGCAATGTGGAAACGGTGCATGGTTTGCTGGGCAATATCGAGCGTTCGTCCGGCGTGTCGGAGGAAGAGATCGGCGAGATCGCCCGGGCTTCGCGCGAACACGTCGCCACGACGGAAGAAATCGCCACGGCCATCGCCAGCATCCGCGACAGCTTGTTATCCACAGAGAAGGAATTGCCGCGCGCCGCCAGTTCGGCGATGGCGCTGGCGGAGCGGGCCGAGGTCATCACCGGCGCGCTGGGGGAATCGTCGATAGTAACCTCGCACGATGCGATCCGCATCGCCGCGCAGCAGACGGCCGAACAGGTGGGACGGATATTCGAGGCGGCTATCTCTTCCGGCAAGATCACGCGCGATGCGCTGTTCGACCGCACCTACACGCCGATCCCGAATACCGATCCGCCCAAGCACAAGACCCGCTTCGACGATTTCACCGACCGGGCGCTACCGCAGTTGCAGGAGGGTTTGCTGGCGGCCATGCCGCAGCTGGCTTATGCCGGTGCTGTGGATAACAATGGATATTTCCCCACCCACAACAAGAAGTTTTCGCAGCCGCTGACGGGCAATTACGATGTCGATATCGTCAATAACCGCACCAAGCGCATCTTCAGCGACCGCACCGGCAAGCGCTGCGGCTCGAACACCAAGCCCTTCCTGCTGCAAACCTACAAGCGCGATACCGGCGAAGTGATGCACGACCTGTCGGCGCCGATTTATGTGAACGGCAAGCACTGGGGCGGTTTCCGCATCGGCTACCGCTCCAGCCACACATAGCCGTCATTCCCGCGTAGGCGGGAATCCATACATCGTGTCTATTGCCAGCGTTCTATAGATTCCCGCCTGCGCGGGAATGACGCTAGTACGTATCGTTTTTGGGCGCCGTGCCCGGCGCGGTGCGCTGGGCCACGGTGTTCATGCCTTCCAGATGCATGCGCAGCCACTTGTGGGCCGGGCTGCGGGCATCGCGCTCGTGCCACAACATGTCCAGGTGCACGGCCGGCAGTGTGAACGGCAATTCCTTGGAAACCAGCGCGTCGGTCATACCGGTCGAGGCGATCAGGTGGCGCGGCAGCACGGTGATCAGGTCCGAATTGGCCACCACGCGGCCGGCGGTGAAGAACTGGTTCACCGTCAGCAGGATGCGGCGCTCGCGCTGGATCTGTGCCAGCGCCTCGTCCACCAGGCCGTGCGCGCGGCCGGAAAAGCTCACCAGCAAGTGGTTGGCCTTGCAATAGTTGTCCAGCGTCAGGTCGACCTTGGACAGCGGATGGTCGCGCCGCATCACGCACACATAATGTCCCGAATACAGCCGCTCATGGCGGATCGGCGAGCCGGTCTCGTACGACAGCTGCGCCGCCACGCCGGGGAAGAAGCCCACTGCCAGGTCGATATCGCCGCGCAGCAGCATCGGCCGCGGCTCGCGCGTGGTCAGCGGCACCATGCGCACGTTGACGCCCGGCGCTTCGCTTTCGATCGAGCGCATCAGCGACGGCAGCCAGAAGGCGGCGGTCGCATCGGCCATCGCCATGCGGAAGGTGGCGTGGGCGGCCGAGACGTCGAAGGTTTCCGGCGCCACCGCCGCTTCCAGGCTGGCCAGCGCGCTGCGCACCGACGGCCACAGCGCCTCGGCGCGTGGGGTCGGCTTGACGCCGTAGGCGGTGCGGATCAGCAATTCGTCGCCCAGGCTCTCGCGCAGGCGCTTGATGGCGTTGGAAACAGCGGGTTGGGTCATGGCCAGGTGGCCGGCGGCGCGTGTCAGGTTCTGCTCTGTCATCACGGCGTCGAAGACGCGTAACAAATTCAAGTCCAGCGTCAAAAAGCTCATGTTGGCTCGGGATGTGGGGTTGGGGTCGGTACAGTATCGAGAAATATGGATTTCACGTCAATGGCAAGCACCCCATTCACCAAACGAATAATTGTTATCGGGGAAGTAAATTGGATACTTATGTTGCGCTGCACTATAGTTACACTTGATTCTAAATGCAGTGCTACAACATGTCTACCATCATCTCAGTCGTACAAAATTTTTCCTTGCTGGCCGCCGGTGAGCTGGCGCTGGTCAGCGGCGCGGTATGCGCGCTGGCCGTCCTGTTCAAACCGCTGCTGCGCGGCCTGGCGCGTGCCGCCATGCTGGTCATCAAGCCAAAGCGCAGCAAGGAAGAGCAGTTGCAGCGCCGCCAGATGCGCGATGCAATGATGCTCAAGCGCATGCTCAATGCGATGGAACGCGATCCCAGCCATGCGGCCGAACTGCGCGCCATGGCCGCACGTGCCTAAATAATACGCAGCGGTACCGAGGGGATCACCCCGCCGGTACCGCGTCGCAACATTACTTCTCGCCCAGCAGGGCAGGTTTCAGCGAGCTGTCGACCGGATGGTCGCCCAGCCAGATGCGCAGCACGGCGTTGTAGAACGCCATGTCCGGCATCAATTCCCCGATCTTCTTACCGTTCAGATAGCACTGCGTGCCCTCGCCCGGGGTCCAGTCCAGCAGCATCTGGTCGCCCTTTTTCAGTGCCTGGATCTGCGCGAACACTTCGCCGAACTTCATCGTTTGCGGCGCGATCTTGCTGCGGTCATTCTTGTCGGTATTGTTGTTCAGGCCTTCCAGGAAGGCCTTGCCGAAGTCTTCCGAGCTCACTTCGCGCAGCATCGTGATCGACACGCGGCGCGGGCCCTGGGTGGCCAGCACGTCCGGCACGGAGGTTTTCTTTTCGGTCAGGTACAGGCCGGCGGCGTAGACCTTGAAGAAGACCTTGGTGCGCAGACCGGCGCCGTTCAGCTTCAGTTCTTTACCGGCAACGTTGATGGTGTCGTCGAATTTAACGCCGGCCACTTCCACGGCGGCAAAGGCGGGCAGGCTGAAGCTGCCGGCCAGGAAGGCGGCCGCCATCAGGCTCTTGATGATATTTCTGCGATTCATGAGTTGTCTCCGAGGATGATAGATGCCCGCATCTCGCCCGCGATGTAGGCGTTGCTGGAATATACCACCGGGAGTCGCGCAAAAACGCGTGGCGGCGCAAATTGGCCGCACGGTCATGCTTTTTCTGGCTGTCAGGCCTTGCTGGCGGCTTGCAGACGGTCGAATTTGTCGCGCAATTGCTCTTCGGTCTCGCGCCAGGCGGGATTGAAGGGGATGCAGCTGACCGGGCACACCTGCTGGCATTGCGGCTCATTGAAATGGCCGACGCACTCGGTGCACTTGTCCGGATTGATTTCGTAAATTTCGGCGCCCATGTAGATCGCGTCGTTCGGGCACTCAGGCTCGCAAACGTCGCAATTGATACAGTCGTCGGTGATCATCAAGGCCATGATGGAACTCGCTTATTGCTGCTCGGCGGCGTTGTTGGCGGCAATTTTCTTTTGCAACCAGCGGTCGACCGATGGGAAAACAAACTTCGATACGTCGCCGCCCAGCACCGCGATCTCGCGCACGATGGTGCCGGAGATGAACTGGTATTGGTCGGACGGGGTCAGGAACAGGGTTTCGACATCCGGCAGCAGGTAGCGGTTCATGCCCGCCATCTGGAACTCGTATTCGAAGTCGGACACGGCGCGCAGGCCGCGCACGATGACGCGGGCGTCATGCTCGCGCACGAAATCCTTCAGCAGGCCGGAGAAACTCTGGACCTTGACGTTGGGATAGTGGCCCAGGACTTCGTTGGCGATGGTCAGGCGCTCTTCCAGCGAGAAGAACGGTTTCTTGTTCTTGCTGTCGGCAACACCCACCACCAGCGTGTCGAACAGACCGGATGCGCGACGCACCAGATCTTCGTGACCACGGGTCAACGGATCAAAAGTTCCTGGATAAACGGCTACTACCATCGCGGCTCCTTGCAGTGCACCAATATAGAACGCGCATTATGCCTGAAAATCCCTGTTTGCCTTAATTTGGGGCTGCTTGCAGCCCTTTTAGCGGCAAATGCGGGCCGTTCAGGCTGCCGTTTGCTTGTGCTTTAACAAATGATAGAACACCATCCCGGCCTTGTCAGCCCGCAGCACTTCCCACGGCGCCATCCACTCCGGCGCATCGCCCTCTTCGAACTCCAGCGCCAGGCCGGATTCGGCGTAGATCAGGCCGCCCTCTTTCAAGATGCGCGTGCACAGCGGCAGGCAGCGTTCGAGGAACTCCTGCTGGTACGGCGGATCAAGGAAGATCAGGTCGTATTTCTGGCCGCGCATGGCGGCCGACTGGGCCACGGCCAGGGCGTCGGCGCGCATGATCTGCACGTTCTCGGCTTTGAGCTTGGCCTTGATGTCTTCCAGCTGGCGCACCACCGGCACCACGGTGTCGATCATCGTCACCGATTGCGCGCCGCGGCTGGCCGCCTCGAAACCCAAGGCGCCGCTGCCGGCGAACAAGTCCAGCACCTGCGCATCGGCCCAATTGCCGTCGCGCTGGTGATTGATCCAGTTAAACACGGTTTCGCGCACGCGGTCCGGCGTCGGCCGCAGGCCGGAGGCGCTCAGCACCGGCAACGGCGTGCGCTTCCAGGCGCCGCCGATGATGCGCACCTGGTTGCTGTGCTGGGGACCGTGGACCGGTACTTTGGCTGGCTTGTTGGTTTTGGCGGCCTTGCTGGCGGGCTTTTTTGGCATGTGGCTGTGTTCTAAGTCATTGATTCAACAGGGGCCACTATACCATATGGGCCTTAACGGGGTTCCGCCGCCAGGCTGTTGAAGTCGTCGATCCAGCCTTGCATGCGCTTCTGCGCGTGGGCTTTCTGGGCAGGCGTGGCGATCTTGACGACGGTCAAGACCAGCTGCACGGTGGACTCATTGTAGGTGTCGAAGAACTGCTTGCGCTCGGAACGTTCGAGGCGCTCGAAGCTGTCCTTGATCAGCGTATGGATCAGCGCCATCGTGGCGTCCTTGCCCAGCTTTTCGCGCTGGACCTTCTGCACCAGCGTCAGGATGTTTTTCTGCCGGCGCATGCGCTCGTCCAGCCAGATCTCGTTGTCCAGCGGGCGGGCGTCGGAAGCCTTGCGGATCTGCGCTTCCTGCTCGGCGCTGAAGCTGCCGAACCAGAGCTCGAACTGCTCCATCGATTTTTTATACCGGAACTTTTGCTGCGCTTCCTTGTCACCCTTCATGTTCTTCTTGCGGAACTCGGCGTTGTTGGCGGTGAACTTCTTGTCCAGCGCGGCGATCTGCTCGGGTTGCAGCGAGCGCACCAGGTCCGACAATTCCGGCAGCGCCTTGAACAGCAGCAACTGCGTGCGGCTCTTGACGTCGTCGTAGTCGTTCATCAGGTCGGCCGCCGTCGGGTTGCCGGCCAGCTGGCGCTGTCCCGTTTGCAGGACTTGCACGTAGTCGTGCAGCTGGGTCTTCCGATGCCAGTGGAACAGATCGTCGATGTCCTTCTTGACCCAGCCCTTTTGATCGGCGTTGAAGTCGACGTAAGCGTCCAGCCACCAGTACAGCAGTGTATCGCCGTGGTTGTAGGCCAGGCGCAGCGAGCTGCATCCGGCCAGGACCGCCAACAGGACGATCAGGAAAAGGCGGCGCAGTGCGCGGTTGTGGATATCTGGCATGTTAAACTTTCGCTTTAATTAACTCTCGATTTGGCACCTATGAACGTAGTTATCCTCGCAGCCGGCATGGGCAAACGCATGCAATCCGCGTTGCCGAAAGTGTTGCATCCGCTGGCGGGCAAGCCGCTGTTGTCGCATGTGCTGGATACGGCGCGCAGCCTGTCTGCCAGCCAATTATGCGTGATTTACGGACATGGGGGCGCTGCGGTGCTGGAGATGCTGGCCAAGCAGCCGGAAAAGGTCGCCACCGCACTGCAAGAACCGCAGCTGGGCACCGGCCACGCCGTCATGCAGGCCTTGCCTGAACTGGACGACAGCGCCGCCACCCTGATCCTGTACGGCGACGTGCCGCTGACCACCTCCGCTTCGCTGCAAGCGCTGGTGGACGTGGCCGGCAACGACAAGCTGGGCATCCTGACCGTGGTGCAGGACGACCCGACCGGACTCGGCCGCATCATCCGTGAAAATGGCGAAATTGTGCGTATCGTCGAGCAAAAAGATGCGAACGAAGCCGAACGTGCGATTAAAGAGATCAACAGTGGCATTCTGGTGGTGCCGACCGCGCGCCTGAAGCAATGGCTGGCCGCGCTGAAGAACAACAATGCCCAAGGCGAGTACTACCTGACCGATATCGTCGCCATGGCGGTGGCGGACGGCGTGCCGGTCGTTTCGGCCCAGCCTTCGGCACAGTGGGAAGTGGCCGGCGTGAACAGCAAGGTGCAATTGGCCGAGCTGGAACGCATCCACCAAGGCAATATCGCCTTGAAATTGCTGGAACAGGGCGTGACGCTGATGGACCCTGCCCGCATCGACGTGCGCGGCGAGCTGATCTGCGGCCGCGACGTCACCATCGACGTCGGCTGCGTGTTCGAAGGCAAGGTCGAGCTGGCTGACGGCGTGCGCGTCGGACCGCACAGTGTGATCATCAACTCCCGCATCCTGGCCGGCGCCCACATCAAGCCGTTCTGCCATATCGAAGAGGCGGTGGTGGGTGAAGTTTCCATCATCGGCCCGTATGCGCGCCTGCGTCCCGGCACCGTGCTGGCGGAGGATGTGCATGTGGGTAACTTCGTCGAAATCAAGAACGGCCAGGTCGCCGCGCACAGCAAGGCCAACCACCTGGCCTACATCGGCGATGCGACGATCGGCTCGCGCGTCAACATCGGCGCCGGCACCATCACCTGCAACTACGACGGCGTCAACAAGTTCCGCACCGTGATCGAGGACGATGCCTTCATCGGCAGCGACAGCCAGTTGGTTGCACCAGTAACCGTCGGCAAGGGCGCCACGTTGGGCGCAGGCACCACGCTGACCAAGGATGCGCCGGCCGGCAAGCTGACGATTTCCCGCGCGCGCCAGATCACCCTGGATGGCTGGAGCCGTCCAGTCAAAAAGCCGAAGTAATAGCACCACACTCCACACAAAACCGGGATGCGTCCCGGTTTTTTCATTTGTGGATAACAATGTGGAGAAGCCTGCTTATAAGCCCTGAAGAAGCGGCGTATAAGCCAGGGAAAAGTGCTGGACAACTCCCCTTGCATCAGAAAAGTGACCCCTCGCCACGGCATGCAGCCATGATTTCGCCCGAGCTGTGGATAAGCCTGTGGGAAATCATGTGAGTAAATCAGGATAACTTTTTACTGTGGATAAACTTGGGTATAAGCCAGTGTAAAGCCCTTGGAAAAGCCGTGGAAAACGCGGGAAAACATTTCCCGCGTTTTAGCCGGTGTGGATAAGCCTGTGCAAAAGCGCCTGAACAAGGCAGGGATAACTGGCTAAACCGCGATCCGCGTTTCGAATTTGCTGCGGAAGGTGGAAAAGTAGGCTTTGACATTGCGCACATTGGTCTGCGTGGCGAACAGGCGGTGCGCCAGCGCGTGATAGGCCGGCATGTCTGCCACCTGGACGATCAGCACGAAGTCCGGCCCCGGCGCCACCCGGTAGCACTGCAATACGGCGTCGTCGGCCGCCACATGGGCCTCGAACTCGGCCATGCGCTCGGCGGCCTGGACATCCAGCGAGATTTCCACAATCGCCGTCAGGCTGGGGCCGACCTTCTCCGGCGCCACGATGGCCACCTGGCGCTGGATCACCCCGCTCTCGGTCAGATGCTTGACCCGGCGCAAACAAGTCGGCGCGGAAACATGGACCGCCAGCGCCAGCTCGCTGTTTGTTTGCGACGAATCAACTTGCAGCGCATTCAAAATGCGACGATCTATCTCATCCATAAAAATAATCCTCGAAAATGAAATAATATTTCACGCTTTAGGCATGATGAAAGAATATTCCAAAATATACAGGATTTAGAAAGCATATTTCAGAAGTACTGCTCTAGCATGGCTACACTTATTTTTAGCGAGGTTTTCTATGTGTGGCATCGTCGGCGCGGTAGCGCAACGCAACATCACCCCCATCCTGATCGAAGGCCTGAAGCGCCTGGAATACCGCGGCTACGACTCCTGCGGCGTCGCCCTGCACGTGGATGGCCAGTTGCAGCGTTCGCGCAGCACCTCGCGCGTGGCCGACCTGGAAAAGCAGATCGCCGAAGGCGGCCTGCAAGGTTTCACCGGCATCGCCCACACCCGCTGGGCCACGCACGGCGCGCCCGCCTCGCACAATGCCCACCCGCACTTCTCGCCGACCACCGAACAGGCACGCATCGCCCTGGTTCACAACGGCATCATTGAAAACCACGACGAACTGCGCGCCGAACTGACCGCGCTCGGCTACGTCTTCCAGAGCCAGACCGACACTGAAGTGATCGCCCACCTGGTCGACCATATGTATAACGGCGACCTGTTCGACACCGTCCAGCAAGCCGTCAAGCGCCTGCATGGCGCGTATGCGATCGCCGTGTTCTCGCGCGAAGAACCGCACCGCGTGGTCGCCGCGCGCCAGGGCTCGCCGCTGATCGTCGGCCTGGGCCAGGGTGAAAACTTCGTCGCCTCGGACGCGATGGCGCTGGCCGGCACCACCGACCAGATCATCTACCTGGAAGAAGGCGACGTGGTCGACCTGCAACTGGGCCGCACCTGGATCGTCGACGTCGACGGCAAGCCGGTCACGCGCGAAGTCAAGACCGTGCAGGCGCACACCGGCGCGGCCGAGCTGGGCCCATACCGCCATTACATGCAGAAGGAAATCTTCGAGCAGCCGCGCGTCATCGGCGACACGCTCGAAGGCGTCACCGGCATCATGCCGGAACTGTTCGGCGACGGCGCCTACGCCGTCTTCAAGCAGATCGACCGCGTGCTGATCCTGGCCTGCGGCACCAGCTACTATTCCGGCCTGACCGCCAAGTACTGGATCGAATCGGTGGCCAAGATCCCGGTCAACGTCGAGATCGCCAGCGAATACCGCTACCGCGACAGCGTGCCGCACCCGAACACGCTGGTGGTGACGATTTCGCAAAGCGGCGAAACCGCCGACACCCTGGCCGCGCTGAAGCACGCGCGCAGCCTGGGCATGGAACATACGCTGACGATCTGCAACGTTTCCACCAGCGCCATGGTGCGCGAATGCAAACTGGCCTACATCACCCGCGCCGGCGTCGAAGTGGGCGTGGCCTCGACCAAGGCCTTCACCACGCAGCTGGCCGCGCTGTTCCTGCTGACCCTGTCGCTGGCCCAAGTCAACGGCCGCCTGACCGAAGAGGAAGAAGAGCAGCACCTGAAAGCCATGCGCCACCTGCCGGTAGCGATCTCCGCCGTGCTGGCGCTGGAGCCGCAGATCATCGCCTGGTCGGAAGATTTCGCCCGCAAGGAAAACGCGCTGTTCCTGGGCCGCGGCATGCACTACCCGATCGCGCTGGAAGGCGCGCTGAAGCTGAAAGAGATTTCCTACATCCACGCTGAAGCGTATCCAGCGGGCGAACTGAAGCACGGCCCGCTGGCGCTGGTGACGGAAGAAATGCCGGTCGTCACCATCGCCCCGAACGATGCGTTGATCGAAAAGCTGAAGTCGAACATGCAGGAAGTGCGCGCACGCGGCGGCCAGCTGTACGTGTTTGCCGACGTCGATTCGCGCATCACCTCGGGCGAAGGCGTGCACGTGATCCGTCTGCCGGAACACTATGGTTTGCTGTCGCCGATCCTGCACGTGGTGTCATTGCAGCTGCTGGCCTACCACTCGGCGCTGGCACGCGGCACCGATGTGGACAAGCCGCGTAACCTGGCAAAGTCCGTCACGGTCGAGTAATTCGCAAGCCGCTAGTCTGGCCGGTGTGAGCGGCAAATAAAAGCGTGCCTTAGACGGGGAATGAAAGCGCTATTTTCCGGGGGAAGATTCCCTCGGAAAGCCGCATGGAGCGCGGTAGCAAACGCTTTTATTTCTCCGTTGATTGACCCGCGTATTGTGCGTTCGTGAAGCCCCTGGGAGCTCTCAACTTTTCAGCATAGCTAGAGTTGCTTATGCTGCCACCTCGAATGGCAAAATTCTGCGTTTACAAAGCTATGAACTGGCTATCGGCCTCATCTCCGCGATCCGCAAGTCCGCCGGTGCCGTTCCCAGGGCGTTGGGAATAAAGTAGATAATAACCTACTTTATTTTACTCATTTAGACATGGGTATCAACAACCGGCCGCCTCTATTCACTCAGCTTTCGTTACTGACCTAGCCGCAGTAACCAAATCCTTGTAGTCGATGCAGAAGTCCAGGCTGGTGCTTCGCAATGTAACGAGGCAACGCAAGAAGACAGGTAGTGACAGGGTGCCCGAAGAAATTTGCGCTGCTAGTGTCTTCGGTGTAAATCCAGCCCCCAGTAAGACAAGCCTTTGAACTAACTCCTCAATATCCATAGGCGGAATCAACTCAATCTCGCTTAAAACGACGGCGCTTGCACGTTGCTCCCAAGTGCCGGACAACGACAACGCGGGCTTCCACAGCGCCGGGACGTTTGAATCTGTTACTTGCAGAATCTGTAGTAACAGCGAGAGCCGAACTCGTCCGAGCGAGACTCTTGAAGCTAGCGCCTTTTCTCCTTCAGTTACCCCAAAGGCCGAGAGCCTCTCTGCTAATTGACTATAGCCGACATTTTTGCGGGCAAGTACGACCCGAACAACTCTTGCCGCCAAGTCGCTCCACGCTATCTCTTCTTTACTCACAAAATTACCTTGAATTTGGTCGTGGATGGGCTATCGTAAACCGTGGTAAATACCAACATTTTTGAATGAAAGAAAGGCATAAGATGATAAAACGTAATGGTGCAAGTATTACGCATTCTGAGCCCAAGGAGGAGTTCCGCTAGCGAAATCGACGCTGTACGCCGGCGGATTGCTTCGAATAGCGCTTGGTACTTGCATTCACGCGAACCATGAAGGACCTATATCGTGCCGGATGGTCGCGTATAGCGAACATTTACTTGCAGCGATTTTAGAGATGAGCTACCATCCGACTCCGCAATGATACTTCAAGATGATGCTAGTTAGCCGCAAGATAGACGAATATAGCGTAGATTGCGTAATTTGCCAACAGTGGTATTAAAATATTAACAACATCATCGCCGCAAAGAAAAATGCTGTGATTTTTCTGGAGAAAAGACATGTAGTGAGACCAAAGACTGGCAGGCCACAAAAGAAAATGGAGAACTAGGGCTGCAACCCGAGTTCTCCATATATTGCTGGTACGCCACATGTGACGCCCACCAAACCTACGCGCGGATGGTCTCACATGTGGCGTATCGG
This sequence comes from Duganella sp. S19_KUP01_CR8, assembly GCF_036688705.1. NCBI lineage: Bacteria > Pseudomonadati > Pseudomonadota > Betaproteobacteria > Burkholderiales > Oxalobacteraceae > Duganella > Duganella sp. S19_KUP01_CR8. The sequence goes on along the minus strand of NZ_JAQQPR010000006.1, from coordinate 93,381 downwards.
GTCAACCCTTGCGCGAAAAGTTTCCGCAAGGTAAATCGACTAAAAGAGACCAATTATGACAATCCGCGTCAAGGATGGCGGCCGCCCGCGTGGCTGGCTTCAGCTCCTCTCCTATTTTCCTCCATCAGCTCGTCAGAGACCTGGACCCGTTTTGCAACTATTCGCTGATCGAAGGTGCCATATCGCGCCCGGCCAGCAGTCAGCGTGCTCAAGGGTTCCATCATGCAAAGCGAATTAGCAATCGCCGGCGCCACGTCGCCTCTGCTGGAGCCAGATAGCCTTCCTTCCGCAGCTCGTTCGATTGCAGTCAGCGATCTTAAAAGTGATCGGATGGCTGAAATCATGCGCGTAATCAGTTCGTCGGAGTTGAGGTCGAAGATGCGGAAACGTGCATGCTCTGGCGACTTGAGGACAGCAGACTTCGATTCACAGATTCAAGGGCTGTCTGAGTTCGGCGAGGCCTATCTGCCTTTGGGCGAGACTGTTACTTTCGCTGCCCAGGTTCTAGCCAAAATTCGTCAGGTCTATCGCGCCAAGAATTTTGGCAGTGAAGAATTTCGCTTGTACTTCCACGCGATGTCCAAAGTGATGAGTGGCGGCCGATTGCCGCCGGTACCTTCATGCGTCGCCACGATTTCCGAAACAGGATTTTGGCTAACCGGTCCGTCAGGGATGGGACGGACCGCAACTTTGAAGCGGCTCGCCGAAATCCTTGGTAAGCCTTTCATGGTTGAAGGGAACCACCCGGCGCCTCGTCGGATGTGGATAACGCCAATTCTCTTCTTGACCTATCCGACCTGCGGAACTCGGGCCGGATTGTTGCGGGATATGCGAATGCGCGTCCTTGCAGACATCGGAACCCATGCTACCGATAGCAATGCTCTCTCCGACTTGGAGCGAGATGATGAGGAAGCGGCGATAGCGCTTTGCACTTTACTCAATGTCGGGTTGGTGGTTGTGGACGGCGCCGGCTGGAACTGTGTCAATGGGCACACTCAAAGAATTTTCAGCTTCCTTTTGAAGTTGAGACAATTCAGCGGAGTACCCGTGCTGGTATCGGGGACCAGTGCGTTTATGCACTCTGCCAGCTACATGGGAAATATCGCGACGAATCTCTTCAATGGACCTGGATTACATATCGGGCCACCCAAACCGCCTGTAAAAAAAGACGATGACGGTTCCGTTCCGAAATCTCAGGGTGTCTGGACGCAGATGGTCAGTTGGCTTTGGAAGGAAGGTTTTCTTCCTAAGAATTGCGAAATGCCGGCCGGACTTCCCGAATGGCTCTACGAAGCCTCGATGGGGAGGTTCAGATGGCTGGTCCAAGGATTCAAAGCATTGCACATCGCGCTCCTGAGCAACGCAGAACTGCAGAAACCTGGAGTTCTTACAGAATCCCTTGTCAAACACATCTTCAATGCGACTCTACAACTACACAACGGAGCGCGAATCGCCATCTCCCTAATGGAGGGAGGGCCTACGGGCAAAGGCAAGCTGCAATTCTTGAAGAACCTCGATCATTGTTCCACCGCCGATTTCAGCTATGCGCAAGTCGAAGATTGGCTCGACGAAGCAATCTTGAAAAGGGTTTGATGATTATGAATCCCAATATCGTTGTGGCACCGCCATTCCCCGATGGAGAAATCGTAAACGCATTTCTGATCCGTGTCCTGCGCTACGGGGGCTCTGCCTCGTTGGCGAAAGTGTGTCGCCAGCTTCTGCGCAGAAAACCAGGTCTGGATGGCATGCCGAGTTACCTCGGCAGGTTTCACCAGGAGCTTGGCTATCTTTACGGAGACTTAGAGACGCTTATCAACAAGCATACGGAGTTCAATTTCTTCGCGTGCGGTCTACCGCAAGGAAGGATCGCTGCTCAGCGAGCTAGGCTGATAGAGGCTCATTCTGGGCCGGTTCGACTGTGCCGTCTGCCTTTGCTCTTTAGCGTCAGCGAGAACAGATATCTGCAATGCCCCGAATGCGAAAGAGAGCAAATGAGAGAGTTCGGGTTCACGTTCATCCACCGTCGACATGGGGCCCCCTTCGTCAACGTTTGTCCGATCCATGGCATCAAACTGAGACCCAGTAGCGGCCAGGAGTGGCTCTACGACGCAAAATGCCAAATGAGTCCTAACGATTACCAGAAGGGTATGACCATAGAGCTCGGCGAGCGAATCGAGCAGTGCATGGAGAAACCAGCGGCTCAGTCCAAGTATCACAAGGATAGTGTCATCCGATTACTCAAGACCTCAGGATGGATTGGTGATGACGGCCGATTCTGCGAGATCAAGTTCTGCACAGAATTTGCGAAATATTTCGCTGGGGCGTTTGCCGATATTCGTCTTGAAGTTCTTTGCCAGTCTGAGCGATATATTGGACACGCCGCCCGCGCGCTGCTTCGATTTGAAAGAGCACTTCATCCGGAATGGTGTGTCCTCTTCACCTGGTTTGCAGAACACAATCCTGGCCCGCGTCAGCTATCGAAGAAACCGCTTGAGTCTTCAAATCTGATGCCTAAGCAGTTGGTTGTCCGAAGCTCACTGCCAGGAAAAAACGCTGTTGAAATTGAGATTGGAAAGCGCCGCACCCTTACTGAGGCGGCCGCAGCTTTGGGCATCGCAACAGCGACCCTCACAACGTTGTGCGGGCGGTTTGATATACCTGTCAGCAGGAGGACAAAAAAACTTCGCCCAAAGCTTTTAGCTCAGATCAAAGCGGCCTTGGAGAATGGGAAAAGTCTAACTGAGGTGGCTAAAGAGTGCGATGTGTCGATATCGACAGCATGGCGGCAACGAGTGATTTCAAAAAGCATCCCGCCTTCACCTGAAGAAGTACAGGCCAAACATGTCGCGATAGCTAAGCAACAATGGCTAAGTATGATTCGCAGTAACCCAGGCGCTTCTACGACAGCGCTTCGTAAAATGGATGGCTCGGTATACATGCGCCTATATCGTGGCGATAAGGCATGGCTCGAATCCAATAAGCCAGCCCGCATTGCTCATGCCGTTCGTTCGCAGACATCTCTACCAGCTAGTTTGATTCTCTGTCTCAATGAGGCATTGGCAGACGCGGCGCACGTCTGCACCTCGCCCGAAAACAAGCGCGTCAACATCTCGCAATACCGTCTCCAGAAACTCAGCAGAGTCACACCGTTCGCTCTACAGAAGTGCGAACAAAAAAAGCTGGTAGACAAACGTGAGGAGGATCGCCGGAAATTCTACCTAGCGCGAATCCTCCGCCTTACTGGAAGGCCAATAAAGCGGGGCGAATTCAAGGCGTCGTCTCTCGAGGAATCGTTTGCGAGAAGGCCTAGCGGTTTCGCCAAAGAGGTCGGGCTACGCGAAGAAAGTGTTCGCAAAGTATTGAAAACGAAAAAGCACAAATGAAACTTTTTGGAAGGACTAGCACTTGTCAGTAAAGCATGGAAATTCACACCTGTTCACCATGGCCATTCAGCCTGAGGAAGATATCACCGGATTCGTAGTTAGGCAGTCATTTGAACGAAACCAAGGAAGAGTTTTGATGAGACCAGATACGATAGCCATTTCTACCAAGCGACCAGGATGGGTTTTCCCCTCAGGCCTTCGGCCGCTGGTTGAGACACTTCAGGATGACTTGCCTCAGCTCCCCACTGTAATCGACCGCCACACTCGATTTCCGCTTTTCTCTCGATTTCTGTCACCGGCCGAATCAGATGTATTACGCGAGCATCATGCTGGACACGCCATGAACGGTATCGCCGGGTTTGTTGGCGTGTGTCACAGTTCTAGGGGACGCATGGCTATGTGCCCAGACTGTATGGCTATCGACATCAGGGAGAACGGCTATGCGTTTTGGCGAAGGCTCTTCTTGACACCAGGAGTGTTCGCATGTCCTGCACACGAAAGGTTGCTCCTTACTTTTTGCAACACGTGTGAAGCTGGGCATCGGCGCAATCGTAGTAACTGGTGGCCAACCGAGCGCTGCTCTTGCGGTGACAGCTTGCAGGTAGTTGCAGAACTCGATGCGCAGGGGCTCGAAAGTGCTATTGGTATCGCGAAGATGGCTATTGAGATTCTGAATGGAACAGCCCCGGCCGAGCTGTCTAACGCAACGGTATGTCAAGCCATTAGGCATTCCTTTGGGTCTGTAGAGGGCTCATATCAACAACGTGAGCTATTGGCTGAGGCCCTTCAGCAGAAGATTGGAGAAAGCGCCATTCATCGGTTGGGGTTTGGCGCCGTGACAATTAAGCGCTTGGGACGCTTCTCAAATGGGTTGGGCTACGTCCGAAATCCTATTCAAAATCTCGCCGCCGTACATGCGGTCTTTGGCGGCTTTAACGGGTTCCTCGCAAGCCTTCGCGCAAGCCAGTCGAACGCAGGATGCTTAGCCCTACAAAGATATACGAACGTTGTTGCTCGCACAGGAAATCCCCGCAAGAAATCCGAGCAGCCTATTGAACATTACATAGCGCGGGTTGATGCACTTTCTCCCGGCGAGAAGTGGAAGCTCAAGTTCAGATACCGAGAATGGCTATTGAAATTGATGATCGACAACCCAGGGATTCAACGAAGCGATCTGTGGCGATTTCCTGGAAAAAAAGCAGCCCTAAGGCATTTAATGCACATCGATTCAGGCTGGTATGACCTCCAATTGCCATCACGTTCAAAAATGCCCAGAGTCGAAGAAGAACTGCGGCTTATTCAAGAGATTCAGCGGCTGACTGAGCATATTCACCAGCAATACGAACAATCAACTACGAAGAATCCAATGAGACGTGTTACCAAAACCTACTTACTGTCTAACGTCCGTTGCGAATCCAGAGGGAGTCGAGCGATCCGAAGTGAAGAGGTGCAAGAACTGCTCGCAGCATACGTTCAGGCAGGTGATGAGCACCGTGAGCGCTCGAGAAAATCCTGCTGCGAAAACTCGATTGATCCCGCACTCAGTATTGACGATCACAAGACCGCCCAGGGCTCCCATAAGAGCGCGCATGCCGGAGAAAACAATGACATATCGTACGCGTGAGGCTTTTGACAGTCGTCCATTGCCCTTCACGCCGGCCGACGCTCAGCGCATTGCCCGAATTGGGCAGCTTGATGCCTTACCGTCATTCCTGCGCCCGGAGAGTCTGTCAAACTTCTACATAGAAGACATTAAGGGGGGGGCCGTTCTCGAGTGGCCCCGAGAGTTGCCGGACATTGATCCTCGCGGTCATTACTCGGCTCCGAGATTTGAACACTGGAAAAAAGCCCAGGAAAGTCGGATTGGAATTGCAGGTAACTATCCTAGTTTTAAAGGCCGCGGCCTAGTGCCCTGTCACTCAGCTTTGGAGCGGCGCCATCTTAGCTACTTTGAGATGAACCCCCACATCGTTGAAATTCGAGCTCAATATCCTGAGTGGGATAGGAATTCATATCGTTTGCACGAGAGCCTCGGGCTGAATATGCCAAAACGGGGACTCATCACAATCGATTTCGTGTTGACGCTCAAAATACCTGGTGAGGCCGCTCTCCGTTATCACGCTGTGTCAAGTAAGCCGCACGGACAATTAACTGATCCTGCAGTTCAAAGGCGGCATCAGCGAGAGTTTGATTTGCTGAGCCGCTGGGGCTGCACGCATCAAATCATGACAGAGCACTCGATTACCAGAAGGCATGGCACTAACTGCAATCGACTTTTTGATTACATGCGCTACGTAGACGACATCGGTGTACTTCGAGATTCAGCTCTGCATATGGCCAATTCTTTGCTAAGTCAGAAGACGCGAGGAACCTGCGATCAGCGTATAAAAGCTGCGGCGGAGAAAATTGGATTGAGCCTCAATGAAGGCTATCGAGTTTTCGCCGTTGCGAACTTTTTGGGCTACCTTGAGGTTGACCACAAATACGAAATCCTTCCTGACTGTCCGCTGGTTTTACTCGATAAGAAAAGTCCCATTATTGAAGGAACGGATAGGTCAGGCGCAGCGAGCGCTCGTGATTTCTGAGGACATTGAAAATGTCCGAAGCTCATGAAATCGTCCAAAACAGCAACGTATCCTTAGTTGAGGGGCGGGGGCGAGAACGTATCTTTCGAGTGCTTGGTTACAATGACCTTCTGGTGTTTGTAGTGGAACTTGGGACGGCGAAGACTACCCATAAAGATGGTCGAAAGGTGAGAATCTTTACCCCTGGGCGGCCGTCGAAATCTGTTCGAAACAGGCTTACTTGGTCGCGAAGCTACATGGCTAATTCTTTCGCAAGCGGAAGGATTGCTCGTGTCGCTGAGCACGGCATTCCCGTTCAAATGAGCCAGGTGAGCCTCGCCCCAGGGACGAATTCCAACTTGGACTTGCGTCGGAATGTTGTGGCTTACATCGACCAAAATTGGGGTGACCGCATTTTGGAGGACAGTGCCGCGCGGGTAAACGCAGTCCAGACTGCTGCAGACCGTTTTGACGTATCTCTGAACTCCGCGCGGAAATGGTTGGAAACGCACCTTTACTACGGCCGGCACGAGAACGCGCTCGTAGAGCATAACTGGTTGAAAGGGGCGCCAGGCGTTAGCCGAAGGGGGTTGCTAGACGTCAATGGAAAGCCTGCAAAGTTGGGGCGGCGAACCGACAGTGAAAAGGCGTTCAAGAATGGCCATAAGAGAATGCGGGTGTTGCCACGCCTGCTTGCGAGATACGACAAATTCATCAGGGATCAAGCCTACAACAATAACGATAAGTTTCCCCTGGTTTACGAGCGCTGGATTGAAAGCCAAATAGCTTTTAATCGCGACGAAAATGGAGAACTCAGGTCGTTTCCCATTGATCCTAAAAAACTTCCCGGTGACTCTAACATGAGGCGAATCGGCCGCCAGTTATTTAAGGCACATAGAGTCCAAAAGGATCGGGAAAAGCGTCCCCGGCCCGGGAACAACGGTGGTAGTGCTCAGGATATTGTGCACGACCAACTGCCAGTGCTAGACATCGACGGCACGGTTGCGCCGAATTTCGTTCTCTTTGGCGATAAGCACTATCGCCTGGCAGGCGAAGGGAAGCCTACAGTTCTACTCGCCGTGGACCGTGCAAGCTTGGCGATAGTTGGTTGGTACGTAAGCTTTGGCGCGGAGAATGGCGATGCTTACCTGAACTGTGTTTTCTCAGCGAGCATAGACAAGACTCGTGATCTTCATAGATGGGATGTGCCGCATCTCAAGGGGTTCGTTCATGGTTGTACGAGCGAAGTCTTTATCGACCGTGGCCCTGGCATCTCTCTAAAGACGCAAACTTCATTGGTCAAAGAGTTTCGTCACGCGGTCAAGATGGCAGAACCCGGCGCCCCTGCAGCTAAAGGACATGCCGAGCAAGTGATGTTGTATTTTCAGAAGGAAATAGCGAATCTGCCGGGCTCAACCTTTGAGACGGGGGATAAGGACGAAGACCAGAAAAGACGAAAGCACGCCAGAAAGGGTGCTATCACTATGGCTGTATTCATGAAGGCCTTGCTCAAGGCGATAAGCCGCCGAAACTTGGAGTTGGATGCCAGTCACTTGCTGACACCGGCGATGGTAAAGGCCGATGTGCTTCCCTGTCCCGCCGAAATATTTGAGTACAACAAACGTCGGCGGCGCGGCGACGCCGCTTGGGATTTGGCACCAGAAGATGTCTTCAAAAGGCTGTGTGTCTCAGTCATGAAAAAGGTACCAAAGGGAATCGTGACGCTCGACAAGCGTGAATTTAGTTCGTCGGAGCTTTGGCACTATGCAAGCACGCACGCGAAGATGCATGCCGGCGCGTCTGCCAAAATCAGGGTTTATGTAGTTCCGAACGCGCCGTTTCTTCTCCTGTGGGAGCTTCCCGAAGGGGGACTAGGTCTTCTTGAGGCCACTGAGTCTACGAGGAAGTTCTTCGAGGATGAAGGATTTGAATTCTCGATTGATTTCCAAAACAGCTACAAGAATCACTTGGTCTCAGAGATGAGAATAGCTGCTCGTCGAAAGAACAATCTGGCAGATAGTGAATCTAGGACCACGCCCCCTAGTGTTGTATCGAATGCGAAGCAGGCGAAGATCGCGCGGGTCGAACGGAATGCGAAGGCTGAGCGGCAGGTTGATGCGACCGAAGATGTTTCAGCTCGAACCCAGGCAAGAAAATATCACGAGCGCGAAAATGTGGAAGCAGTGATTTCTGATTTTTGTGCGGTTCCCGTTGCTGACGCCGACCGATCTAAGCCGATCATCGGTTTCGACGAGCATGTGGGTTCAATCAATGACGAGCAGGACCTGTTCATAGACATGTAGCGGTTGAGAGTTTCATTTTTTGATAACTTGAAGGAGTGTATCCATGAATGATTCAGACTTCAGTGTGCCTGACGATTTTCCTCGTTCCGAAACGCCAGGCATGGTGGCTGGCGCTCACCCCAAGTTGTTGCTCGCAAGGTTCCAGGGACGGTTTTACGCTCCAGGCTGCACCCCTCCAGAGATACATCACCGTTGGGACACATGTGAAGACCTGGCGCAACAGCTCGTGCAAAAATCGCTGGAATCCAAGGCAGGTAAGAGGGCTCACATGGATGAAAAAGAAATACTTGATCAGTATTGTTTGCGTTTGCTGAAAACTGGTTGGGGGACTGACGCGGAAATGAGATGGGTCATTCGCCGCACTGCCGCGATATTGGGGTGGCCAGTCCCCGATTCTGCTTTGACGGAAGTTGGCTAATCGAGTTCGGCTCGAAGAGCGATGCTACTGCATGGGTGGTAGACCGCCACAAAATATGTGTCCGATTCAAATGGGAGGAGGAATGAAGCAAGGTCCACAATCGAGCTCGTTAGGCCTTTGGATGAACGGCGTCTATGTGGGAGCGTGGACTAAGGATGATGCGCTCATGTATGACGAAAAATGGATCAACTCCAGCGAGGGCATCCCTCTTTCGTTGACGCTACCATTTTTTCCGAGGAATCCGAATTATCAAGGCAAAATTGTTCGGACATTTTTCGAGAATCTGTTGCCCGACAGCTGGGATATTCGTCAGCGCATCGCTAGCCGATATCAGGTCGACCCGGTAAGTGCGTTTGAGCTTCTGGCGCAGATTGGTAGGGACTGTGTAGGCGCGCTGCAGATACTACCTGATGGTGTCGTGCCACTGAATGTGAGATCGGTAGATGCCACCCCTTTGACGGAGGGTGAAGTGGCGGAGCTACTGCGAAACGCTGTAGCTCCGGGCGTGCATCCCAACGGGCCCCGGGATGCTGATGACTTCCGAATCTGCATTGCCGGCGCCCAGGAGAAAACTGCTCTATTGTTCGCTGACGGAAGATGGTGCAAGCCTCATGGCTCGACGCCAACCACACACATCCTCAAACTGCCCATGGGCCTGGTGGGGAACATGCGCGCCGACATGAGCGCATCGGTGGAAAACGAGTGGCTATGCTCGTTAATCCTTAGAGAGTTCGGTTTGCCTGTTGCACAGGCTAGCCCGATGCAGTTTGAAGAAGTGAAAGTGCTTTCGGTGGTGCGCTTCGACCGTCAATGGGAGTACAACAGCGATGGTAAGCCGTGGGTTAGCCGGCTGGCCCAGGAGGACTTGTGTCAAGCGACAGGAACGCCGCCATCACTTAAATACGAAGCGGATGGGGGCCCGGGAATGGGGCAAGTCATGAGGGTGTTGGAGGGCTCTGCTTCGATTGAGCGTGACCGACGAATTTTTTTCCAGGCTCAGGTCTTATTCTGGATGTTGGCTGCTACCGATGGCCATGCGAAAAACTTCAGCCTAGTTTTGCACACAGGTGGTCGGTATGAGCTTACCCAATTGTATGACGTACTGTCTGCCTATCCGGTGCTCGGCGGCGGGCCCAATCAGATTTCGCCGCACAAGGTAAAAATGGCGATGGCTATGCGTTCGAAGAACGTGCATTGGAAGATACGTGATGTTTTGCGACGACACTGGGATGCCGTAGGGACGGCCTATGGGATTTGCACACCTGATGTGCGAGGTGTCTGCGCTATCATCGACGAACTTATCGAGCGAACGCCGAGGGTGGTGCAGGTCGTAAGCAAGCAGCTGCCTGGCGATTTCCCTCACCACTTGGCAGACTGCATCTTCGACGGCCTGCAAGCAGCGGCGCAAAGACTCGCCATATCGGGTTGATAGGCCTCATGACATTTAGCGCCGCATTCTCTTAATCGTAATGGTTGGTTGTCCTTCTCGGGTCAGAATGCCTCCCAGGTCGGACAATTTTCGTTGTTTGATCCGCATAACGACAGTGCCGTCAAGGAGTTGAGAAAATGTAACCCTGGTCCCTGGGGTGAGACCGAGACTCTTTCGGAAGGCTTTTGGCAGTGTAATTTGGCCCTTAGCTGTCAAAGTCACTTGAACCGTCCTATCCAGCTCCTAACGTAAGAATACCCAGTGCCAGTGTAGCCGAATTCGGACGAAAAGCTGTCGGTTAGGTATGAGTCACAACAATAAGATTGTTCAACGACGTGATGAAGTCTCGGACGAGTTCCCGGATGGATAGATCGAAGAGCAGCATTTCGGTCTCGACAAGCGCGTGCTCACCGCAGTGCCCGAGTCGCTTACTTGTACCGCGCATCACTTGCAAGTAATAGACATACGCCGCATTCTTCGGAACGGCGGCACCGTCTAGCCAGGCCACGAAGTCCTCATTGGAATCTTTCGGATCAGGCGGTCTGTTGCCACGTGCTTTAAGGTATCTCAGAGAGGCCATCGATTGTGAGTCAAAGGAGCTAAGCAATCTTCCGCGTCCTTGCGGAACAGGGAAGACAGGTGCGTCGATACTGCGCAGGAAGTGGATGGCGTTCAGGCTAAATGCAGTGCGTGCATCGTAGATTAACGCCCAGTCATTCCAAACGAAATTCAACCATTTGGACCAGCTCGAAATGCCCGAAAAGGTGAACTTGCACCCCGCGCGGTCTTTCAAATCTTCCCAGGATTTAACTTGAGACAGGTCTGGGATGCGGGCACTCGTGAATTTACGGGCATACCCCGCGATGGTTTGCTGCCCGTTATTGTCGAGTGCCCCCCACTCGCAGATGACGAACTCGCAGAGCTCATTGAGCTGAGAAGTGCGGTTAGGTTCAGGGATTAGATGAATCTCGCGAGCTCTCTGTGCGACAACAGCGCGAAGCGCATGGGTGTCGGCCACGCCCCCATCTACCTGCTTAAATGGCAGTGCCAGGCGCTCAGCTCCTAGCAAGGCACGCTCGTTCATCGGCCAGCTGTAGCGCTCTAACCGGTCCTGATATGGCCGGAGGTAATCAGCTACCTCATCGGCGAATCGGTCTGCCGCGCTCTGCAAGTCTATAGTTATCATGCACAATTGTTCTCTATGAAGTAAGCTAAGCTGCTGGCGCAACGTTCGCTTCGGCTAAAGGCCGGGGGCGGCCTACCATCTGATATAAACAGGTTAGCCGACCTGGGTAGTGCTAACGCTGGCGGATTAATGCCATTGGCTCAACAGCTGACGCGGCTAGACGTTATGGAGGATGTTCCCTGGGCCGAACGCATCCTTACACAGCTTCTCGATGAATTCCCTGGAGAACTCAAGACACGTGGTCCCATTTGCTCGATTGATTGAGAATCCGCAGGCGCTAGCATTGGTCATCAGGCTGGTACACGACATGGCCGGCCCCTCAAGTTTTTCCATCAAAATGTAATTGATGAGGTAGGTAAAGGTCAGCGGCGGGGTGTGCCGTTCGGTGTCGCGCTGACCGAGCGGGCAGATGTTATAGATTCGCGTTTGCGCATCTTGCTCGCTGTTGTCCTGCACCATGACCGTGAACGTGTCACCGAAGTAGTTGGTTTTGACCAGGTAAGGAAACGGTTTGAGTGTGAACTCACCTCGCTCATTTTGTTCAGCGGTCCAAAACACATACAGCACATCATCCAATTTCTGAAATTTTCCATTAGCGAAGTAGGCTAATTCAAACGCCCCACCCCAGCCATCTTGTAGTCCGTCTCCCGTGAATAGCTGCTCTCCAAATGCGCTTGCAATATACGAAAGGCCAGGTGCCACCACCGTCTCCTCTCGCATGTCGCCGTCGGCCGCGGCCTTATGAAAATACTCCACAGATTTGATGAAGTGTCCTTGACCGGAACCACCAGTCTGAACCATTAAGCCGTCTAACTCATACTCGTCGGCGTTTCGGTGAAAGCGTTTGAGAATTCCGTTATGGACTGTGTAGATGATGCAATCTAACCCGTCATAGTCTTCCTTATCAAAGGTCTTGAAGAACTCCATCATCTTCGCGTCATCAAGATCATTCGCTTGTAGGTGGGTTCGCAATGCAGTTGCAAACACCCTCGCTTGCACATAACTTCCAGCCCATGCAAAACACGCATGGTCATGTACGATGTTCACTTTCTGAACCATGTTAACGATTTGGAGAGGCTCTTGCTGAGCCTCTTCCACGTGATGCCAAGATGGTGTTGAAATGCTCGCTCCTTTTCCCTTCGGAATTGACAAAAGAACGTCACCGAGCAGCACTGGGCAGGAATTCTTGATGTAACCCGCAATCAGTGTCATTTTTCACATCCTGGGGCTTTGGCGATCACCACAAATGAATTTCCTCCGACCTGTTCGTGAGCTAGCCAGCACACGAGCATCTTCCCCTTCACGGACGATACTATGTGGTGAGTATTCAGCAAGGCGAGCAGTCGCTTTGCCCACTCTACGGCATCTTCGACTCGAGGCGGTTGCTTAGGGTTGGTCAAGCTATAGATATGTGAAACACTACCTCGGTGTAGATGCTGATGGCACTCAACATATAGCTCAAAGAATTGGCTTTTCGTTAAAAATCCGTCTTCGATGAAGTCAATGTGATGTGAGCCCGAGGTGCTGGTGACTTTAATCGGCTTGGGAAAGAAGTCAGGATGAAGCGACTCCAATTTTTTGAGCATCACACCCGGTTCGTGACGCTTTAGCACTTGGCCTAATTTCTCCTTCTCGATCTCCCCATGCGCTACGAGACAGCCTACTGCTACGAGCTCGCAAAGCATTCTTAGTTGGAGATACAAAAGTTCGGCCGTTAGCCACTCCGGTAGGGACGCAGTGCCATGGATGATTGTCTGGAAACTGTTGATGCGTGTCCGAACTTCGTTCAGAACGTTGGAATATTCAACTGAAATTCGTTGTTCCATATCTGTTGTTTTTGGTGCAGGATTTTTCATATCGCCTATGGTCTAACGAGACAGAAGAAATGGCTAACCGATGAACGTTCTGCTCGCGTCACATAAAGTGGCGTAGGCTAGGTTTACGCGACGGGCATCCGATAAGAGCTTTGAACGCTCGGTAGAACTTAATAGCGTTGTGTTGGCTGGGCTTGACGTTTGAACCATCTGCCTTCGCGTCATTTCCAAATCTCCCCATGTGGCTCCGGGCTTCGCTCTTAAGATGCGACAGGCATCCTCTACACTCATGGAATGCTCGCTTGATGCAGGTGGCTGGTGCTGAGGCAGCAGCGCATCTGGTTTGGGTGTGCGTGTTGGCGACGCGGTTGTCGCATCGTTCGCAACCGATGATGCAGTGGCAGATTGCGCCTCGCTCCAAAGCTCGCCTTGCTGATCTTCTGCTTGTTTTGCTCGGGCCTTGGCCAAAATCGCTTTAAGCCTGCTTACACTTTCGCTGGGCTCTTCTGCTGCTTGCTGGCTCCCTGAGTTGTTGGCAGTATTGAGGGCCTTCTGGACCTTCTGATCCAATGCCAGCGCCCTGGGCACGTTTCTATGTTTCAGCTCAGCCGCGAGTTGAACGAGTACATTTTCGTCCGTGGGAGAACTCGAAAACATCGCTTCGAGGTCTACAATGGTTCGCTGCATCAAGGGGCGGTCTGCCATGTTTACAAGGCCTCCTCAAGTTCGGAATCAGATACGCCATACGGGTCCACTTCCTTCGCGTGAACCCAGATAGTATTGTCCACAGACTCCGCGCCGAGCGGTTCGATACCCAAGTCACCAAGGCTCTTCAGCAGGTCTGCCAGCGTTTCCTCACGTCGCCGGACGAACGTGGATGCAAAGCAGCGCCAGAACGTCCAGCCAGCGCGCTCCAACACCCGTTGACGCGCCATATCGTCCTGCCATTGGCCGGGACCATGGAATCTGTCGCCGTCACACTCAATGGCCAGCCGACGCCCTTCAGCACCTTCAACGACAAAGTCAATACGGTACCCGCCACAAGGAACTTGGGGTTCGACGCGAAAGCCGCGCTTGACCAGTTCGTCGAACATCTCCAGCTCAAAGCCAGATTCACACCGTTCGCGAAGCATCTCGACCTTGTGGGCATCTTGGGTGAAGGGTTGGCGGAAGTGACGCAGCACGCGACCGTTCAACGAATCCTCTTTCATTTCGGCTTCGGTCTTTGACCGGAACAGGTACATGCGGTCACGGGCACGGGACAGTGCTACATTGAACCGTTGGTGCATGTCGGCGCGATTGGCCGTGTCGCGGTCCCCGGGGCCCGCCACCATTGAGATGAGCATAATGTCGCGCTCGCGGCCCTGGAAGACTGGCGGCGGCCCGACTGCAATCTTGCGGGCGACGATGTCCGCCGGCGAAATCTGCATATGAACCATGTTGTGAATCAGGGCGGCCTGTGCGGTACCAAGCAGAGTCACCACGCCAATGCTGCGACCTTGCAGCGAGTCATCCTCTAGGATAGCTTTGAGCTCTTCCACGATAGCTTTCGCCTCAGGCTCGTTCACGTCACCATGGCGATAGCCGCCTTTGACCAATACGTCTACGAGCGGCGGGTCCAATCGTTCGTTTGCCTTGGGCACGCGCAGCGGCTTGATGTCCCCCTCATAGAATTCCCGATTAGAGAATTCTATGATCGCAGGGACGCACCGGAAGTGCTCCCGAAGCATGACCGAGTTACCGGCGAAGACGACGCGCGCCAAGTCGTATATGGACTTGTCGGGGGTCATCTCGGAGCCATGCGGCTGGTCTCGTAGGAAGCGCGCAGCAAGTTCCTGAATCTTGGCCTCAGCAGTACCGACAGCGGACGGCGATACCTGTTTGTGGTCCCCCACGACTAGGACTTTCTTGCCGCGCAAGAGAGCGGGCAACGCCCAGATATCCGATTGGGATGCTTCATCAATGACCACCAGGTCGAATAGCCCGATTTCGGCAGGTATCGTTTCGGAGACGCGCCATTGTGGCAAGACCCAGCACGGCACTGCTTTATAGGCGCGCAACATGGCGTCTCGCGCATTCTTCCTGTGACGAACGGCGCGCACGCCAGTGCCCGCCCCCATCGCGTGGATGGCATTTAGATATGCCTGCAGGGCCTGGCGTACGCTTGTAGGCGAGTTATTGAAGACGCCTAGCCACGTCTTCTCGGCGATCAGCTCCTGATAGGTCCGGGCCAACTGGGCTGTCAAGGTACGACGCTCATCGAACAACCGCTTCAGCCGTGCGTGGCCGTCAATCTTATCAAGGAACTGCACGGCGAGGCGCCAGTTCCATGCGTCACGCCAAGTAGTCGGCGTGTGTAAGTCATGGTCCGTGTTAGCGGGCTGGATGCGTAGGCGGTTTGCCCACTGAGGTGCGCCGGATGCGACAAGCTGCTCCGTTACAGCCGCAATGGTGCCCAAGGCAGGGAGAAGCTTGTTGAGCCGCGCCAGCTCAGCCTGAAGTGCGAGCCAGGTGGTCTGCAGAACAGCCTCGTCTGCGGAAGCGCGTCCGAGAGACTCGCTGAGGAAAGCGTGCAGCTCATTGACGATACCGCCAGTATGGTTGTCCAACGACTGAAGCAAGTCGAGCACGCGGGTCATTGCATACGCAAGCCGGTCTTTATCGAGATGAGCCTGAAGGCTCTGTGCAATAGACGTAACGTATGCTTCGCCGCCTTCCCACATGCCTTCGGCGACACTTTGTCCCAGGACCTCATCCAACCGTTCAAAAAGCGTAGCGTCGTAGTCAAAGGTTAGCGAACGTACATGCTCAATTGGGCCCCGCAGTTGAACAGCCCGACGAAACGATGCTTCGACATCTGAACCAACAGATTCCAAGCCAAACTCTTGGCCCAGAGAGTTCCAGCTTGCCAGCACTTTGCGCACGTGGCCACGCCACTCGACAACATGTGCAACTTCAGCCCATTCCGCCGTGCCTGCGGGAGCGGCTCCGAGGATAGTGACGGCGGATATTGCCTTTCGTGCCTCGCTCTTCCCGAATGGCAGACCAAATGCGCTCTTCCCCTCAACCAAGCGCTCCAACGCCGTATGAAAATCGGAATTCAATTCTGCATTGACTGGGACTTCAATGGCCTTTGGCACGAAATCGCGCCGGTTGGCTTCCAGCTTTTGGATGGAATCGCACACATCAAGTAACCCTTTCAGAACTGGGTCCGATTCCTGCATGTCTGCAAACCGTTCTTGGACTACGATAGTCCAAGCTTGCCCAACTTCCGCCAGTGCCTTCTGGATGCCTGCGCGCCCTTTGAGAAACTCCAAGAGGTCCTGAGCTCGCTGGTAAGTCTCGGCACGGGAATCAACCAAGGGATAGAGACTACCTTGGGCCACGCTTTCTTCGATTCTACGGGCACGAATGATGTCACGGTGGAGCCCGAGTAAGTCCGACCATTCTGGAAGTCGGCCGTCTAATGGCAAGCTGCAGTTCCAATAGGACAAGTCTTCACGCACGATAAGGCGAGCTTGTCGCAAGGCGACAATGTCTTCATCCGAAAAGGGGAGCGTGCCATCTTGTGAGGGCGGCGGTAGGTCGTCGAACCACGAATGCTGCTCCATCTGCTCCACAACCATCTTTGCCATTTCCTCGGGCGAGATATCGCGTCCCTGGAACGAGTAGTTACGCATGTGCTTGGCTGCATGGGCTGCTGCCGATTGGTCGACATAGGCAATCTTAGCGTGGAGCTGGTTCAGGTCCTGCTCCAAGCCGGCGATTTTCGACGCGGCGTGCGATGGGTTGTATGCGGAAACACTCGACGCGATGGTTTGGATTGAGTGTTCGAACTGTTTCATGCCATCCCGCTCGTCGGATAGCAAAGCGACACTCAGGGGCCGTATTTGTTCGGGCAGCTTCTCTTGTAAAACGGCCAGTGCTGACTCGCCCTTGGCAGTGACAAGAACGCGCTTACCTTGCGCTAGGAAGTGGCACACGACGTTCGCGATGGTGTGCGATTTTCCTGTCCCCGGCGGGCCTTGGACGACAACGCCATCGTTGGTCTCCAGCTTTCGGACTATCGAGAGTTGCTCTTCGTTGTAGGGCATCGGGAAATAAAGCTCCAACGCTCCATCTGTGCTCTCGCTGGACGAGAGACCGCGGAAAGGCACTTCCGGCCGCACCCGCACCGTCGATTCGCCGTGTTCAACGAAGCTCCGAATTACGTTGGGCAGATTTTCAGCCGACTCCACGACTTTTTTCAGACGTTCAATGTCTTGCAAGAAGATGTCCCCGGAGCGCCGGCGACCAAACAAGACCCAAGTGTCGGACACGGTCAGATGCTCTTCCGGCGTTGGCGCAGTCAGGTCGTCATTGTGGGAGCGGTAAGAGCCCTTGGGGTCAAGGTGGCCGACTGATGCCGTCAGCACCCCTTCAAAGCTGCTCAATTCAAAAGGATTGACCCTCTGTGCGTTGGTCGCCGAAAAGCTCTTCCAGAATGCCTCTACCTGGTGAACGCCGGGAATTTCCAACGCGGCGTAGCAGTCAATCTCCAACTTCGGAGAAATGTCTCGCGGGCGAACCTCTAAATCCAGCGTGTCCTCATTGAGGGTTACTTCGCAGACTTGAACAAGCAACGGATGTTTGATTGGCGCCGCCGTACCCGGTTTCTTCCACGCTGCGTTACCGATACCCCAAGCTAGTTCGAGTGGTGTTTCAGCACCCTCGGTCGAGATGGCTTGCTGCAAGGAGTGCAGTTTCTGGTATTGGCTAATGACCTTTCGACGTGGCTTTTCGGCAGTTGCCCAAGGGGTCCATTGATATTCGACGTACCACTCGAAATGCTCTTTGATGTCCGGATAGTCCGTAAGCTCCAGCTTGCTAACGACGACCTTGTTATCGACCACGTCGATTTGGGTGCGCAATTCTGGACGTTTCTCGGGTGTCTTCGGCAGCTGAACCCAAGGTTTGAGCGCCTCGTCTAGCTCAGGCGGTGCTATTTCCTGCAAGCGGGGCAGCCGAAGCCATACGTCATCGCCGTCGACCTGCAGGTTGAATTGGAGCTCAGGCAGGCTTTGGAGGTCTTGCTGATAGGCGCAGTAGTAGTCGATTGGAACCGTGAAGGCGGGTTTAGCCTTGAGCTTTTCAACTTGCTCGATGTAGTCAAGCAAGCTCAGGACTTGGGGCGCTCCCTCGGTCAGTATTTGGTTTCCCATATATTGGATTCCGCCAGGGCGTAGACGGTGAAATTATTGTTATCAAGCAGGTCACGATACTCCTATTCTGAACATGATTCCATAGGGAAAAGTCGACCGATTGGAAAAAGCATTCGGTGCATCTGCTTCATGATCACATGCAAACGTAACGCGAGTGTAGCGCGACGGCGCATCATGTCAGTCGAAGAGTAGCTTGATGCCTTGCCGGGTCTGATAGTTGTAACCAGTAGCTGTGATTGCTGAGCTTTTGATTTTGTCGGTCATGCGCAAGGGGCCTGCGGAGTATGAGAACGTACAGGAACAGTGCGCAGGCGAAATTTACAAGAATGCAATATGATTGATTTTCACGGAATTACTTGCCTCAAAGGAACTGTCAGTGCAAACTGTCCAAGATAAGCATTCGCAGGGGCGGCGTCGTGGAAACAGCGTTATATCAAAGTAAAGTAGTAACAGTCGGGGTTTTTCAGCGCATTCGGAAGTCGAGAAATGACCATGCGTCGTGTCCTGGCTGTGGTGAAGTCCTATTCGTATCAGCGGCCGCTAGCGTCAAAAAAACCGCCAGCTTCAATCACCGGAAGCGGCAGCTTGGCGAAGAGCATTGCCCCCTCTCATATCCTTATCACCCTAGTTACAGCTGGCTACCAGAGGCCCCGGAGGGGGCCGTCGATGCACGCGCGGAAGCTCTTAAGCGTCAATTCTACGAAAAGGAAAACCTTCAACGAGCATTCGTCTTTCTCGTTAATCTGACTGGGAAAGGCGCCATGTCTAGTGCTGTGTTTGCGTTGTTGCTCAACAAGGCAAACAAACTGGGTATCTGGAATTACGCGGAAATGCCAATTTGGGCTGTGCCGTATATTCTGCTAACGCTTACAGATTTTGTAGTGAGGCCTAAAGCTGGAATGCCAGAACGCATCCGTTTCGTCATCGATAAACCGTTGCGCTCAGAGCTGAAAACGACATGGCTAACCCCGGGGCAATGTAGCCTAGCACGCCTTCCAGTTCAATTAGGCCGCGTCAATTCTGCAAAGCAGCAGGCGAGAACGCGACCAATGATCGGGACCTACAAGATTCCCCTAGCGTTTTCGGAAACAATTTTTCTTGATTTGACCAAGGACACAAGCTGGCTTCACGAGAACTTGAAAAACTTGTTCGAGGAAATGGAAATGGAGCCGCTTGATGAGGATGATGAGCTCGAGGCTCAAATCGAAGCCGTCCTGCCGGCCTATCCGCCTAGCAGAGTGTCAGAAGCAAAGGGGGGTGGTTCGCCGCATGCGCTTCCGCAGCAATCGAAAGAAGAGCCTTCTGCACTGCGTAGGGCTACTGCTCCGCCTTCAGCAGACGGTCAGCCAGCATCAGGCATTCCAGTGAAACCTCTATCGCCGACGCCAATCAAAGTTGCGCTTGCAACAGACCAGGTGGTGGTCGGCCCGACAGAAAACTCATGGCCTGAGAAACTGGAAGCGCGAAAACCAGCAACAGTCAAAACCCAGAACAACCAGCCGGCCCCAACACTCAAGACTACTTTGCAGAGTAAACGGGTTAATAAGCCATCACCCGGAGGCAACATTCAGAAAACTTGGCAGCGGGCGACCGACGCACTCAGGCGACTTTTTTCTTGGTGATAGATTACGCTGTCCAGCAATCGGATATCTGTCTCGGTTGTCGCTTTATGTGTTGAACATCCACCGGTTCAATCAATCCCATTCTATTGTTGCCGGCCGAGTGTAGCATCTTCGATGACTTAGCTGCGGTCGCGCAAAGGCTTTTGGGCTAGTTTCGAATTTACGAGCTATCAACTAGCTGGGAGGACTGTCGGCAGAGTCGGCCTCGACCGCTAGGCGTCCTACGTTATCAGATAAAGTAGCGAGGATTCTTGCGTAAACAATTCGATCAATATTTGGATTTTCGAGCAAAATTGTGGATGTCATTTGAAATAAAGAGACGGCCGTCATATGCAATGGGTCCGTAAATCCGGAGTTACTGCGCCCAACCAGCATCACTGGCTGCTTAGCTTCGCTGACTCCTAGAAGGGCATCACTTGGCCTGTGGCCGCTATGGACATGCTGAGAAGCCCATTTGTACCGCGGCCGCCAATGATCCATCTGGACCGCCTTTTCGATGTCCGCGAAGGTCGGGCTTTCCTTTGTAAAGGCAGGAGCCGCCCATCCCCAGTCGCCTTTGATTTCTCCTCCGATAACCGCAATCGCAGCTGCACATCTGGCGTCAAGGTCCGCCAAGTCTTCCTCACCGAAAGGCTCGAGATTTGCCCGGGTGGCGTGCAAGTTATATTGCCTCGCTGCGCGCTTTGCTTGGAAGTCAAAACTCGCCAAATATCGTAGTGCAATGGTTCCGTCGTTCTCGCTAATGAACATGGCGGTCACAGTCAATTCGTGTAATGAGCGCCATCGGCTGAGTGCAGCATCAGGAAAGCCACCTTTGAGTAGGTGAATAATTTCACGAGTAACGAGGATCGCACGTGGAAACAACTGGCACAGGGCTATGAACCGATAATCGCTTTCAGTTTCGGCTAGTTCGCGCCCTTCTATATCACAAGCTTCGCCTACCTCCTCCGCTATTGCCACCATCGTTTCAAGCGCATCAAATGGCCTTCGCCACCGCTTAAAATTTCGTCGCTCAAAGCCTCGATCAGACACTCTCCGTTCACGCAACATATGAGGAGCTCGGGACATTAAACTTTGAAGAACCTGTTCTGGTAAGAGATCGAGCATAGCGGGCTGAATAGATTCCATAATTTCAGCCTCTATTGAATCAAAGTCTTTTTCGCCCTTTTCTAGCTCCGCATGTGCAATGCCGCGCAAGTGCTCGAAAAACGATTTTTCTAGTCTTCGCAGTAATGGGCCTTCATCGTTCATACGAGTTCTTCCGTCCTTATTGGTTGGCGAGAAAGTGACAGCGACCATCGGCAGTATCCTTAAATCATGGGATGTGTGAACTGCCTTAGAACGCTGGGTACAGTAGACATCATTCCTATGGGACGCCTCTAGCAATTCCTTAGACGAATCGCAGCGGCAAAATTGCACTCGGCGTGCCACGCTGAACGCTAATCGCCGGTGATAATTACTCCAGGGAACGCGGAACCTGCACCGTAAACATGCTTAAAGCATTGAGTAACCGAGCGCTGATTGTACCGCTCAAGTAACTCATAATTGTTCTTAACGATTGGTACCTCAAGCTGCGGCGTTCGAGTGACTTTAAAAAGCTCCAGCCTATCTTTCGGGAATCCCATGGCATCGAGATGAGCTGAAGAGAACGTTATGAACATTTCAGCGCTTGCGTGAAATTCTAATGCTAAGTGCGGCGACGAAGAGACCTCGTTGAAAGAGCGATCTGATAGCAGCACCATTGGTTGGTCGAATACGAAAACATGCGCGCTCGTGTAGTTGTCCTTGTTATTTATCAGGCCGCTTATCACTTGGTCCAAAAAGGTTTCTGTCATGCCCACGTGCGGGTAGAGCAGCATGAACAAGGTCACTAGCCAGCGCCTGTATTCCTCTTCAGTGACACTTAGCAACTCGCAAATCCGAGCCTGTCTTGGGTTATGGCCGTCCCAAATGCGTCTATAGGTGTTATAGGATTCCCGGTCTGTTGGGTGGTGGTTAGCCAGTGGTGGAAAGGTGTCTAGGCATTTCCGTATCGTGTATGGGTTGCGTGCGAAATCGAGGAATTTCGCACTGAGAATAGCTAAAATTTCTCTCTGCAAGTCGAGTCGGCCTGCGCGGATTTTCTCAATAAGAGATACAGTGAGTTTAGGAACATCACTTTCGTAGCGGTGGAACAGGGCCTCAAAATTTCGCCGCATTTGCCCCGTCAAATCAAACGTGTACAAATCCTTTAAAGCAAGATTGTGTCTAATTGGCATGCCGTTTCTGCTTGCCCTAGCGATTGCGTTCTCTCCGACCCTACTATACGAATGAATATGACTTATTTCTCCGTTTCGTGACGGCGAAGCGTTCAAGCTCTGTATCTTCTGGGCGACGAAGTGCTGGTTTTCTGTGAGGTTAGGAGGCAGCGGGCCGTCGCTGTTAGTCATAGCACACTTTCTTGAGGATGCAATGCCTTATCCTAGCACTGGAGCATTTGCGGCTGGAAGATGCTCGGCAGCAATTTTTCGTCCGGCGACAGAAGTTGGTTAATTGCGTTGGTAATGCACTTGGGAACATCATGCTTCATCCATGGGAAAGCGTCAGACATGGAAGCCAGTGTGAGAATGTGAGGATTTTTCACTTTGGCAACATGTTATCCTCGAGATGCTGGCCGGCACATTTAGACGCTGATTTTGACATCAGAATTGATCGAGCACCCATGAATCGGGCCGACAGGTTTGCCAATTTGAGGGCCTTGATGGTTCCCCCTCCAGGAGGCTGAAACTGCACCGATTCGTTCCTTAGCCAGATTTTTAAGTGTAGAGATACGCCAAATAACTCTAAAAAATGCAGGAGGGGATCGTGTCACTTGAAACAGCCTATCTATTGCCAGGAGCTTACTTGCTCAAAGGAGATGAGACCGGATTCTTTGAGACATACAGAGGCGTTATCGAAACGCCGACCGGTAAAGTTAGCGCATATGTGAAGTTGGTAGGCAATACGACATTAGCTAACGAAGTCGTTAGCACATTACTTGGTCGAGGCGCTGGCCTACCAATCCCTAAAGGGTATTTTGTTCACGTTTCTGCGCAGGATTACCCTGAGTCTAAATTCCTTAAGGGACAGCGGTTGCTCTCGACCATTGCTTACGGCTCTACAAACGCTAATGCCCTGAGCTTTACAAGGCAGTTCCACATTATCAATGATGACGACGAAGCTGATGCCTTTGTGCGGCTTTTCCCACTTTGGCCAACGTGGCGCGACGCAGTGGTCTTCGATGAATGGATTGCCAACTGCGATAGAAATGTTGGAAATCTCTTGATAGGTGCGGATAACGAGGTGTGGCTCATCGACCACTCGCATGCGTTCACTGGTCCCAATTGGCAGGGCTGCATGCTACGTTCGGGGGCATATACAAAAAATCGTGTTGCAGAACATGTCGGACGATGCGTCACGATCAAAGAAAAGTATTCCCTAGGAAAACATGTCAATAATCTGGCGGGAAAATTCAAACAACTGCAGGTTTCAGAAATTATTGATGCGAGCGGGGTCAACCACTTGCTTAGTGACGTAGATGTGCAAGCGCTGAAACGATTTCTTAGTGAAAGAATCGAATTGTTGCCGGCGAAGATCGCCAATCACGTAGACATACCCAATTTGTTCCCGGTTCAATAGTTATGCAAGAACCTACCTTACTGCAGACCCTGCAATTTGCTCCGCGGCGCAGCAATCACTATGCGCGGTGGGCTCCTATCTATCTCGAGCCTCTCGTAGGCTCTGGCGAACGGCTTTGCATAGCTGTCGCCGTTGTAGACAGCCAAAGGTCTATCGTCTATCCGGTGCCGAGCATTGAAAGATTGACCTGCGTCTACGGGCAACATGCAGCTGCACTGGTTAATGCAAGCAATCTCGCCCTCGGTTCTATTCAAAGACATCTGTCGAAGAATGGTATCAACTTTCTCAGCGATTGGTCGAGGCCTATGGAGGGGGTTGAGGTGGGGGCTATTCGCGAAGGCGCCGGGGAGAACCTCGAAGACGTTGCTCGCACCGCACTGATGCAATGTGCATCTCTCGCAATTCATCTCTCGGAAGAATCTGAAAGCCAAGACCCTGAAGCCAAAGCCGCCGAGTCTTCAGGAAGACTTGAATCCATGGTGAAAGACATCGTCATCGCCGCACGACCAGAATTGGCTAGGTTCTTCGGAGTGAGTTTCAAGGTGTCTGAGAAGGCTCGCCCTGCATATATCGGTTTCGCAGGGCATCAGCTTGTCGCAAATTTTGGTATCCTCGTTCCAGGTAAGTTGTCCCCTTTGGTAAATAACGCTAAAGCAAAATTGTGGGACCTTAAGCAACTCAAGTCAGGGGCTATGGACGGCTTCTTTACTACAGATAGCATAATGGATTTTGAACTGCTCCTGCATCGCCCTTACAACAATGACCCGTCTTACAGCGAACGCCAAATTAACGCGCTGAATGCTGCCGCGCTTGAGCTCGAGGAAGAGGCTGATAAAGTCGACGTCCGATGTCGACCAATGCACTCGACTTCGGAAATTGCAAAGTTTGTCTTGAGCAAAGAGGCTGCTTAGAGCGTTGCACGATTCATATATCCGCCTGGTGATCCACTGGCTACCTTCCATACTAGGAGATTTATGTCGCAAACAAAGTTCGTAAGATTAGCGCCCTTTACAGTGGAGCAGCGCACGACTATTGCAGTGGCCGCGACCAATTTTTTTTCAGTGCAGGACCCGAATGAAATTTATAGTATTCTCGGGAAGAGTCGGCAAGGCAATACTATTCAGCCGCTTTCTGGATTCGAATTCCTGACGTATCTGGATGCGAAGGGCATCCTCCCGGAAGCTCGAAGATACCAGTACATCATCGGTCGACTTTTGGACGCCTTAGAAGCTGCTGGATGGCTTACTTTTATGGGCGTTAGCCATTCGACCATGCTACCTAAGACGTATTACTCAATGAAGCAGGCGACTAACATTGAGGGGCGAGGCCTATATATGCTGGCGCAACCTCTCGGCGTTGATTTTTTGCACAGACTAATTGAGCCAAATCTTATACATATCACAGGGACGTTGAAAGGCGACGTTCACGCTGGCACAGGTATCCTTATCGACAAAAACATTATCTTGACTTGTGCACATGTTATAAATGACATGAAACTTGATGAGGCTTTAACCATACGAGGGGTTTCCCATCGGGTAAAGAGGGAAGTAACTCATCAGGATATTGATGTAGGCCTTATTTATCTGGACGGACAAGCTGACAATAATACCGGTGCTCTTCCTTTTGTTGAACCAGAACTCGGGATGAATGTTGCAATTTTCGGATATCCAAAAATACCAATTGCAAGAACTGCACCGTTAACTTTGCAGAAGGGCGAAGTTACTTGTGCGGAAATATATACGGTCTTCAGCCAGCGCCTGTTTTTATTTTCTGCGATTGCACGACCGGGGAATAGTGGTGGTCCGATTTTATCAACTAGTGGTCAGTTCCTGGGACTGGTTTCACAGGATGTA
Organism: Duganella sp. S19_KUP01_CR8; assembly: GCF_036688705.1. Taxonomy (NCBI): domain Bacteria; kingdom Pseudomonadati; phylum Pseudomonadota; class Betaproteobacteria; order Burkholderiales; family Oxalobacteraceae; genus Duganella; species Duganella sp. S19_KUP01_CR8. Next base: position 67,951 of record NZ_JAQQPR010000006.1, on the reverse strand, counting down.
ACTTTAGACGATAAACCTTCGAAACAAAATGAGAGTGGTTCAGTCAAACAGAAGAGGAAGAATGAAAAGACTAAAGATGAGTCGAGGTGTGAAGATGATACGAAGTGGTCAGCATTTTCACCTCATTATTGTGGCATTCCGACAGGTGAGGTCGTTCGCGCAGTTCGGGGTCTTGATCCGGCAATTGTTCTTCCGGTCGAGGACTATCAATAGCGGGATAGCAGCTCGAAGAATTTGAAATCTCCTAAGAAAGTTGATGAGCGGATGTCGGAAGCTCGGTGGCGCTGCTAACCTTAATTGCAACTAGCCTGAACTAAGATGATTGTTTTTTGTTTTAGATAACAATAAGATTTGTGAGATATTCCACGGCGCCATCATTTTGTTGCAGCCCGTGGTAGAAACTGGAGCGCCATGCATTAGGAGAATGGCATAAGGTCGCCTCCATCTCAGCCAATCGTTCTAGTTGCGCGCGTACGTGATCTTCGTTAGCAACAATTCCCAAATAAAGAGAAGGTTTGCTGACAAGAGTGGTCCATAGATTAATGAGATATGGCTCAATTCCAGCAGGCAAAATGATGTTTTCAATATGCCAGGCGACCACTTGTTCTGTTTCACCTTGGACATTGTATGGAATCGGACGTAATCGAGGTGCACTCCAATCAGGCTCGGCAAGGACAGTCATAATTCGTTGGTCTAAAAAATCATCGAAATAAGGATGTATAGGCCGCTCGTCTTGGACGTTTCCGCGGACAAGTGTCTTTCTAACGGTGTTGCACCGGTCGCATGCTGGTACTAGATTGAGCGAAAAGATGGAAAACTCAGAGTAACTTTGTTTGGGGAGATAATGGTCAAGTGTTCCAAGGCTATCGCGCCCACAAACAGGACAAGCGCCGACGACTTCCCGACGCATTTCACCAATGAATTCAAAACCTTTGGGAGGCGAATTATAAAGATGGTTTAAAGATAAGCGTAGGTCATCGAAGGTGTTGTCTTCTGCAATCTTCCAAGGGTTACCTTGCACGTGGCGATATTCGTCGTAGCGAACTTTAATTTGCGCGGCACGCTGGGAAACCGCAAGCTTGTGCTTGCCTGCTTTTCCCAAGCCATCAATGCGATCCGCATCCTCTATAGTTGGTATTGGAAGCTTTCTCATTCTTCCCTCTCAATTCGTTGCCGCATCAGCATGAGAGCATCTGAACTTAACTCGCCAGCGTATTGATCCAGTGCTTGATGAAAGGTGATCCCGTCATTAGTTGCACGGTCAACCACTTCCAAGAAAAGGTGGTGGTGTAAATCATCGCCAAAGACCTCATTTGAAACGACACTAACATTTGCCCCGAGCGTTTGGAGTAACGGCCCTGCTACAACGAATTTACCGTCCTCGTCGGTACGGAGAACGTGAATCTGTGCGCTTTGAACTTCTCGTACCACAAAGGGCGAGTGGGTGGCGACTATAGCGATTGAACGTGTACTCAGCAAAATTTGGTTAAGTACCCGCATAAATCTGGATATAAGATTAGGATGGAGAAAATTCTCAGGCTCATCCACCGCAAAGACCGAGGACGGCCCCGCATTTGCTAATGCAAATAATATGAAATGAAGGAACGCAGTTTGCCCGAGGCTGAGTTTTCGCTCGACGTTGCCGTCGGCATAGAATACGAGGTCTCTAGTATGGTCAATATCAGATAACGCTTGAATACGCCGTTGTTCCCCATAAGCTTCCATCCAATGGCTCAATGGAGCGAAGCTCGGTTGTCCGTCTGGGCCGGATGCCTTTATTGGCCCCCATAAACGTAAGTCTGAGAATTCCGCATCTAATATTTCACTCAGATAGCTAAGAGTACGGATGCCGCTTTCATCGTGGCTGCGACAAATTTCTGCGAACAACATTGTGTTTGAAGTTTGCTTGCGCGACCGGCTACCGGCACTGTCAAGTGAAAAAGTTCGAATACGCGCAGCGCTTCGGCTGCTTGATCTCGGCACGAAAAGGCTCAGCGACTGAGAGTGTGCAAAAGCCAGGACTTGATTGACCTGTGGGCGGGGCTTCAGGCTAGCTTGACGACTATTGCGGTCGGCTAGTGCACGAGCGAGTTTTGCAAGGGCAGTCGTCTTCCCGCAGCCATTTTTACCTACGAGAACAGCAATTCTGCCGCGAAAGCGGTTGGCCCTATTGAATTTGAAATCAAATGCAAACGGAGGGCCACCATTTTTGAGCGTTGCTGCAAACTGCTCACATGCATCGGTACTAAATGAGTCCCTACCGAGAAGTTCATTGGCGCCATTGCGCATGGCGAAGTGTCCTTGGCTGGAGCGAATCATTGCATAGTTAAACACAGCTGAAGCGAAGAACTCATCCCAGTCCGGGACATCCTGGCCTAGGTCTTGTAGCAAGGCGATATCATTGAGGCTAAGGAGTAGGTCGTATCCACGCTCTACCCCAATTAGGTTACGAACCATGCCATAATTTTTGGCCTCACTAAGTAACGTAGCAAACGCTACGCCAAGTTCACGCAAGGGCAGGCCATCCGGCTTCTCTGCAAGCCGCTCCGCAAAAAAAAGGTCGATTTTTTTTACGTCAAAGATAGCCATTCTTGCGTGCAGCCATTCAACATGGTTTAGGCTTACTCGCAGCCCAACAAGTACCTGAATCTGATATCCAAAATCGTTCCAACTGTTCCCAGTCGGAACAATGACAGGGTCGTAATCAGAGGCCTCTGCTGCCTTCATGTTCAGAAACAGGGCAGGATTAGGCCTCTGTGGCTCCATTTTTTTTTCGTCTGTCATCGCGCATCAATTTTGTTAAGCCTGTGTTGAAAGGATCGCCTTCATTGATAATTGGCGCGCATCGTCTTGCACTGAAATTATTAGAGACTTTGCCACAACCCAGACATTTACGGGAGGTCGCATGTCAATTTGTCGCCAGCACTGCGGAAAGATGCGTTTATTGCAAGCTGAAGATTGCTAACGGCTCGTATAATGGCAGCTAGAAGGTTAGACGGGACCAGGTTGACGAATTTTGAGCACGCCATGCACATGTCACATCTGTAGAAATAGGACTGATGTGTGGACCTAAAAATATGGTTTAGGGATGGAGATACTGTGCAGGTCGATATAAGTGAAATGGTCGCGTCGCTACGAGAGGGCCGATGGGAAGAATATATTCGGCTTGTGTGGGCGGCCTACACTGAGAATGACCCTAATATTCCCTGGTCAGGATTGGCTCTATGCCACGGCACCGAATTCGACTTGTTCGAACGACTCCTTGCATGGCCAAAGAATCTTTTAGGGAGCGCGGCTGAGACACTCAGCCCAACTGTAGGCGTTCTGCCTGCGTTACCAATCTCCGATGCGCTACGCTACCTACAGTACGCCGCTCAAGTAGAGCCGTCGTATCGGCACGCGGTTTCCTCTCCAGTTGAGCCACATATCGCCGCGTCTCCGAGTTTGGGGCGCGAATTGGGTGAAGCGCTAAGAAGCAAAGAATTGCTTACCGGAGCGGAGGCGCGGGTTTGGGCCGCTGCCTATGCCTGTGCGGCGCCTGGTGCAGCTGCCTCGTATGTTCTTGAGCTCGTCGAATCAGGAAAGGACCAAAATCCATTACTGCTCACGACTCTTGTCCAATTCCTACCTAAGCAGCATGAGGAAATCCTTTCGTCGCTGGCGCCGCTTGAGGCGGAAATAGCCGCAGCGCTCCTAGCAGCTACACGAATTGCGGGTTTGGATGCATGGCTTGCGTTGGCGCGCATCATTGAATTCTCGCCAGCAGCTCTTAGGACAATACTCGCCTCAGTCAAGGGTGCTGGTCCGGAGGCAGCCATCGCTCTGGCTGATTCCCTGTATGGGGCACAAAATGCCACAGTAGGCGTCAGCGCCATTCCTTTAGAAGAAGTTATCACTGATTTGTTGGTGGCAGCCCTGTCCAATGACGATGTCCGGCGTCATGTGGATGGCTGTGTGGCTTCGCTTTTACATCACAAATCCCTGCGTCCGTTAGTCATCCCTTGTATTGCAGAGCTAGGAGGGATTAACGAAGATGTTGGCCAAATCTTTATTCATTCGATTGACTCAGTAAGTAGCCGGGCTGCCGACTTCGGCTGGCTTCTGACTAAATGGCTTCTCGATTCACGTACGAAGACCGTTTCTATTCGGGGCCTTCTGCTACGGTGTTCTAGTCGTTACGCGCCGGTCGCACTTGACGTGGACCTTTTAAATGCAGCATCGGAAGAGCGCCAAGTCTCCGCGGCCAGGCAGATTTTAGCATTGGCCTATGATGGTACTGTGCTGTGCAGATTTATTGCAATTTTCGCAGAGTCCAACGTGCTGCAGCCGCGAGGGCTGCGATGGGCCAATGAAATGCTCAACGAAGTATTTTCCGAATATCCGGAAGCGTCGGAAGCTTTTTTGCGGCTGAAGACACTGCCGGCGTTGAAGGGGCGGCCGTACGCGCACGTCTACCGTGGCGTTCTCGCTAATGCGCTGAGATGGCGTCGAGTTCTGAAGTCGCTCCCGCTCCTTAATGAACTTCGGCCGACCGATTCGGAAAAGCAGGCCCTTCGAACACTTCGGCAGCGGATGAGCCGGGATATCGCTCGGGGAGCTGAAGAGAAATCCATCTTTTCTGCAATCACTACAAAAATGAGTATTGCCCAAGGGCGGCGGTTTGCCGTCCATAATGGTCTCGGTGAACCTGGTGTGCAGAGTATGGAGTCGATAGGTGGTTCCTTTGAGCTGCCATCTTCTGAAACTGCTGATCCCATGCGCGGGCTGCTTAAGCGGTCCCAAATGTTGAAAGCCAGCCGATGAAGACCAGCCTGCATTTGCTTCTCGAGGACTATCTTGGTCTTATGCGCGAGGAGGGAGAGCTTGATGTTTACCTCCCATTGCTCATGTCAGCCAAAGGGCACGAGATTGTGTACCGCGCGCAGAAAGGGCCACGGCAATTTGGCGCAGATGTTGTGACTGTGGGCCGGGATGCCGACGGCAGGAAGACGTTGTTCATTTGGCTAATTAAGCGAGGAAATCTTGGGCGACCAGATTGGGACACTGGTCCCCAGTCCATTCGGCAGTCGATGAACGAGGTCGGCGACACGTACCTGCGCACACACATTGCGCCGCAGCATGTACGACTACCGAAGAAGCTATTGGTTGTAACGAACGGCGACTTCAACCAGACCTTAGCGCAGACCTTTTCAACCTATTTCCCAGGGTGGTCCGCGAGTAATAAAATGGAGGTTGAAACGGTAAATGGCTCGACGCTCGCAATTTGGACCGAGCATAGCCTGTTGGATGAAAATATTCTTCCGCCAAGCAGCCGAGCGCTTTTCCGTCGCATGTTAGCTAACGTCAGTACACCCGAGTTGAGTATTGACGTCGGTCGGCAACTGTTCAATGAGCTGTTGGCGGCTGCAAAGGCACCGGCTAAGTCCGAACCAGCACAAGAAAAGCAGCGTTTGGTAGCCGTACGAGGGGTTCGCATTGCCTTGCATGTACTAGAGGTCTGGGGACAAAGTGAACAGAATCAACTGGCCGCTTACCGCCTTGCAGAATATGCGCTCCTTTGTTTCTGGGGCGGGCTTCACGAAGAGATAGCGAAGAACTCAAAGCTTGCGGTGGAGTTCGGTGAATTGTCGTTTCAACTCACCCGCATTGCTGAAGCTTACCACGAGGGAATGCAGGCGTACTATCGTACGCAAGATGCCTTGGCATACATACGTCATGACCCACTGTTAGTGAGTGAAACGGCTTTCTGTGAACTGGGACGCTTGGGATTGCAAGGCTGTATATGGGCGTTTCACGCCGCGTCGGCTGACCTACCAGTTGCGGACGCGATGGCGGGGGTGTACATGAATCGTGTAATTGCACTTCTTGAGTCCCATTCATGTACACAATTGCCAGCATACGACCGCCATTCCGCAGATATTCATGTGGCACTGCTGTTGTTGCTGATTGGACGTAGGATGGATAGCGCTCGGCAGTGGGTGGACCAGATGGTTCAGCGTCTTGGTCCTGCAGCACAAAGTGGAAAGTATTGGCCCCTGGTCGCACGATTTGAAGATGCGTTGGCAATTCGCTGGGGCTATCAGGATATGAATGACGACTTTATTTCGACGTCCACCTTACTACCCATTCTGCTCCTTTGGACTGCGGTTCTTGGGATGACGCCGGCATATAGGCATCTCAGAGAAGTAATCGTTCCCGCTGTTCCCAAAACTACATTGAACTTTTGGAGTTCGGATGCCGGTTACGACGATGCCATTGCTGATCCTCGTACCCTTCATGAGCAAGGTATTGGAGAGGCAATTGCGAGCATTCCTGCTGACCCGGCGGACTTTTTGCGGACGATGGCTGAGCCACTTCGAGGCACGAAGTCCATCGAAACACTAGCATGGTACGAGAGCCGTCTGGTTTTCTTGCCTTTATTGGCGGCCTTGCATTGGGGCTTGCAGATTCCGCGCGAAATGCTGGTGAAGCATGCTGTGGCTCTGGCAAGCGATGTGGTTGTGGATAATGCGACGCCGGTCTCATTGCGTAAGCGCAGGGAGTGATTTAACAATTGGAACGTGCAGGGTCTGCTGACTAAGTTATGAGTTCTCGTACGACAGAATTAGCACAAGTCGCATTTGGCCTCAAGAATGGTCGGATGTGTGCTCCTACCGACGTCCCGTCCGGGTTAGCTTGCGGATGCCTTTGTATTGGGTGTGGTGCTGCATTGGTTGCTAAGAAGGGTGAAAAAAATCGATGGCATTTTGCTCACCACAAGGTCGAGATCGGCGAGTCCTGCGCAGAATCTGCAATTCATGCAGCCGCGAAACAAGTTCTGCTTGAACAAAACTGGCTCCGCTTGCCAAGCATGCGCGTCGTTGTTTCTGGTCAGACGATATCTGGTTTGATGATGGAGGAATCCAGCCTTCTTTCGGAGGAACGTATAGTACGTTTTGAACGCACCTGCGCCGAGGTCAATATTGGTGGTATCCGTCCCGACATTATTGGCTACAGGGCGGAGCGTCAGTTTCTTGTCGAAATGTATTTTCGACACAAGGTTGACGACGATAAGCGGAGCACACTTGGTCAGCTAAAGTTGCCGGCCATTGAGGTGAATCTTTCAGACCTCGATGCTGTCACAGGTTTTGACGCGATATCAGAACGAGTTTTGCACGAGACAACCCATAAGTCCTGGCTCTTTTTCCCTAATGAAGAGCTGGAGCGACAGAGGCTATCGGTGCGTTTGGCCTATCGAATAGAGCAAGCTAACAACGACCACCGGACGAAGCAAGCAGCCGAACTGGAACGGCAAGCCACTCGACAGCGTCAACTCGAGCATGACCGAAAACATCGTCAGGAAGCTGCTCTACGTTACCGGAACATGTCGACACAAGATAAAGAGCGTGACCTACGCGAGCGTTTAGGAATTGTAGCTCGATGGCCTTATTACCTTTGCAAGGAAAGCGATGGCGAAAGCGCTATCGCGGAGCGAGCAATGATTTGGCAGGCCGCACTCTTCAGCCGTTTCATATTCCAAAAGGTAAACAACAGTTTTGAACTCAAACACGCTTCGGTTCTCCAATGGGTGATAGAGCGATTCGAAACTGAAAGCAGCACCCTCAAAGTCGTAGATGCTCAAATCAGGCGTTATCTCGGCTACCTTAGCGCATGTGGCTTTTTGAAAAAGCTACCGTACAATCCGTATGAAAGCCAAGGCTACATCGTCGTATACGGCGAACTGGCCCCGCCCCCGCGGCTTCAGCATACGAGAACAGCGCCTAACAGCCAACTCGCCGTTCCCCCAAAAGTTGTACAGCACTCACCTGCCGCGGTAACGCGGTGGATATGGCGCGCGAGCTGGCCTAAATGGAATGCGATTGCCGAGGAAGCCGCCATTCTTTTAGCCGCCTCTGCGCATGCGATCTACCTCGAGGCGCTGCTTCAGGGCATTTCGCCGCTCAGTCGTCCCGACGACCCGCTTGAATGTGCTGAAATCCTAGAAGGCTGGGGTGTACCGAAAGAAGATGTGATGTCATTCCTTGAGAAGCTTGGGCTCGTTCTAAAGAGCCGCTCTGACGCAAGCCTTGGCTAATAGATGCATCGGTGATACTTCGGCTTTTGTAAGCAGCATCTGCTTGTGTCCGTGATTCTTTATGTCCGCTAAGGCAATTGGAGATGCGAATCGTAGGGGGAGAGAGTTACGGGAAAATTCCGAATACTGACTCCGCTCGCTACGTCGCCTATACATCGTTAGTTTCGATGCGCCCAGCTTGAAGGATTCGTTACAGCGAATAGCCGTATCCACACGAACTTTCTGGCAGCTGATTCTCTTGCCTACTTTACGAGGCCACGTTACGGTCTGGCTAAGGCATCCGCCAAAAGCTTGCGGCCTGCCGGCAAGAGTTTAAAGGTGGCCTCCCGATAATATCTGCCTTGTGGTCCGGTCCCCAGCTTCACCGCCAGGCAGTCACAGTCTTCTAGTAGCAGCAACGCGTTCAGCAAAATGTCATGAGCCTCTTGGGCAAAGACGAACTTGTTAGCGCGGCCTTCCCTCCACCGAGATAATCCGTGGCCCTCCTGCGTGAAGATAAACCGGTTCTTACCATCGCCTGCAATCGCTGAGCGCGAACCTGCTGTGCGCAGATGCTGCTCAATCACGTAACGGTTAACCATTTCAGCAATGAAATCGGCAAGTGGTTCGTCTCTATATTTGTTGACGACTGCGGCCAACTCGGCAAGGCAAAGTTTGTCATCGTCAAAGGCCAACAGATCCTCGATGTGAGCCTTTGCCTTCTTGTCGTCTTGAACCAGAGCTCTCAAATTTTCTATCTCAATTGCGCAATAGATTAGTGCATTGCTGGCGAATTGGCCGGTAAGCGCCCATTGCTCAAGCGTGCCTTCAGTATCATCCGGTTGGAGAACAATAGGAAACCCACGCAGGTATTTTTTTAATGCGCCGATGTTCAAAAAGTCTTTGTACTTCGGTCGACATACCCCGGCTGCCTGCAATGATGGATAGTTCTTTTGTTCCGTCTTGTACCAAACAATATCGGCACCAATCGTGTCACCCGGCGCGATATCAGCCACGACCGTTTCACAGATCAGTTTCTGCAGCTCCCTGCAGATGTCAGCCTTGAAGGTCGGCTCCTTCGCTTGCTCCTTGCGGAGGATGATCCGCTCGACCAAGCCCAACAGTGCTTCCATTCCGAGGCGCTGAAGCTGGCGAATTTGTAGGACATACCATTCCCGCCAACTTTCTTCGACACCGTTCAGGTTGACCTTCTCCCGTTTGGAGGCATATCCTGCTGCCATCACTTGCCGTATTGCCTCTACGGAAACAAAGCCGGGGGTATCCGCTTGAGTAGCCTCTATTGCCGCCAGGGCTCGCAGCGCTAATACAACGCTCTGCTTGCGCTTTCGTGCACTCCTAAGTCGATGCGCTTTATTGGGGTCGTCACCAGCACTTTTTACATCAACCGACCCGTCCAGATACAGGTGGAGAAAATTTGCTTTCTCTGAGTTGGATGGCTTGTGGAGCGACATAACATCACTTAAGGAGGTCAGTTTCTTTTTGGTGCAGGTAATGTCGTCAGTCGACTTGAGCCATCGCAAAACGGCTGGCTCCAATTTTTTCGTCTCTTTGTCAAAGGCGTTGGCCAGCAGCCTACCTGCGGGTGTGCACGAGAACGTGCCCTTCGTTTCCTTCACTCCACGTCCGATAAGCCCAATTCCGTTCACGAGCCCCGGTAGGTAGTACAGAGGGTTCATAAACGTCGTTTTGACGCTCCAGCCGTCAAGGGTCAAGTCCCATTTGTTTTTGTCGTCCTCAAACGCGCTTAGGCCCGGCACCATCTTCACTTGGTCACGCCAGGCTTGCCAAGTCAACAGTAACTGTACTTTGTCCAGCAGTATCGTTGTGGCATGGGCCAGCTCAGAAACTACGGTCGCTTTCCTGCCGCCAGACGTGGCTTGCGTAACGGCGTAGTCAACTGTCCAGCAAATAGCCGAGTACGCGCGTATATGCCGAACGTTATTGTTCAGACCAGGGAAAATTCGACCATACAGGCGCTCACCTACAGCACTCATACCCAGAAAATCGCCTGCTTGGGTCGAACTCACCACCGCGTTGAAGGTCGGTCGTACAAATTCAAAGCCCTTCATTAATTTTCTCCCTGTTTTTGTGGCGTAATGAAGGCGTGGCTTTGTTCGTGAAATTGATGGGAGACCGTCAACTTGGTGCGGGCGATAATCGGGCGGCGGCAAATTGCTTCGCATACCGCGATGTGCTTGTCTCTCAATCTAGTTGCCTGTTGTTTAGCAAGTATCACGTGGCATTGTGGGCACCCGGGAGAATGGATATCTGTGAGGTCGAGCTCGTGAACAATCGAATACTTCTTGAACTGACCATTTGGCGTTTCCTTTAATCCCGTGATGAAGTCAATTTCGGCCGGCGTCAACGCGGTGGGTGGCGTTTTCAAAGCTCCTAGACCATAACGAAGCAAATCATCAATACGGTCAGCAAGCCGCGGCGCCTGCGCAATTTTGAGCATCTCCTGCAACAATTCGCTCCAGTCGTAGGCCTTCAATATTAGATAGCCATTCCCTGGAAAATCTTGCGCATGAAACGCTTGTAAATCGGTAAATGTGATCGTGTGGCCAGCGAATTCTTCAAGAATGCTCAGTATCGTGTGGTATGGGGCAACAATGCCGTGTCGACCGAAAGCGAGGCAAGCGGCGGCACCAGCGCAAGCAAAGGCCGGCAACAGTTCGTGTTTGCTTACCTGCGTTAATTGGACCCCAGCGTACCGTTGGAGAGCTTGAATCAAGACGGTACCGGAACTTGCGCCCGCAGCCATAACGCTGGAATGCCTTTCTGGAAAATGCCTTCGTAGCTCTAGCCCCAACAAATAGGGAAGTAGCCACCTGGCCTTGGCGTCCGGCAGCGCAGACTTCAGGGTTTTGTCGATGACTACCTTTAATGACTCATGGGCTAGCCGTACTCTTTCGTGAGCATCGGCTCTGTTCTTTTTTATTCGTCTATCTACTTGGGTCTCGGCCGGTGCATCGTTGTCTACAACGTTCTCGTTCTCCTCGTCCTCGGTAGGTATCGGCCCATCTTCATCCCCCGCAACATCAATCCCGACCTCTTTTTCGTTAATAAATTTTGATAGTGCCAGTAGCATCCGCGTTAGTCGTGAGTCTCCCTCATGGCCGCCGAGGTTGCCGCGAGAATTATGGCTCTCCTCTAGTTCCGATTTAGTGATTTCAGCGCTGTCTTCAGACGCCATGTCTTTAGCGCCTCTTCGCGTGAGCCTGCCTTGCTTGCTGAGCCGTCGCCCAGTTAGCGCCAAATGAACTGCAGCCAGCACAAGATATTCATCCTCTGGATCGTACGTGCCGTCTCCTTGCTCCAAACGATTGACTGCTTTCTCCACATCCACGTCTGCTGGCCGGTACTTTAGCTCCTGCTCGACGTTAACCCAAGATTGGCAAAGGAATGGTTCACCTGCGACATTCGTTCCTGTTACCTCCACCCATAGTGCACCGTCTTTCAGCGATTTCATGACGCTGCTGTTCAATCGCAACCGAAAGGTTCCATTCACATATGGAATTTGGCCTTCCTCAAAATGTGTCGTCTGTCCTTGGAATAGGCGAATGCGCAACGGCTTAGCGTCCGGCTGAGGTCCGAATTCAATTTCCAGATTGGAACTTGAGCTCAGGCTTGCCTTGCATAGGATTGTTTCCGCGGATGCGAGCGGCGCAGGGAATTCACATGGTTCGTAAACAATCTTACCTTTGGCGGCCTTCCATATTGGCGCGTGCTCTTCCGTGCTGACGCGAGCAAGAGCCAGCTCAACGTTAGCCGTGCGCCAAAGGCTTTGATAGGTGGCATTGACAGAACCTGTCATCGAAACGTTCGCACCTGCTTTATTGCATACATTGAACCACTTTGCGTGCAATGGCCGCGTATTGCCTTCGTCGGCTTTGAGCCTTGGGGTCACAAAATGCTTCGGAGGGTCCGACTTAATATCCTTTGCGAAGGGGGCCAAGAATTCTCCCTTGATGGTTTGACCTAAAGCATATTGAAGTGTCTTAGCCCGAATCTCACGCTGCAACTTACGTGTCGCATTTACATCCTTGTCATGATAAGGAGACAGCACCGTCAACTTTTCGGGCACCGGAACGAACTTCTTGACTAACTGAATCAATTTCTCCCCAGCGGCTGTACCCAAGCTAGACACAAGATATGCCGTACGCGTGGTACCTGCTTGACGAGGGTGAACCTGTGACTGCGTCAGCGCTCGCTTCGAAAAATAGGTTACTGCCTGGTACTCCGTCCCCTTGGCCAAATTGGCGACTTCAGCAACTTGTTCCAGAAACTGGCTGAATTCTTCGAATACCTCCGGCTCAGTAGTGGCGCTAACTGCGTCGAGCACCTCCAATTGGCCGCCTTGGCCTGCGGCAGTGAGATTTCCGCTATTGACCACCAAGATGTCACCTCCGGCGGTTTCCAGGTATGCCAATTTGGGATGAAAGATACCGCCGGGTGCTCCAGTCGCACTAACCACCCTATATCGACTGCCACCAAACTGGCTTTTGGTATTGTCGATGCTGTACAAAGCCTCGCGAGAATCGATCATTACGACGATGGCTTCGCAGTCGTCTTGTCTCAGTAACGGGTACAGCGTTGATTCGAACCAATTTGCCGAAAAGGTATATGACGTCAGCAGTACACGCCTCGGTTTTACTGCTTTGATGATGCCGTATAAATTGTCCAACCAATCCTCGCGAGATATGTTGAGGGGATAACAGGGGCGTACAGATTTTTGTTCTTGCTATAGGTCACGTCCCAGGTAGACGAACTCAAATGAGGTTCGTCCCGTAGCGAGAACATGCCAACAAATTATCTCAGAGTCAATGAATTAGCCGAACGGCTAAGGTTGGCCGCTGCAGCGATTGCGATACACGGATTTTGCATGTGAAAAGGCGCTAGAGTGCACGAGGGGAGCAACCGGCTGAGAAGGCGCTAGTCATGCTGCCGGAAACGCTTTTATTTCCCTCAACCGAAAAACAATGAAATTTGCAAAAAATAGAGGTACTTGCTGGCGATAAAAGCGCTTCTTAGTTTGTGAAAATGTAACTTAATCAAATACTTAGCTGCATATTCGCAAATTCGACAAACGCTTCTATTTTTCATCTACATCCGGTAACGCCAGTCTAGCTTGCATTTCGACAAGAATGCCGTAGACTGAGGCGGTGCTCCTCTATCCAGCCGGCAGTCGACTGAGGCGTGGTGCAGACCCCATGCCTACCCACCTACCCGCCGCCTCTTCGAGGTTCGAAACTCTGGCTCAGGAACTCCAGCAGCAAATCGCTGCCGGGGTGCTGCGCCCGGGGGACCGCTTGCCCTCCGTTCGCCAGACTTGTGCCAGCCGGCGCATGAGCCCCAGCACGGTGTTCCAGGCTTACTACCTGCTCGAGTCCCGCGGCCTGATCCGCGCGGTGCCACGGTCGGGCTACTTCGTCGCCGCGCGCGCCAACGGCGTGCCGCTGCCGGAGCCACGAACCTCCGAGCCCAAGCCTGGAATCCAGCCCGTCGAGGTCAACGACTTGATCTGCACGATCCTCGGCTCTGCGCGCGCGCGCGACATCGTGCCATTCGGTTCCGCTTTCCTGAACCCGGCCCTGTTCCCTCTCGACCGCTTGCGGAGCGCGCTGATATCGAGCACGCGCCGACTTGAACCCTGGAACATGGTCGACGACCTGCCGCCGGGCAACCTGTCGCTCAGGCGCGAGATCGCCAAGCGCTACCTGCGCCAGGGCATGGCCGTGGACGCCGACGAGGTCGTGCTGACCAACGGCGCGATGGAGGCCTTGAACCTCTGCCTGGGCGCGCTGACGCGGCCGGGCGACGCGGTGGTGGTCGAGTCCCCCACCTTTTACATTGCGCTGCAAGCCCTCCAGCATTTGGGCCTGCATGCCATCGAGGTGCCGACCCATGTGCGCGAGGGCATCGATCTCGGCCGCCTGGCGCAGGTCATCGAGCTGTATCGCCCGAAGGCGTGCTGGCTGATGACGACCTTCCAGAATCCGCTCGGCAGCCTGATGCCCGACGCGAAAAAGCGCGACCTGGTCGAACTGCTCGCGCGCCACGACCTGCCGCTGATCGAAGACGACGTCTATTCAGAGCTCTACGACGGCAAGGTGGCGCCGCTGCCCGCCAAGGCGTTCGACCGCCGCGGTCTGGTGCTGCACTGTTCGTCGTTCTCGAAGTGCCTGGCGCCGGGCTATCGGGTCGGCTGGGCCGTGCCCGGCCGGTGGACGCACGAAGTTCAGCGGCTGAAGGTGATGACCAGCCTGTCGGGATCGATCCCGGTTCAGGCCGCGCTGGCCGAGTACCTGCAGGAAGGCGGTTATGACCACCACCTGCGTAGCCTGCGCCTGTCCTTGCGGGCCCAGCGCGCCAGCCTGTTCGAGGCCGTTACCCGGCACTTTCCTGACGGAACTCAAGTCGTGCTCCCGGCCGGCGGCTACTTCCTGTGGGTCGAATTGCCCATCGGGGTAGACGCCATGGCCCTGTACCGCGCCGCGCTGGCGCAAGGGATCAGCATAGCGCCTGGGCCCATGTTTTCCGCGCGCGCCGAGTTCCAGCGCCACATCCGGCTGACCTGCGGTCAACGCTGGGACGCGTCGATCGAGCGCGCCACGCGCACCCTGGCACGGCTGGTCGACGACGCGGTGCGCGCCCATGCCGGCTCGCATCCGGCGATCTGATCCGGTCATCCAGGTCCGCAACTGCTCACGCAGACGGCGCAGTTTGCCGGGCAAACTGTCTGCATGGAAAAGCTCACCACAGATCAGCGTATCCCTTGCCGCGATGCCTCGGAGCCCCTGCTCGCGCCCGGCGATGTGCCACCCGTCGCCGAACGCGCGCTGCGCGACGTGCTGGATCGACTCGGGCCATCAGTGTTCGCCGGGCTGCTCGACGCCGACGGCGTTCTGCGCTACGCCAACCATGCGTCGCTGCGGAGCATCGGCAGCACGCCGGAGCAGGTGCTCGGCCAACGCTTCGACGCGACGCCCTGGTGGCAGGGCTGCGAGGCGTCGCGGCGGAGACTGCAAGAGGCGCTGGCAACGGCGTCGCGCGGCGAGTCCGTGCGTTTCGACGCCCGCATCACCACCAGCGAAGGCCACACGCTCGCCATGGACTTTTCGCTGCAGCCGCTGCATGGCCCCGACGGGCGCGTGCAGTGGCTGATCCCTTCTGCCTGCGACGTGAGCGAGCGCGAGCAGGCGCAGCGCCAACTGCTGCTCACCCGCCATGCCGTCGAACAGGCCAACGATGCGCTATTCCTGGTGGGGCCCGACGGCGCCTTTCACGACGCCAACGCAGCCGCCTGTCGGCTGCTGGGCCTGGATCGCCGGCAGGTGCTGCGGATGTGCATGAGCGACCTCGACATCCAAAGCGAAGAGACGCGCTGGCCTCAACGCTGGCAGCAGTTGCGCGAACGCGGTTCGCTGCGCTTCGAGAGCGGCGTGCGCCACAACGATGGTCAGGAGATTCCGGTCGATGTCTCCGTCAGCCTGGTCAACAGTGACGGCGAGACGTTCGCCCACGTCTGCATGGACGACCTGCGTGAGCGCCGCACCGCCCAGGCCAAATCGGATTTTTTCGCCGCCATGAGCCATGAAATCCGCACGCCGATGAATGGCGTGATCTGCATGATCGATCTGCTGGCGCGCTCCAGGCTGAAGGCGCACCAGCTGGCCATGGTCGATCTGATCCGCGAGTCGGCGTTCTCGCTGCTGGGCGTCATTGACGACATCCTCGATTTTTCCAAGATCGAAGCGGGGCGGCTGGAAACCGAGAGCGAGCCCATCGCCGTGGCCGACGTGGTGGAAAAAGTCTGCGCCATGCTCAACTGCCTGGCGGAAAAGCAGCGGGTGGAGCTGACCTTGTTCATCGATCCGGCCATTCCCCGCCAGGTGCTGGGCGATCAGCTGCGGCTGCGCCAGGTTCTGATCAACCTGATCAACAACGCCATCAAATTTTCCGCCGGTACGGTCAACGCGGGCCACGTGGCGGTGCGGGCCATGCTGGTGGCGCGCGAGCCCGGGCGGGTGGACGTCGAATTCCAGGTGGTGGACAACGGCATAGGCATGACGCAGGAAACCATGTCCCGCCTGTTCGCCGCCTTTACCCAGGCCGATGTCTCCACCACCCGGCGCTACGGCGGTTCCGGACTGGGCCTGGCCATCGCCCATAGCCTGGTGGAGTTGATGGGCGGCGCCATCACGGTCCACAGCGCGCCCGGCAACGGCTCCACCTTTTCCGTGCGCCTGCCATTCGCGTTGGGCCCGGATCCCGACGAACATGCCGGACAAGATGCGCTGGCGGGGCTGTCGTGCCTGCTCATCGGCGATGGCGATGCCTTGTCCGACGGCTTCCGGGCCTATCTGACCGATGCCGGCGCCGATACCAGCCAGGTGGCTGGCCTCGCGGCTGCGCAAGCCTTGTTACCCACGCTGCCGGCCGGACTGTGGGTCTGGATCGTCAATACGACCGCGGAGGCGCCGACCTCGCTGGAGCAGCTGCGGGCGGTGGCGCGCACCCGCCCTGAAGTGGATGTCCGTTTCGTGGTCATCGGCCACGGTCCGAATCGCTATTCCCAGAGCATAGACGCCGACCGCGTGTCGGTGGATGCCAATGTCCTCACCCGCGCCGGTCTGTTGCGCGCGGTGGCCATCGCTGCCGGACGCGCCGCCGAGGACGACGGCGGCCTCGCATCGCCGGCGCCGTTGCCAGAGCCACTCGAGGCGCCTACACGCGAACAGGCGCGCCGTGAGGGCCGCTTGATTCTGGTTGCCGAGGACAACGACATCAACCAGAAGGTCATCGAACAACAACTCACCCTGCTGGGTTTTGCCGCCGACTTGACGCGCAACGGGGAGCAAGCGCTGGCCCGCTGGCTAAGTGGTGACTATTCCTTGCTGCTGACCGACCTGCACATGCCCGCGATGAACGGTTACCAACTGACAGCCGCCATACGCGCTGCGGAATCCCCCGGGCGGCATTTCCCGATCATCGCGCTGACGGCCAACGCGCTGAAAGACGAGCGCGAGCGCTGTAAGGCGGCCGGCATGGACGACTTCATGAGCAAGCCCGCCCCCCTTGCCGAATTGCAGACCATGCTGGAGAGCTGGTTGCCCAAGGCGCATGGCCACATGGCGGTCCAGGCCGGCCCCGACCTCCCGCAGGATAGCGCCCTTCCGGTGGACGTTGACGTATTGCGCAAAATGGTGGGGACAGACGCCGGGGTTGTCATGGATTTCCTGCATCATTTCCGCGCCAGCGCGACCAAAATTGCCAGCGAGATTGGCGATGCCCGCGCGCAGGGCGACCTGTGCAAGGCCGCCGCCGGCGCCCACAACCTGAAGTCGTCGGCGCGCAGCGTGGGCGCCCTCAGGCTGGCCGACCATTGCGAGGACATCGAACGGGCAGGTACTGCCGACGCCGCGGACGATCTGGCCAGGGCATGGAGTTGTTTTCAGACCGAAATGCAGCTGGTGGACAGCTATCTGGCCGGCGTGTTGGCGGCTGGCGATGAATCACAAACCTGATGTCATTCAAAATCATGCATACCATCAATCCTAGCATTCTGGTCGCCTCCGACAACGCCTCCGATGCCGATCTCGTGAAGCGGCTGCTGGCAAAGGACTTCAGCCGGATCAGCACTTCCACCGTGGAGGAAAAGGCCGCCGCCGACTTCGAGCAACACCTGCCCGACGTCCTGGTGCTGGCCTTCAAGACACTGGAATCGGCCGAGCGTTTTTACCTCGGCCTTTACCGCCACTGCGCCAGATTGAGCCTGCAACCGCACCGCACCATCATCCTGTGCGGCAAGGACGATGTTTATCGCGTCGCCAAGTTGTGCCTGCAGCAGCATTTTGACGACTACGTGCTGTTCTGGCCCATGAACTACGACGCGCCGCGCCTGTCCATGGCGATACACCTGGCGTATCGCGAGTTGAGCAAATTTAACAACGACGGTCCTTCGCTGGCGGAATTCGCCGCCCAGGCGCGGCGCCTGGGCGAGCTTGAAGGTCTGCTGCAGCAGTACATGGCGGCCGGCTTGAATCAAGTCAGCGTCACCGAGCAGGCGGTCGAGCACGCCGAGCGCGAGATCAATGCCGTGGTGGACGGCTGGTCCCGGCAACTGAGCCAGGCGGCAACTGCCCATGCGGTGCCGGTCGATACGGTGGAAAGCATGGAGCGGGAACTGGCGCGTTTCAAGGAAGAGGACATCGCCGCGCGCTTCAACAGCGTGCGCGACTCGGTGCGACCGATCGGCCAATGGACCAAAAGCCTCACCAGTCAATGCGCGGCGCCGCTGGAATCGGTGCGCGCGCTCTCGGCCATGGCGGAAAAGGTCAAGCCGGTCGTGCTGGTCGTGGACGACGACGACTTCCAGCACAAGATCATCGCCAACATTCTGGGCAATCAGAGCTACCGGCTGGTTTTCGCCGCCAGTGGCGCCGAAGCGTTGAGCAGTGTGCGCAAGGAGCGGCCCGACCTCATCCTGATGGACGTGATGATGCCGGACATGGACGGTCTGGAGACGCTGAAGCGCATACGCTTCATACCGCAGCTTGCCAGAGTGCCGGTCATGATGATGTCGGCCAAGAGCGAGGGGGCGGTGGTGGTGCAGTGCCTCAAGTCCGGGGCGGCTGACTTTGCCGTCAAACCGTTCGACCGCGACAGGCTGTATTCCAAGGTTTCGCGTTTGTCCACGGGAGTGGAAGCGAAAGCGCTACACGCCAGCTGAGGGTACCCTCATGATCAACGCCGCAAGCTTAACGGGGGAGTGACACGATGGACCGGACCACCTGCAAAATTCTTGTGCTGGACGATGACGCTTTCACGCGCAATCTGCACGCGACCGTGCTGGCCAACCTCGGCTTTCAACAGGTGGCGACCTGCGCCAGCGGCCAGGAAGCCCTGGGCACGCTGGATGACGCCCGCACCTCGCCGTCGGTGATACTTGTCGATCTCAATATGCCTGGCATGGATGGCGTCGAGTTCGTGCGCGAGATTGTGGATCGTGGTTACACAGGCCGCCTCATTTTGGTCAGCGGAGAGAGCGAGCGCACCCTGAAGTCGGCCCATGCGCTGGTCAAGGCGCACCGGATTGACGTCCTGGGCAGTTTTAGCAAACCGGTCTCACCCGCCCTGCTCGACGCCGCCCTGAACAAGGCGGACACCGCCAACAGCACCTGGCGGCCGGCGGCCCGCAAGAGCTATGGCGCCGTCGAACTGCATCAGGGCATACAAAACGGCGAACTGATTAATCATTACCAGCCCAAGGTATCTCTGTCCACCGGTCAGGTCACTGGGGTTGAAACCCTGGTTCGCTGGCGACACCCATTGGACGGGTTGGTCTACCCGGAACAATTTATCCCCGAGGCGGAATCATACGGTCTGATTGACGCCTTGACACGCGCCGTGCTGGTGCAGGCTTTCACCGACGCCGCAACCTGGCGTGCGGCGGGGTTGGAGCTGAGTGTCGCCGTCAATGTCTCCATGGATAACCTGACGGCATTGGACTTTCCCGATTTTGTCTCAGAGCAGGCTCGCTTGAAGGGATTGCAACCTGCATCCATCATATTGGAGGTGACGGAAAGCCAGTTGATGAAAGACCTGCGCGCGCCGCTTGAAATTCTGACCCGCTTGCGCCTGAGGCGGTTCCGCTTGTCGATCGACGATTTCGGCACCGGTCACTCGTCGCTGGCCCAGTTGCGTGATCTGCCTTTCGACGAACTGAAGATAGACCGCGGCTTTGTCCATGGCGCGCGCCATAACGAAACACTGCGCGCCATTTTTCTGGCCAGCCTCGGATTGGCCAGGCAGCTGGGGATGGAAACGGTGGCTGAAGGCGTTGAAGACAGCGACGACGCTGATTTTCTGAGGTCGACCTGCTGCGATCAGGCACAAGGCTACTTCTTTGCCCGGCCCATGGCGGCTACGCAAGTGGAGGCCGGGGTGCGCGCATACTCGTCAATGCCGGGCCTGGCGATCGTCGACGCGACCGCCCTGCTGACGTAAGGCGCCGTTATTGCGGCCGTTGGTAGCCGCGGTCGGCCAGCAGGCGTTCGAAGTCTTTGGCGTTGAGGATGTCGACGATCGCCTGCTTCTTGTCCTGCCCTTGAACTTGCGCATCGCTGCGTACATGGGATCGTCGTCGAAGGTGTCGGGCGGATTGATCGCCGCTGATTGCCGCCGCGTAGTCGTTCTTTTCGAGTGCGGTTCTCGCCGCGCCGGCGCACAGGCAAATCGCCATGGCGGCGTTACTGGCCGCCGCAAGCCACCGACGAACCGTCGCGCGAAACCTGGCAGAACGGCGCCGCGCCGCCGCAGGCAACCTTGTGGCCGTCGGCCGAGGTCTCGCAGAACGGCGCCTTGCCGCCGCAGGCGACGTTCAGGCCATTCGCCGATTTTTCGCAGAACGGCGCGGCGCCGCCGCAGGCCACGTTGCCGCCATCCTTCGATTTGGCGCAGAACGGCGCCGCGCCGCCGCAGGCGACCTGCTTGCCGTCGGACGAGGTCTCGCAGAAACTGGCCTTGCCGCCGCAGGCGACCGCGTTGCCGTCGGACGATTTCTGGCAGAAGGCGGCGGCGCTGCCGCAGGCGATCGACTTGCCGTCAGTCGAGCCCTGGCAAAACGGCGCGCCGCCGGCGTTGGCGTTGGTGCTGGATGGCGCCGGGCCGGACTGCGGCACGATGGCGACGCAGCCGGCGCACAGCAGGGTGGCAAGCAGGGTCAAGGCGGAGCGCACAGTCTGCGAAATATGCATGGTTTTCCTCGGAGTGGATGTTGATCTTTTACCACGATAACCGAGCTGAACGCTGGTGTCCATGCTAACCTTTCAGCGCAAGCGCGACTATGCCGTCCCCATTTGCTAGAGAGGAATGACCATGCATACCCTGGAGTCTGACACCCGCGCCGCCGAGGCGGCCCTGACGGATTGGCATCGCGCGCTGGAGCTCCACGACTGGGGCGCGGTCGATGCCGGGCTGACGGCGGAATTCCTGATGATCGAGCAGGACCGTATCCTGGACAAGGCCGCTGTCATGGCGCTGCTGAGGTCCAGCGCCGCGCTGGGCCGGCAACGGGCCGGCCTGCACGGCTTCCGCACCCAGGCCCAGGGCGATGTCGCCTGGACCACGGTCAGCAACGACGCCGTCTGGATCGCCAGCGATGGCGCGCAAACCCCGTACGGCTCTCTGGAAACGGCGGTCTTCAAGCGTGAAGGCGACGCCTGGCGGATCGACCGCTACCACGCGACCCGCCTGGCCAAGCGCTGAAGGTTGCAATTTCCGCATTTCGCGGCAAAAATGGCCGCTGTTCAATTCACAACGGGATCACCGATGACAGATCTGAGCCATGACGGCCAGCCGCAGCTGAGCAAACACCGTATCGAAGCCCTGGTGGACGGCATTTTCGCCGTCGCCATGACCTTGCTGGTGATCGAGTTGCGCCTGCCCGAACATGCCCACCTGAACAGCGAAGCGGCGCTGCAAGGCGCGCTGGTGGGCCTGATCCCCAACCTGATCTCGTGGCTGATCAGCTTTTTCGTGTTGGCGATATTCTGGATCGCCAACCACCGCCTGTTCAGCTACGTGCGCCACGCCGACCAGGGCTTGTTGTGGATGACCATCCTCGGCCTGGCCAGCGCCGCGTTGCTGCCGTTCGCATCGGCGGTCAACGGCCAGTTCGCGTCGACCACCGGGCAGGCGCTGTATTCCGGCGTGATGATCTGGCTCAGCGTGTCCACGCTGCTGCTGGCGCGCTACATTTACCGCCATCCCGGCTTGTGCGCGCATCCGATGTCGCTGGGCGTGTATCGCGCCACCATGGCGCGCAGCTGGGGCGTGATGCTGATCGCCGCGCTGGCCGTCGTCATCAGCTATGCGGCGCCGGGCAAGGCCAACTTTGTCTTCCTGCTGATGTCCCTGATGCGCCCGCTGGGCGCGCGCATCGAGCGCCATTACGCGCTGGCCGAGGCCAAGGCGCAAGCCCAGGCCGCCGCCGCCGCTTGAGCCCGGCCTAGACCTCGCTCCACTGCCGCAGCAGGTTGTGGTAGTGCCCGGTCAGGCCGACCAGTTCCGGGCAGTCGCCCAGGCGCGCGCGCAGGCTCTGGATGTTCTGGTCCAGCTCCAGCAGCAGGCTGCGCCGCATATCGTCGCGCACCATGCTCTGGGTCCAGAAGAAGGAACAGACCCGCGCCCCGCGCGTGACCGGCTCGACCCGGTGCACGCTGGTTGACGGATACACGATCAAGTCCCCGGCCGGCAGCTTGACTTCATGTTCGCCATACGCGTCGGTGACGATCAGCTCGCCGCCGTCGTAGTCCTCGGGATCGCTGAGGAACAAGGTCGACGACACGTCGGTGCGCAGCCATTGCCCGGTGGCGGCCACGCGCCGCAGCGCGCCATCGACATGGGCGCCGTAGTGCTCGCCGCCGGCGTAGCTGTTGAACAGCGGCGGACAGGTGCGCAGCGGCAGCGCGGCCGCAAAGAACAGCGGACTGGCCGCCAGCGCCGCCAGCACTTCCGCGCCCAGTTCCTGCGCCAGCGCCGAGCCCTCGGCCAGCTGGCGGTTCTGCTTGACCAGCGCGCCCTGGGCACCGACCGTGGTACGGCCGTCGACCCAGTCGGTCTGGTCCAGCCGGCGCCGCATGGCGGCCACTTGTTCGCGGCTCAATACGCCGGGGATGTGCAGCATCATGGAAAACTCTCCTCAAAAAAAAGGCCCCGCCGGAATGGGCGGGGCCTGTGCGCGATGCCGGATGCCGGCGTTGGCGCTTAGAACTTGAAGTTGGCGGTCAGGCTGGCCGAGCGCGGCGCGCCCGGGGTGTAGCGGTAGCCCGACTTGTTGATCGCCTGCACATACTGCTTGTCGGCCAGGTTGTAGACGTTCAGGCGCAGGTCGACATGCTTGTTGACCGGATACGAAGCCATGGCGTCATACACCCAGTACGAATCGGCGTAGGCCGGGGTGCCGACCGCGCCGTCGGTGCCGCGCATCAGCTTGTCGCTGAAGCGGGCGCCACCGCCGATCTGCAGGCCCATCGGCAGCGTGTACGAGGTCCACAGCGTGAACGCCTGTTTAGGCGTGTAGCTCAGCAGGTTGTCGCCGGAGGCGGTCACCACCTTGCCGGACACCACCTGGGTCGACATGCGGGTGTAGCCCGCGCTGATCAGCCAGCTGCGCATGAGTTCGCCGGTCACGCCCAGCTCGATACCCTGCACGCGCTTCTTGCCGGTCTGGAAGAAGTTGGCCGCGTTGTTCGGGTCGACTTCGATCTCGTTGCGCACGTCGGTGCGGTAGGCCGCGGCCGACAGCGACAGCTTCTGCTTCAGCAGGTCCCACTTGGTGCCGAACTCGTAGTTGGTGGTGATTTGCGGATCGTAGTTCGGGTTGGCCGAGCTGTTGGCGGCCGAGCTCAAGGTGAAGTTGGTGCCGCCCGGCGGCGCTTTCGAGGTCGCCACCAGCGCGTAGACGCTGCTGTCGGCGGTCGGCTTGTACAGCGCCGACAGTTTGCCGTTGAGCAGGTTGTCCGAGGCCGTCAGCGAGTTGGCCAGCAAGGTGCCGACCGGGATGGTCTGCGGCGTGGCCGCGGCCTGCACCGTCACGCCGTTGTAGCTGGTGTTGTAGTGGTCGAGACGCACGCCGGCGTTGAAGATCCACTTGTCGCCCAGCTTGGCGGTGTCGAACAGGTACACGCTTTCGGTGGTGGTGCTGCCGTCGCCGCGGGCGCCGTTGCGCACCAGGCTGACCTGCGAGGCCGTGACCGGCTGGCTGGAATCCGGATGGTAGATGCTGACCAGCGGCAGGCCGGTCGCGCCCGGCGCGTTGACGTTGGTGTAGTTGACCTGCTTCTCGTTGATCAGTTCCAGGCCAGCCACCACGGTGTGCTTGAGCGCGCCGCCGTCGAAGTCGGCGGTGACGGTGGTCTGGTTGGTGATGATTTCGTTCAGCTGGTCTTTGTAGTTCAGGTTGGTGCGCGCCATCATCCAGCTGTCCGGATTGGAGCCGGCCACGACGTTGCGCAGGTTGGCGCCGGTCGACATGAACGAGGTCAGCAGGTAGTCCTGCTTGGTGCGGCCATAGCGGGTGGTGCTTTGCAGCTTGGCGCCGCCGGCGAAGTCATGCTCGATGCGGGCGGTGAACATGTCGGCCTTGACCTTGTCGAAGTCCAGCACCGAACCGTAGAAGTTCTTCGGATCGACCGGCTTGGCGCCGGCCATGAAGTCGAAGCTCGGACCCAGCACGGCCGGGGTGGTGGCGGTGGCCGCCTTGATGACGACCGGCGCCGGCGGGGTCCAGCCCGGCAGGCCGATGGTCAGCACGCCGCCGTCGGGGATGTTGTTCTGGTCGACGTGCAGGTAGTTCAGGTAGACGCGGGTCGGGCCGTTCAGGCCGAAGGCCACCGACGGCGCGATCGCCCAGCGCTTGTTGTTGACCACGTCGCGCGCCGGATTGCCGCTGTCCTGGTCGAGCAGGTTCAGGCGGAAGGCGGTGCCGGTGTCGGCGTTGATCACCTTGTTCAGGTCGGCGCTGACGCGCTTCTGGCTGCCGCTGCCGACCGTGACCGAGCCCATGTAGGCGTCTTCCAGCAGGGGCTTCTTGCTGACCAGGTTGATGGCGCCGGTCGGCGAGCTGCGGCCGTTGTCGGTGCCGGCCGGGCCCTTGAGCACGTCGATCTGTTCGATGTTGAAGGTGTCGCGCGAGATCGAGCCGACGTCGCGCACGCCGTCCACGTAGATGCTGCCGGAGGCGTCGAAGCCGCGCATGTAGATGCCGTCGCCGGTGGTGGTGCTGCCGTTCTCGCCCAGGAAGAAGGCGCCCACGCCCGGGGTGTTGCGCAGCGCTTCGGTCAGCGTTACGGCGCCCTGCTGTTCGATCAGCTCTTTCTTGATGACGGTCAGCGACTGGGCGGTGTCGACCAGTTTCTCGGTGTACTTGGCGGAGGTAGCCTTGTCGGCCTTGAAGTCGTTGATGACGTCGCCCTTGACGCGCACTTCCTGCAAGGTCTGGTTGCTGCCGGCCACGATCACCGGGTCGGTGCCGGCGTCGGCCGCATGGGCGGCGACTGGCAGCAGCATCACGGCCAATGCCGCGCTCATCTGTTGATTGAAGCGCGATTGCGCGTGTTTGCGACTCTTAATCATTTGCATCTTTCTTCCGAGAATGTAGGCGGCTGGCTGCGCTGGGCTGCTGCTTTCTTGCGTCTGGCTGCCGGATCATGGCGATTTCATGCGGAGGATTGTAACAATGAAGTGAACGTATGTAAATGCGAATTATTATCAATAGCGTTTCGCTATGCGAAAAGCTGCGGCGCCCCGGGCTGGGCTGGGGACGCAAATTGTTACCAATGTGAAGCGGCGGGAGTCTAGGACTGTTCGGCGTCCAGCCAGGCGCGGGCGCGGGCCAGCGTCTGCTCCAGCTCGGCGCGGACGGTTTGATAGCGCTGCTCGAGTTCGTCGTCGCGCTGCTCGTTGATGGCGTTTTCCGCCTCGACGGTGGCCTGGATCAGGCGCTTGGCGCCCAGCACGCCGACCGCGCCGCGCAGGCTGTGGAACAGGCGGGCGGCGTCGCGCAGCCGCCCTTCCTGCAGCGCCTGGCCGGCCTGGTCGGCCGGTTCCATGCCGGTGTCGATGGCGCCGCGCACCATCTTGAGCATCACGGCGCGGCCCTTGGCGTCCTTGCCCATCACGCGCATCAGGCTGTCCATATTGAAGATGGCGGCCTCGCCGGCCGGCATGGCGGCGGCCGGGACCGGCGTCGGCGGCGTTGGGACCCGTATCGGCTCGGGAGCCGGCTCGAGAATCGACGGCGCCGACGCCGGCGCCGGCGCAGGTGCAGGTGCAGGTGCAGGTGCGGCGGCGGCCATGGCGGCCAGCAAATCGTCGGTGGCCGGCGGCGCCGCTGGCGCCTGGCCCGGCAGGTGGCGCAGCAGCACCGCCAGCATTTCGTCGACCTCGATCGGCTTGGGAATGAAATCGGTGATGCCGGCCTCCTCGCTGCGATGGCGCTCCGAGCCGAGCACGCCGGCCGTCATGGCAATGATGGGCAGCGTCAGGCCCAGCTGCTGGCGCAGGATGCGGGTGGCGGTAAAACCGTCCATCACCGGCATCTGCATGTCCATCAGCACCAGGTCGTAGTGGCTGGCGCCGGCGCGCAACAGCTCGACCGCCTGGCGGCCGTCGCCCACCACATCCAGCGTCGCGCCCGCGTGTTCGAGGATGCCGCGCGCCACAACTTGATTTAGCGCATTATCTTCCACCAGCAGGAAATGGCTGCCGGCCAGGCTGCCGGCGATGCCCGGATCGGCCACCGGCTGCGGCAGGCCGTCGCTCTTGGCCGCCAGCGCCTGGTGCAGCGCGTCGAACAGGTTGGAGCTGGTGATCGGCTTGACCAGCACCACGTCGGCTTCCGGCGCGTTGGAGATTTCCTCCGCATGGTCGCGGGCGAAGGCGTTGACCATCACCACGATAGGCTGCTTGCCGCCGCCGGCCGCCTCGCGGATGCCCTTGGCCGTGGCCAGGCCGTCCATGCCGGGCATGTGCCAGTCGGCCAACACCACGTCGTAGACCTGGTTGGCCTGCTGGCTCTGGCGGTAGCGGTGTAGCGCGGCCGCGCCGGAATCGACCTCGTCGGCATGCCAGCCCCAAGCCCGGATCAGCTTGGCGATCACTTCGCGGCTGGTGCGGTTGTCGTCGGCCACCAGCAGGCGCAGATTGCCCAGCGCCGGCTTGCGGCGCTCGTCCGGCAGCTCTGGCAGCACCTCGAACGGCAGGCTGAACCAGAACCGGGTGCCCTGGCCCTGCTCGCTGTGGACGGCGATCTGTCCGCCCATCAGCTCGATCAGGCGCTTGGTGATGGCCAGCCCCAGGCCGGTGCCGCCGAAGCGCCGCGTAATGCTCTGGTCGCCCTGCGAGAAGGCCTGGAACAGCTGCGCCAGCTGGGATTCGGTCATGCCCATGCCGGTGTCGCGCACCTCGAAGCGCAGCAGCGCGTGGTCGGCGTCGCGCGCGCTGAGCTCGATGCTGACCACCACCTCGCCGTGCTCGGTGAACTTGATCGCGTTGCCGGCCAGGTTGACCAGGATTTGCTGCAGGCGCATGGCGTCGCCGCGCAGCTGGCGCGGCACCGCCGGGTCGACGCTGATTGCCAGCTCCAGCTCCTTGTCGCCGGCGTTCATGGTCATCAAGGTGGCCAGCGAGTTCATGGTGTCGTCCAGCGCGAATTCCACCGGCGACAGCTCCATGTGGCGCGCCTCGATCTTGGAAAAATCCAGCACGTCGTTGAGGATGCCCAGCAGCGACTGGCCCGACACCCGCACCATGCTCAGGTATTTGCGCTGCTGCGGCGTCAGCGGCGTATTGCCGAGCAGGTAGACCATGCCCAGCACCGCGTTCATCGGCGTGCGGATTTCGTGGCTCATATTGGCCACGAACTCGCTCTTGGCGCGGTTGGCGGCCTCGGCGCGGTCGCGTTCGCTCTCCAGCTCGGCGGCGCGCGCCTCCACCTCCAGCCGCAGCCGGTGGCGCTCGGTGATGTCGGAAATCACCGCCAGCACCTTGGTGCCCTGGTCGGTGCGCACCGCGCTCAGGTTGACTTCGATCGGGAATTCGCTGCCGTCCCGGCGCAGGCCGTACAGCACCGTGCCGTCGCCCATGCGCACCGGCTCGGCGCTGAGGCGGTCGGCAAAGAACTTGACGCGGTGGGCCGCATGCTGGCCGCGCAGGCGCTCCGGCACCAGCATCTCCAGCGGCTGGCCCAGCACCGCCGCGCGCTCGTAGCCGAAGCAGCGCTCGCCTTCGCGGTTGAAGGTTTCGATGCGGCCGTCGACGCCGACCACCACGATGGCGTTGGGCGCGAACTCCACCAGGCTTTGCAGGCGGGCGTCGGCCGCCAGCCGTTCGCGCATCAGGTCGTTGAAGGCGCTGGTCAGCTGGCCGACCTCGTCCTGCGCGTGGGTGGGCAGCGGCGTGAAGCGGCTGGGGTTGTCGCGCAGCGCGACGATGGCGTCGCGCAGCTTGATCAGCGGCGCCAGCAACCGCAAGGTGACCCAGCCGATCAGCGCGGCGGCCGCCAGCGAGGCCAGGGCGCTCCACAGCGCCAGCCGGTACAGCACGCCGTTGAAGGGTTCGAACGCTTCCTCGGCCGGCAACGACGCCGCCAGCACCCAGTCCACCGATTTCAGCGTCTTGTAGCTGTTGAGGGTGCGCTTGCCGGCGCCGTTGACGCTGTCGACCGTGCCTTCGAAATCCTGCTCCAGCGCGCGCGTGGTGGCGGCGTTGGCGTGGGGCTGGCGCGGCTGCAGTATGCGGCTCAGGTCGGGATGCAGCACATACACCGGCGTCGGGCCGCGGGTCAGCGCGAAGTAGTAGCCGGTGCGGCCGACCTTGGCGTTGCGCAGGTGGCCCAGCAGATTGTCCTTGTACAGGCGCAGCACGCCCACCAGCACGCACACCACCTCGCCGCGCGCGTCCAGCACCGGCGCCACCATCTGCACGATGGGTTGCTTGCCGGCGCGGCCGAGCAGCGGTTCGGTGATCAGTGGCTTGCGGGTGCGCATCACCGTCTTGAAGTAGTCGCGGTCGGCGGCGTCGATGCCGACCCGGTTTGGCACTTCCGGCAGGTCGGCAATGATCATGCCTTGCGGGCTGAGCACCAGCAGGTCGTCGAACAGCGCCAGCACCGCGCGGTCCTGGTAGTAGGCGCGCAGCTGGCTGGCGGAGCGGGCGATGGCGGGCGGTTGGTTGCGTGCCGACACGCTGATGATATCGAGCAGCATCAGCAGCTTGTCGTCCAGTTCTTCGGCGGTGCGGTTGATCAGTGCCGTCTGCTGCGTGAACAGCACTTTGGTGAAGTCGTCCTGCATGCGGTGGGTCTGCACCACGGTCACCAGCGCGATCATCAGGACCGAGGTGATACTGGTGGCCAGCGCAACTTTAGCCTTGATGCCGGGAGACTTCATTTCGTCCTTGGAGGCGAGGTCGGGCAGGGAATCGGAGAAATGCCAAATAGACAGCAAATTCTCCTATCAAAGCCCGGCCTTGGCAACAGGATTAACGCTGGGCAGCAGCAATGATCACTTCCGCCACCTTGGCCGGCTGCGACAACATCGGCACGTGGCTGGTTTTCAGCGTGACGGTGGTGGCGTTCAGCTTCCTGGCAAACGCCTGTTGCAGCGCCGGCGCGATCATGC
The DNA here is from genome assembly GCF_036688705.1 of Duganella sp. S19_KUP01_CR8. Lineage (NCBI taxonomy): Bacteria > Pseudomonadati > Pseudomonadota > Betaproteobacteria > Burkholderiales > Oxalobacteraceae > Duganella > Duganella sp. S19_KUP01_CR8. The sequence goes on along the minus strand of NZ_JAQQPR010000006.1, from coordinate 38,689 downwards.
GGTCGTTGGCGGCGGCGATGTAGTAGTTGGGCTTGGTTTTCCAGGCCGCCACGGTGGTGACGTCGCCGAATGCCTTGGAATTGATCGGGCCCTGGGTGGCGGCGATCAGCGCGGCGGTGGCCGGCGGCACGTCCTGGGCGAAGTTCCTGGCGACCGAGTCGGTCGGCAGCCACAGGTAGCCGGCGGCGTCGGCCTGCAGGGTGGCGATGCCTGGTGGCACGGCGTAATCCTTGCCCAGGTTGGCCGAGGCTTCGCCTTCGGACGGCGCGAACGCCGCCACATACACCAGCGCCTTGATTTTGTCGCTGGTGCCGGCCTGGGTGATGACGGTGCCGCCCCACGAGTGGCCCACCAGCACGACGTTGCCGGTCTGCGCATCGACCACGCGCTGGGTCGCGGCGACGTCGTCGGCCAGCGAGGTCAGCGGGTTCTGCACGGCTACGACCTTCAGGCCCTTGGCTTGCAGCAGCGGGATGATCTTGTCCCAGCTGGAACCGTCGGCGAAGGCGCCGTGTACCAGTACGACGGTGGTGTCGGTAGCAGGGGCGGCGGCGTGGGCGCCCAGTGCGGAGGCCAGCAGAGCGGTAGCGATCAGAGTGCGTTTCATGATGATGTCCTTGTGGTTGAGTAGTTAGCGATCAAGTAGTGTGCTACTTGATGTGTTGAACTATAGCTCGCAATTTAATCGTGTGCAAGATAAATATTTTAAATAATTTGTGATAATTCGACCGCTGCGCGAATCCAAACGGCCGCTTCCCGCCTCTTAGCTGGCGAGGGACTTCCTCTGCGACGAATTGGAGTGCACTATGTTTTATGTCAAAAACGTACCGAACTGGGAACGCGCGCTGCGCGTGGCGGCCGGCGTGATCGCGGCCTGGGCCGGCATCGCCATGCTGGGCGGACTGTGGGGGCTGGTGCTGGCGGCGTCGGCGTCGGGCATCGTCGCCTCCGGCCTGTTCGGCTTTTGCCCGATGTGCGCGCTGGTCGGCCGCCGGCTCGATAAGGCTCAGGCGGCCAAACAATCTGGGGGACTATGAGCCTGGCAACACAACACTTACCGGTGCTTGACGCCGCCCATCGCGGCGATCCGGCGGCGCTGGCGCAGCTGCTGCGGCTGTGCCAGCCCGACATCCGCCGCTACGCCCAGCGCAACTGCCTGGTCGGCGACGTCGACGACGCCGTGCAGGAGGCCTTGCTGGTGCTGTCGCGGCGGCTGTCGTCGGTGCGCATGCTGGCGGCGTTTTCCGGCTGGCTGTTCCAGGTCGTCAAGCGCGAGTGCCACCGCCTGGGGCGCGCCGCGCTCGGCCACGACCCCTGGGACGACGAGCGCGCCGAGCAATGGCTGGCCAGCCAGGACACGGCCGGCCTGCGGCTGGAACTGGTCAACGCGCTGGAGTCCTTGCCGGCCGATTATCTGCAGGTGGTGCTGTTGCGCGATTTCGCAGAAATGTCGATCGCCGAGATCGCCGCCGACGTCGGCCAGAGCAGCGCCGCCGTCAAGAGCCGGCTGCACCGGGCGCGCAAAATGGCGCGCGAATACCTGATCGGCTAACTGCGGCATTGGCCGGAAATGACGGCCAAAGGTCTACAATGGCGCCATGATACGAGAACTTCCGTCGCTGGTCCTGCCCGGCGCCAGCATCGAAAACCTCAAGGCCAGTTGCGCGACGTGCAGCATGCACCAGTTGTGCTTGCCGATGGGGCTGGACAACAACGATATGGACCGGCTGGACCAGATCATCGGCCGCCGCCGCAAGGTGGCGCGCGGCGCCCCGCTGTTCCGCGTCGGCGACGCTTTCCAGAGCCTGTTTGCGATACGGCTGGGCCATTTCAAGACCTACCAGGTCAACCGCGACGGCGTCGAGCAGATCACCGGCTTCCAGATGGCCGGCGAATTGCTGGGCATGGACGCCATCAGCACCGACCTGCACCATTGCACCGCCGTGGCGCTGGAAGACAGCGAAGTGTGCGAGATTCCCTTCGACAGCCTGCAGCAGCTGCTGGCCGATATGCCAACCTTGCTGCGCCACTTCCACCGCATGATGAGCCAGGAAATCACGCGCGAGCAAAGCGTGATGCTGTTGTTGGGGAATATGCAGGCGACCCAGCGTTTTGCCGCCTTCCTGGTCAACCTGTCGTCGCGCTACGAGACGCGCGGCTATTCGCCGCACACCTTCCAGCTGCGCATGTCGCGCGAGGAGATCGGCAACTATCTCGGCCTGACGATCGAGAGCATCAGCCGCTTGCTGTCCAGGTTCAAGAAGGAAGGCTTGCTGCGCGTGAGTAACCGCGAGATCGAGCTGCTGCAACCGGCGACGCTGAAGGCGATCACCGCCGGCACCCAGACCTGCGCCTGAAACATGTCGTTCCCGCGCAGGCGGCGGTCCGCCGATGCGGAACCCATGCTGAGTTGGCGGCGCATGCGGCGTATGGATTCCCGCCTGCGCGGGAATGACTAATTATCGGCCGGCGTGGGCAAGTCCGCCTGCAGCGTCACCTGGCGTTGCGCCGGCCAGCTCCAAGTGCCGGCCAGCCGCCAGTCGCGCTTCTCGCCCTCGACCAGCACCACCCAGCGGCTGCGCTCCAGCATCGGCAGGTTGATCTGGAATACGCCGAACTCATCCGGCTGCACCACCAGCTGGATATCCTTTTCCGGCTGCGTCGCATGCGACAGGTGCACGAACAGCCGTTCGGTCTTGCCCTGGTCGCTGACGGTGCGGCGCAGCTGGCCGTTCAGCGTGCCCTGCGTGGCGTCATAGCCTATCTCCGCCGACAAGCCCAGTGACGAAGCCAGGCGGTCGCGCCGCAAGTCCTGGTTGATGGCCTTGCCCTGCTTGTAGTAGTCGCCCACCACCAGCGCGTCCTGGCGCGAGTAGGCCAGCCAGCCGGTGTAGGTACCGGCCACCACCACCACGGCCGGGCCCAGCATCAACAGCCACGGCCAGCGCTGCTTCCACCACGGCGCCTGCGTCATCATCGATACACTCATCTGCGTCCCCTTAGCGCGGCACGAAAAACACCGCATGTTCCTTCACGTGCAGCGACGGCTGGTCGACTGCGGTCAGTTCAATCTCGATCTTGTTCGAGCCCGGGTTGCCGGCGCCGTGCGCGCTGCGCAGGCGGATCGGATAAGCCTTGGTCTCGGTGCCCTCCAGCCGCACCAGGTCGGGCGTCACCTGCGCCAGCGTGGCCATGCCGCTGACCTGGATGCGGTAGGTGTGCGCCTGCTCGGTGGTGTTCATGATCTGCAAGCGGTAGACGTTTTCGATCATGCCCTCTTCCACCTCGCGCCCCATGGCGCCGCGGTCGCGGATCACGTCCAGCTTGAGCGGCGTGCGCAGCCACAGCGCCGTGCCGACCGCCACCACGATCAGCGCCAGGATGGCGGCGTAGATCTTCACCCGGGGGCGCAGCGTGCGCTGGCGGATCTCGGTCGGCGTGTAATGCATCAGCAGCGCGCGCTCGGTGCTGTAGCGGATCAGGCCGTGCGGCTGGCCGATCTTGTCCATCACGCCGTTGCAGGCGTCGACGCAGGCGGCGCAGCCGATGCACTCGTACTGCAGGCCCTTGCGGATGTCGATGCCGGTCGGGCAGACCTGCACGCACAGGCTGCAATCGATGCAGGAACCGCCGTTGACTTCCTCGCGCTTCGACAGCGGCACGCGCGGTTCGCCGCGCTCGGTGTCGTAGGTGATGATCAGCGTGTCGCGGTCGAACATCGAGCTCTGGAAGCGGGCGTACGGGCACATGTACTTGCACACCTGCTCGCGCAGCCAGCCGGCGTTGCCGTAGGTGGCCAGGCTGTAGAACAGCACCCAGAACCATTCCCACGGTCCGAAGCTCAAGGTCAGCACCTCGTTGCCGAGGAATTTGATCGGCGTGAAGTAGCCAACAAAAGTGAAGCCGGTCCACAACGCCACCGTGCCCCAGGCCAGGTGCTTGGCGCCCTTTTTGGCAAACTTGGCGGCCGACGGCGGCTGCCGGTCCAGCGCGATGCGGGCGCTGCGCTTGCCTTCGATCTGGCGTTCTATCCACAGGAAGATTTCGGTATAAACCGTTTGCGGGCAGGCGAAGCCGCACCACACCCGCCCGGCCACCGCGGTGGCCAGGAACAGCAGGTAGGCGCAGATGATCAGCAGCGCCGCCAGGTAGATGAAGTCCTGCGGCCACAAGACCAGGCCGAAGATGTAGAACTTGCGCGCCACCAGGTCGAACAGCAGGGCCTGGCGGCCGTTCCACTGCATCCACGGGGTGCAGTAGAACGCCAGTTGCGTCAGCCAGACACACAGCCAGCGCAGGCGGGCGTAGCGGCCCGAGGTTTCACGCGGATAGATCTCCTCGCGCGCCGCATACATCTTGATGACTTGTGGTGCAGGATCGTTCATTTTGCTGCCGTGACCGGTGCTGTTTCAACCTGCTTGACGTCGTTCGACAAGCTCCACACGTAGGCGGCCAGCACATGCACCTTGGCGTCGCCGAGGAAGTCGTCGAACGCCGGCATGGTGGTGCTGCGACCCTTGCGGATGGTTTCCATGATGGTCTCGGCGCTGCCGCCGAACAGCCAGATCTTGTCGGTCAGGTTGGGCGCGCCGATGGCCTGGTTGCCGGTGCCGCCGGCGCTGTGGCAAGCCATGCAGGCGCCGAACTTGTCCTTGCCGAACACCGCCTTGATCGGATCGGCGGTCGCGCCGGACAGGCTCAGCACGTAATGGGCGACGTTCTCCACTTCCTTGTCCGAGCCCAGCGCGGCGCCCATGGCCGGCATCACGCCGGTGCGGCCGTGCAGGATGGTTTCCTTGATGGTCTCGGGAGTGCCGCCGAACAGCCAGTCCTTGTCGGTCAGGTTGGGGAAGCCCTTGTTGCCGCGCGCGTCCGAGCCGTGGCACTGCGCGCAGTAGGTCAGGAACAGGCGTTCGCCGATGGCGTGCGCCTTGGGATCGGCCGCCACCGCCTTCAGGTCCTGCTTCTGGTATTGCGCGAACAGCGGACCGTAGTCGGTGTCGGCCTGCTTCAGCTCGGCCTGGTACTGGCCCGAGGATTTCCAGCCCAGCTTGCCGGCGTAGCTGCCCAGGCCCGGATACAGCACCAGGTAGACCAGCGCGAACACGATGGTGATGTAGAACAGCCACATCCACCAGCGCGGCATCGGCGTGTTCAGCTCGCTCAAGTCTTCGTCCCAGACGTGGCCGGTGGTTTCGCCGGCCTTGCCCTTGATCTTGGATTGCGAGTACAGCAGGATGCCGCAGCCGGCGATGCCGAGCAGGGTCAGCACCACGATGTACATGTCCCAGAAGCCGTTGGTGAAATCAGCCATGACGGTTCTCCTCGTCGTCGAACGGCAGCTGTGCCGCCTCGGCGAAATCGGCTTCCTTGTTGCTGATGAAAGCCCACCACAGGATGCCGGCGAAAGTGATGAAGGAAATCACCGTCATCACGCTGCTGGCGCGGTCAAACAGGTTCTCGATAGCCATGCTAGTTCCTCGTCTTGATTAATGTGCCCAGGCCTTGCAGGTAGGCGATCAGGGCGTCTTCTTCGGTCTTGTCTTTCAACTCGGCCGGGGCGGCGGCGATCTCGGCGTCGGTGTAGGGATCGCCGAGGCGCTTCAGAGCCTTCATCTTCGGCACGATGCCTTCCGGCGCCAGCGCGGTCTGCGCCAGCCACGGGTAGTTCGGCATATTCGATTCCGGTACCACGTCGCGCGGATTGGCCAGGTGGGTGCGGTGCCATTCGTCGCTGTAGCGGCCGCCCACGCGCGCCAGGTCGGGCCCGGTGCGCTTGGAGCCCCACTGGAACGGCCGGTCGTAGACGAACTCGCCGGCGACCGAGTAGTGGCCGTAGCGTTCAGTCTCGGCGCGGAACGGCCGTATCATCTGCGAGTGGCAGTTGTAGCAGCCTTCGCGCACGTAGATGTCGCGGCCGGCCAGGCGCAGCGGCGAGTACGGTTTCAGGCCGGCGATCGGCTCGGTGGTGGACTTCTGGAAGAACAGCGGCACGATCTCGACGGCACCGCCGACGCTGACCACCAGCGTCACCAGCGCGATCAGCAGCCAGGGGTTTCTTTCAATCCAATCATGTGAAAATTTCATGCTCAGCTCCGATATCAGGCGTGGCCGGCGGCAAGCGCGGGAATGCGCGCCACGGCGGTTTCGCGGTTACGCAAGGTCATCCAGGTGTTGTAGCCCATCACGCACATGCCGCTCAGGTACAGCAGGCCGCCGAAGAAGCGCACCACGTAGTACGGATAGGTGGCTTTGACGCCTTCGACAAAGGTGTAGGTCAGCGTGCCGTCCGGATTGACCGCGCGCCACATCAAGCCCTGCATCACGCCGGCGATCCACATCGCGGCGATGTACAGCACGATGCCGATGGTGGCGACCCAGAAGTGCAGGTCGATCAGCTTGGTGCTATACATTTTTTGCTGGCCGGCCAGGCGCGGCAGCAGGTAGTAGATCGAGCCCATGGTGATGAAGCCGACCCAGCCCAGCGCGCCGCCGTGGACGTGGGCGATACCCCAGTCGGTGTAGTGCGACAGTGCGTTGACGGTCTTGATCGACATCATCGGGCCTTCGAAGGTGGCCATGCCGTAGAACGACAGCGAGACGATCATGAATTTCAAAATCGGGTCGGTGCGCAGCTTGTGCCAGGCGCCCGACAACGTCATGATGCCGTTGATCATGCCGCCCCAGCTAGGCGCCAGCAGGATCAGCGAGAACACCATGCCGATCGATTGCGTCCAGTCCGGCAGCGCGGTGTAGTGCAGGTGGTGCGGGCCGGCCCACATATAGGTGAAGATCAGCGCCCAGAAGTGCACGATCGACAGGCGGTACGAGTACACCGGACGCTCGGCCTGCTTCGGAATGAAGTAGTACACCATGCCCAGGTAGCCGGCGGTCAGGATGAAGCCGACCGCGTTGTGGCCGTACCACCACTGGATCATGGCGTCCTGCACGCCCGAATAGGCGGAGTACGATTTGAACAGCGTGGCCGGCATGGCGGCGGCGTTGACCACGTGCAGGATGGTGACGGCGATGATGTAGCCGGCGAAGAACCAGTTGGCGACGTAGACGTGCTTGACCTTGCGCGTTAAAAGAGTGCCGAAGAACACCACCGCGTAGGCGATCCACACCACCGCGATCAGCAGCGCGATCGGCCATTCCAGCTCGGCGTATTCCTTGCCGCGCGTCAGGCCCATCGGCAGCGTGACGACGGCGCTGAGGATCACCGCCTGCCAGCCCCAGAAGGTGAAGGCGGCCAGCTTGTCCGAGAACAGCCGCACCTGGCAGGTGCGCTGCACAACGTAGTACGAGGTGGCGAACAGTCCGCTGATGCCGAACGCAAAGATGACGGCATTGGTATGCAGGGGCCGCAGGCGGCCATAGGTCAACCATGGAATGTCCAGGTTCAGCGCCGGCCATGCCAGCTGGGCGGCGATGATGACGCCTACCAGCATGCCGACGATACCCCAGACCACGGTGGCGATTGCGAATTGTTTCACAATCTTGTAGTTGTAGTTCTGTGCAAGGTCCACTTGAAGTTCTCCCAAGAACGCTTTGATGATGTGTATCAAAGGTTACGTTTGCGAGACTCAAAAATCCTTGATGTGAATCAAAATTTCCCGGATCAGCTCATTCCACTGGCGGCTTGTCGTCGTCCTGCAGCACGCGCAGCGCCGGGCCGACCAGATCGTCGAACTGGCCGCCGTCCGAGGCGGAAAAGAAAATCCACAGTGCGGCGAACACCAGCAGCACGCTGAGCGGAATGAGCAGGTAGAGCGCTTCCATCATGTTCCCCTTCTGAGGCGCAGCGCGTTGGCCACCACCACGGCCGAGCTGAGCGCCATGCCGACGCCGGACAGCCACGGGTTGAGCCAGCCCAGCGCCGCCGCCGGGATCGCCACCGCGTTGTAGACGCTGGCCCAGGCCAGGTTCTGGCGGATCACGCGCATGGTGCGGGCCGCCACGCGGGCGCTGTCGGCCACCGCGTCCAGGCGGCCGCACAGCAGCACCGCGTCCGCATGGGCTTGCGCCAGCGCGGCGCCGGCGCCCATCGCGAACGAGACGTCGGCCGCGCTGAGCACGGCGGCGTCGTTGATGCCGTCGCCCACCATCGCCACCACCGCGCCCTTCTGTTGCAGGCGCTTGACGAAGGCCAGTTTTTCATCGGGCAGGTAGCCGCCGATGGTGGTATGGATGCCGAGCCGGTCGCCGACCTCGCGCGCCAGCCGGTCGTGGTCGCCGCTGAGCAGCACCACGGTCTTGCCGGCCTGGCGGAAATAATCGACCGTGGCCTGGGCGTCCGGCCGCAGGCCGTCGAGCAGGTGGAAGCAGGCCAGCCACTGGCCGTCGACGCCGAGGTAGACCGGGGTCACGCCGCTGCCGGCGTCGTGCGGCGGCGCCGTGCCGCTGAGTTCGGCCACGAAGCCGGCATTGCCCAGCCGGTACAGGCGGTTGTGCAGCACGCCTTCGATGCCGCGGCCGGGCGCTTCGACCGCCACCACCGGCTGCCAGTCGGCGCGCGCGCCGTCGTGGGCCGCCGCCGCCGCGTTGACGATGGCGCGCGCCAGCGGATGGGCGCTGCCGGCGTCCAGCGCGGCCGCCACCTGCAGGCAGAAGTCGGGCTGCATCAAGCCCAGTTGCTGGATCTCTTGCAGCATCGGCCGGCCGTAGGTCAGCGTGCCGGTCTTGTCGAACACCACGTGGGTGGCGCGGTGCAAGGTCTCCAGCGTTTGCGGGCCGGTGATCAGGACGCCTTGCCGCAGCAGGCGGTCGGTGGCGGCGGCCAGCGCGGTCGGCGTGGCCAGCGACAGCGCGCACGGGCAGGACACCACCAGCACAGCGATCGCGATCGGCCAGGCGCGCGCGGCGCTGTCGCCGTCCAGCCAGTACCAGAACCCGAAGGTGGCCAGCGCCAGCAGCAGCAGCGCCAGCACGAACCAGCCGGCCACCTGGTCGGCCCATTGCGCGATGCGCGGCTTGTCGCGGCCAGCGCGGTCGATCAGCTTGACCAGCTGGGACATGGTGCTGTCCAGCGCCAGCCGGCTCACGCGCGCCAGGATCACCGCACCGGCGTTGATGGCGCCGCCCGGCAGCGCGTCGCCGACGTCCTTGGCCACCGGCGCGCTCTCGCCGCTGAGCAGCGACAGGTCGAGCACGGTACGGCCGTCGACGATGACGCAGTCGGCCGCCACCGCCTCGCCCGGCTTGATCATGATGACGTCGTCCACCGCCAGCGCGGCGGCCTTGACCAGGGTGGCCGCGTGGCTGTCCGGGTAATCCGCCAGCAGCGTGGCCGAGGCCGGCAACGCGTGCTGCAGGCGCTCCAGCGCGGCGCCGGCCTTGCGGCGCGCGCGCAGCTCCAGGTAGCGGCTGCACAGCAGCAGGAAGATGAACATCGTCACCGAATCGAAATACACTTCGCCCTGGCCGCGCACGGTGGCCCCGACGCTGCCGCCGAACGCGGCGGCGATGCCCAGCGCCACCGGCACGTCCATGCCCGGCGCGCGCGCCCGCAGGCTGGCCCAGGCGCCGCGCCAGAACGGCTGCGCCGAGTAGCAGATGGCCGGCAAGGTCAGCAACAGGCTGGCCCAGCGCATCAGCGCGGCCATGCTGTCGTCCAGCGTGCCGGACTCGGCCAGGTAGGCCGGCGCCACGTACATCATCACCTGCATCATCGACAGGCCGGCCACGAACAGCTGGCGGCCCAGCGTTTTGGCGGCCTTGCGCTGCTGCTCGCCGTGGCGCTGGGCGTCGTAGGGATAAGCGGCATAGCCGATCGCGTGCAGCGCGGCCAGGATGTCGCCGGGCTGGCAGGCGTCCTGGCGCCAGCGCACGTACAGGCGCTCGGTGGCGACGTTGAGCTGGGCGCTGTCGACGCCGGGCAGCTTGGCCAGCCGCTGTTCGATCAGCCACACGCAGGCGGCGCAGCGGATGCCTTCGACCGCCAGCGTGGTTTCGCGGCTGTCTTCATCGAGAGCGAAGCGCGGGTCGGCGTTGTCGTACAGGCGCAGTTCCGGCGGCAGCATCTCCGCGCCCTCGGCGCTGGCCGCAAAGGCGGAGCGTTCGCGGTAGTAGGACTCCTGGCCCAGGTCGACAATGGTTTGCGCCACCGCCGCGCAGCCAGGGCAGCACATGGTGTGCGCGGCGCCGGCGATGTGCACGGTCCACGCTGGATTGACGGTGGCCGGCAGCGGCAGGCCGCAGTGGTAGCAGACGCTGTCGCTCGCGAGTAATGTGCGGCTTATTGATGTGGAGTCAGGCATAAAGTATCCATCCAGTCGGGAGCGATGCCGCCGGCCGCGCGCGCCAAGCCCAGCAGGCCAAAGGCCAGCACCAGCAGGCCGCAGGCGATGCGCACGCGGCGTTGTTGCAGCGCGCGTTGCAGGCGGGCGCCTAGCAGTCCGAGGCCTGTCAGCATCGGCAGCGTGCCCAGGCCGAAGGCCAGCATGACGGCGGCGCCGTCGCTGGCCGAGCCGCTCAGCATCGCGGTCAGCAGCACGCTGTAGACCATGCCGCACGGCAGCCAGCCCCACAGCAGGCCCAGCGCGAAAGCCTGGTGCGGACGGTTGGCCGGCATCAGCGATTTCATCATCGGCGCGATCACCGGCTGCGCACGCTGCCACAGCACGCGCCCGCCCTGCTCCAGCAAGGCCAGGCCACGCCAGGCGTCCATCAGGTACAGGCCCAGCGCCACCAACATCAGGTTGGCCAGCCAATAGAAGCCCAGTTGCAGGCCCGCCAGCGAGGCGATGCTGCGCGCACCGCCGGCCAGGCCGCCCGCCAGCGCGCCGGCCGCCATGTAGCTGGCGATGCGGCCGGCGTTGTACGACAGCACGCGCGGCAAGGCGCTGCCGCGGACGGCGGCGATCGGTATCACATTGCGCAGCGGTGGCGCTGTGCTCACCGACAGCGCGCCGACGATGCCGCCGCACATGCCGATGCAGTGGACGCTGCCTGCCAGCCCCACCACCATCACCGGCAATAACTGCAAGGCGTTCATATCGTTTTCGAATAGCGCAGCGGCTGCGGGCCGTCGGCGCGCGGCAGGCTCAGGTAGCGGTCGAACACCATGCAGATATTGCGTATCAGCAGGCGGCCTTTCGGCGTCACGGAAATCCATTCCGGGTCGATCTCCACCAGGCCGTCGTCCTCGAAGGCTTTCAATTTTTCCAGCTCGGCGGCGAAGTACTGCGGGAAGCGGATCGGGTAAGCCTGCTCGATCGAGGCGATCGACAGTTCGAAATTGCACATCAGCTTCTGGATCACGATGCGGCGCAGCAGGTCGTCGGTATCGAGCTTGATGCCGCGCGTGACCGGCAGCTTGCCTTCGTCGAGTTTTTCGTAGTACGCCTCCAGCGTTTTCTCGTTCTGGCTGTAGGTGGCGCCGACCGCGCTGATGGCCGACACGCCGCAGGAAATCAGCTCGGCCTCGGCGCGCGTCGAATAGCCCTGGAAGTTGCGCTGCAAACGGCCCTGGCGCTGCGCCACCGCCAGCTCGTCTTCCGGCTTGGCGAAATGGTCCATGCCGATGTAGACGTAGCCGGCCGCGCACAAGCGGCGGATGCACAAGGCCAGCAAGTCCAGCTTGACGGCCGGCGTCGGCAGGTCGGCGTCGGCAATGCGGCGCTGCGGCTTGAACAGGTGCGGCATGTGCGCGTAGTTGTACAGCGCGATGCGGTCGGGATCGGCGGCGATCACCTTGTCCAGCGTTTGCTCCATGCTGGCCATGCTTTGCTTCGGCAGGCCGTAGATCAGGTCGATGCTGATGGAGCGGAAGCCGGCATCGCGCGCGGCGTCCATCACGGCACGGGTTTCCGCCTCCGGCTGGATGCGGTTGACGGCCTTCTGCACCTCCGGATCGAAATCCTGCACGCCCAGGCTGATGCGGTTGAAGCCCTGCGCGCGCAGCGAATGCACCCGTTCGACGCTGACGGTGCGCGGATCGATCTCGATCGAATACTCGCCCTGGGCGTCCGGCGCGAACTGGAAGTTGGCGTGCAAGTGCGCCATCAGGTCGCCCATCTGGCGGTCGCTCAGGTAGGTTGGCGTGCCGCCGCCGAAGTGCAACTGTTCGATCTGGCCCATGCCGGCGAACAGGCGGCCCTGCATGTCGATTTCCTGCTTCAGGTAGCCGAGGTAGGTGGCGGCCTTGCCGTGGTCCTTGGTGACGATCTTGTTGCAGCCGCAGTAGTAGCAGATGGTGTCGCAGAACGGGATGTGGATGTACAAGGACAAGGGCCGCCGGCTGCGGCGCATGCGCAAGCCTGCCACCGCCTCCAGGAACTGGCCGTAGCCGAAGTCTTGCTGGAAGCGGTCGGCCGTTGGGTACGAGGTGTAGCGCGGGCCGGATTGGCTCAGCTTGCCGATGATGGCGGCGTCGAATTCGACGTTGGGGAATGCGCCGCCGGTGTGGTTCTCAGTGGTATTCATTGTCAGGCCGCGAGGCGTTTCATGGTTTGGGGTTGACGGGCCGGCGCGCGCAGCGCGCGCACCTTGCGGGTGCTGCCGAATTTGAACAGGCTGACCGCCTGCGTCAGGCCGCCCGCCTCCAGCGCCAGGCTGGCGGTGGCGGCGGCCGCTTCCTCGACCAGCGCGGCATTCTGCTGCGTGACCTGGTCCATGTGGGCGATGGCGGCGTTGACCTGGTCGACGCCGATGCTCTGCTCGTGCGAGGCCACCGAGATATCGTGCATGATGGCCGTCACCTGCTGCACCGAGGCCACCACTTCCTTCATGGTGGCGCCGGCGCGGTCGACCTGCACCATGCCGTCGCTGACCTTGCCGACCGAAACGTTGATCAGGTTCTTGATGTCCTTGGCGGCGGTGGCGCTGCGCTGGGCCAGGTTGCGCACCTCGCCGGCGACCACCGCGAAACCGCGTCCCTGCTCGCCGGCGCGGGCCGCTTCGACCGCCGCGTTCAGCGCCAGGATGTTGGTCTGGAAGGCGATCCCTTCGATCAGGCCGATGATGTCGACGATCTTGCGCGAGGAGCTGTTGATCTCGTCCATGGTGGCGATGACGTCGGCGACGATCTCGCCGCCCTGCACCGCGACGTTGGAGGCGTTCTGCGCCAGCTGGTTGGCCTGCGCCGAGTTGTCGGCGTTCTGCTTGACGGTGGCCGAGAACTGCTCGACGCTGGAGGCGGTCTCCTCCAGGCTGGCGGCCTGCGCCTCGGTGCGGCCGGACAGGTCGGCATTGCCGGCGGCGATCTGGCGGGTGGCCACGGCCATGGTCTCGACGTTGTTGCGGACGTCGCGGATGGTGGCGATCAGGTTGCTGTTCATTTGCTGCAGGGCGCGCAGCAGCTGGCCCACTTCGTCGGTGGACTCGGTCTCGAACGAGCAGGACAGGTCGCCGGCGGCGATGGCGCGGGCGCCGTGCAGTGCGCGCTCCAGCGGTTGCAGCACCGAGGAACGCATGGTGTACCACAGGAAGACGTTGATCAGCAGGCCGACGAAGGTGGCGCCGAAGATGCCGTAGCTGTTGCCGCCGCCGCCCATCAGCGCGGCCGCGCAGACGATCACTTGCAGCACGTTGACCACGCTGGTGGCCAGCCAGATGCGCATCGCCAGCGACACATGGCCCAGGCGCGACAATAGCGTGCCGGCGCCGGAGCGGATCAGCTGGCCGTTCTTGATGCGGATGCCGTGCTTGCCGCCTTCGCGGATGGCGCGGTAGGCCTGTTCGGCTTTTTCGATTTGGCCGCGCTCGGGCTTGACCCGCACCGACATATAGCCGGTGGTCTTGCCGCTTTCGCGGATCGGCGTGACGTTGGCGCGCACCCAGTAGTAGTCGCCGTTTTTGCAGCGGTTCTTGACGATGCCGGTCCACGGCGTGCCGCCCTTGATCGAGTCCCACAGGTCGGCGAAGGCTTCGGTCGGCATGTCGGGATGGCGCACGATGTTTTGCGGCGCGCCCAGCAGCTCCGCCTCGCTGAATCCGCTGATTTGCGTGAAGTAGGGATTTACATAGACAATATTGCCATTTAAGTCAGTTTTTGAGACGATGGCCTGGTCGTCCAGGACTTCCACTTCACGGTTGCTGACGGGCTGGTTGTTGCGCATGTTGGGACTCCGATCGAATTATTGCTCTATCGCAATTGACCCGACCAGTTTACGTAGTCCGACGCGCAATTTTATTGATGTGGATCAAAATTCCCCAGATTGGGATAGCAAAGGAAATCATGGAACTGCAACGCCCTATAGGAATTTTTGACGCCGGCATCGGCAGCTACGCCATCGTCGAACGCGTGCGGGCGGCCTTCCCGGCGCAGGACATCGTGTATTTCGCCGACCGCGCCAGTTTCCCCTACGGCGCGAAAACGCCGCAGCAGTTGCTGAACGTGGTGCAAAGTGCTACCGAATATTTGCAGGCGCAGGGTTGCGTGGCGGTGGTGCTGGCGTCCAACGCGCCCAGCGTGGTGGTGCTGGAGCCGTTGCGGGCGGCGGTGTCGGTGCCGGTGATTGGCATCTTCCCGCCGGTGGCGGAGGCGGTGCGGCGCTCGGCCAGCGGCCGGGTGGCGGTGCTGGGCGTGCGTTCGATGGTGGAGAGCGCCGCCATGCAGGCCTATGCGGACGCCCATCGCGGCGATGGCGAGGTGCTGCTGGTGAACGCCTCGGCGCTGGTGGAGCTTGTGGAAAACTTCGCCTTTGTCCACAGGCTCCAGGAAACCCAGGCCACCATCAGCGGTTTCATCGCCGAGCTGCGCGCCGCCCATCCGCAGGTGGATGTGATGACGATGTCGTCCACCCACCTGCCGTGGCTCAAGCCCTTCTTCGTGGCGGCCGCGCCGGATGTGCAATTCCTCGATCCGGCCGACAGCGTGCTGGCCGAACTGGCGCCGCACACCAGCGCCGGTGGCGGCCGCACGCGCTGCGTGGCCACCGCCAGTGCCGAGCTGGGCCTGGATGATTTCAATATCGCGCTGCGCGCTTTGGGCACGCCACTGCAGGCCGAGCTGGCGGTGTAGACGCCTAGGCCGTCAACGGCCGCAGCGTGCCGACCGCGTAGCCCTGGGCATAGTCCAGACCCAGCTCGCGCACCACGGCCAGGGTCGGCTCGTCCTCGACGTATTCAGCCACGGTGCAGATGCCCATCACGTGGCCGACCTCGTTGATGGCCTTGACCATGGCGCGGTTGATGGCGTTGTTGGCGATGTCGCGGATGAACACGCCGTCGATCTTGAGGAAGTCCACCGGCAGCGCCTTCAGGTAGGCGAACGAGGACAGGCCGCTGCCGAAGTCGTCCAGCGAAAAGCGGCAGCCCAGCGCCTTCAGCCCGGCCATGAAATCCTGCGCCTTGATCAGGTTGGCGATCACGGCGGTCTCGGTGATTTCAAAGCAGATCTGCTCGGGCGCGATGCCGTGCTCGGCGAACTGCTCGATGATGTAGTCGTGCAGACCCTCGTCGCTCAGCGAGCTGCCCGACAGGTTGACCGAGTACTGGGCCGGCGCCGGCGGCTGTTCGCCCGCGCTGCTGCGCGTGCGTTGCACGTAGCGGCAGACGGCGCGTATCACCCAGCGGTCGATCGCCGTCATCATGTCGTAGCGCTCGGCGGCGGGGATGAAGGCGCCCGGCAGGATCAGCTCGCCCCTGGCGGGCTGGATGCGGATCAGCACTTCGTCGTGCGTCTCTTGATGCTGGCCGAGGCCGACGATGGGCTGGGCGTACAGCCGGAAGTACTGGTGCTCGAAGGCTTCGTTCAGGCGCGACACCCACTGCATCTCGCCCTGGCGGCGGGCCAGCCGCAAGTCCGAGTCCTGGTACAGGTGCACGCGGTTGCGGCCGCGCTCCTTGGCCAGGTAGCAGGCCTGGTCGGCGGCGATCAGCAGCTCGGTCATGGACTTGCTGTGGTGGTTGATTTCGACCAGACCGATGCTGACGCCCAGCTCGAAGGTGTGGTGGTCCCACACGAAGCGGAAGTTCTTGATCGATTGGCGCAGCTGGTCGGCGATCAGCAGCGCCTGGTCGGGCGGGCAGTGCGGCAGCAGCACGCCCAGTTCGTCGCCGCCGAGGCGGGCCAGGATGTCGCTGTCGCGCATCTGCGTTTGCAGCATCTTGGCCAGCAGTTGCAGTAGCAGGTCGCCGGCGGTGTGGCCGCAGGTGTCGTTGACGATCTTGAACTGGTCCAGGTCCATGTACAGCAGCGCGTGCACATGGTTTTCCTCCTTGGCGTTGTGCAGCACGGCGGCGATCTGCACTTCGAATTCACGCCGGTTGATCAGGCCGGTGAGCGTGTCGTGGCTGGCGTTCCACGACAGCTGCTTGCTGAGCTTGCGCTCGTGGCTGACGTCGCGAAACACCACCACCGCGCCCAGCAATTCGCCGCTGTCGGACCAGATCGGCGCGGCCGATTCCTCCACCGCGATGTGGCGTCCCTCGCGCGTGACCAGCTGGTTTTGCGACGACATGCCGATCGCCTGCCTGAGCCGCAGGCATTGCAGCGCCACGTGTTCCGGGATGGGCGCGCCGGCGTCGTCGATCAGCTTGAGCGTGGCGGCGATGTGCAGGCCGCGCGCCTGGTCCAGCGTCCAGCCGGTCAGCTGTTCGGCGATGTAGTTCAGGTAGTCGGTTTCGCCCTCGGCGTTGGTGGTGATCACGCCCTCGCCGATCGAGCGCAGCGTGACGGCGGCCAGCTCGCGCTGGCGCGACGTGGCCTGTTCGTTTTCCTTGCGCTCGGTGATGTCCCAGACGATGCCCAGCGTGCCGACCGGCCGCTGCTGCTCGTCGCAGAACACATGGGCCTTGGCGGCCAGCCAGTGGCGGCTGCCGTCCGGCCACAGCACCCGGTACTCGACTTCATAGCCGGTGCCCTGGTCGACCGCGTCCTGCATGGTCTCGAGCAGCTGGCTGCGGTCTTCGGGATGGACGCATTGCAGAAAATTGGAGAACGACTGCGTCTGGTCGCCGACCGGCAGGCCCAGCAGACTGGTGCCGTCGCCAAACCACTTGACCGAGCTGTCGATGACCTTGCCGTCCGACAGCTCGGAATCCCAGATCATCATGCGCGCGGCGTCCAGCGCCATGCGCAGATGTCGCTGCATTTGTTCCATGCTTGTCCTCCTTCGCTGTTTGAGCGAAAAGGTGGCAGGGAGTTCCGTGCTGGGCGACTTATTTTTTCTGTTTAAATAGTTTTAATAGTTTTCCGCCCAGCATCACCAGCGCCAGCGCCAGCGCGCCGGCGACGATGCCGGCCAGCGCGTCCAGCGTGACCGGCGTGGCCCAGGCCAGCAGCGGTCCCACCGTCGGCACCGTGGCGACCGCTTCGGCGGCGTGGTGGATCAGGTCGTGGGCGCCGGGCAGGCCGTGGGTCAGGATGCCGCCGCCGACCATGAACATGGCCGCCGTGCCCACCACCGACAACAGCTTCATCAGCTTGGGCGCCGCCGCCAGCAGCACGCGGCCCAGCGCGCGCACCGCGCTGCCGCCGCGCTGGCTCAGGTAGAGGCCGGCATCGTCCATCTTGACGATGCCGGCCACGATGCCGTACACGCCCACCGTCATCACCAGCGCGATGCCGACCACCACCGTCACCTGTTGCAGGAAGCTGGCCTCGGCCACCGTGCCCAGCGCGATGACGATGATCTCGGCCGAGAGGATGAAGTCGGTGCGGATCGCGCCCTGGATCTTGTCCTTTTCCAGCGCCACCAGGTCGACGTCGGGATCGCTGACGGCGTCGGCCAGTTCGCCCAGGTGCTGGTCTTCCTCGCCCTTGTGCAGCACGTTGTGGGCGATTTTCTCGAAGCCTTCGAAGCACAGGTACAGGCCGCCGATCATCAGCAGCGGCGTGATGCCCCACGGCGCGAAAGCGCTGATCGCCAGCGCGGCCGGCACCAGGATGGCCTTGTTTTTCAGCGAGCCGACCGCCACCGCCCACACCACCGGCAGTTCGCGGTCGGCGCGCACGCCGGCCACTTGCTGGGCGTTCAGGGCCAGGTCGTCGCCGAGCACGCCGGCGGTTTTCTTGGCCGCCATCTTGCTCATCAGGGCGACGTCGTCGAGGATGGTGGCGATGTCGTCGATCAGCGCCAGCAGACTGGTACCGGCCATTAGCGGTGCTCCTGCGGAGGTTGGGTCATATGGATTCCTTGGTTGATAAGCAATATTAACCGATGACGGGCCGGGCGGCGAGCCGCCAACGCCGCTACAATGTATTCTGCCCCGCAGCACGGTGCTGCGGCTGACCGCACGGGATAATCATGAGCTTTGCCACCTGGATCACCTTTTTCATCGCCGCCTGCATCATCGCCGTCTCGCCCGGCTCGGGCGCGGTGCTGTCGATGTCGCACGGCCTGTCGTTCGGCGTGCGCCGCACCACCGCCACCATCCTCGGCCTGCAGAGCGGCTTGATGATGATTTTCTTCATCGCCGGCGCCGGCGTCGGCTCCTTGCTGCTGGCTTCGGAAGTGGCGTTCAGCGTGGTCAAGACGGTGGGCGCGTTGTACCTGATTTACCTGGGCCTGAGCCAGTGGCGCGCCAAGGTCAGCATCAGCGCCGAGCAGGACCGCGCGGAAGTGATGGTGCCGAGCGCCAAAAAACGCTTCCTGACCGGCTTCCTGACCAATGCCACCAATCCCAAGGGCATTATTTTCATGGTGGCGGTGTTGCCGCAGTTTATAACCCAGGGCGCGCCGCTGTTGCCGCAACTGCTGATCCTGGCGGCCACCATGTGCTGCATCGACCTGGTGGTAATGCACAGCTACGCCTTCCTGGCCTCGTCCATGCAGCGCTATTTCCGCGACGCCGGCGCCGTCAAGAAGCAGAACCGGGTGTTCGGCGGCTTGCTGATGGCGGTCGGCGCGGCCTTGTTCTTCGTCAAGCGGGGCGGCGCAAGTGCCTGATTTGCCTGAGATGTGTAACGCGGTGTAAGCCCGGTAGTCGAATTCCTTGCCGCAGCGTTAAATAATAAATAAACAAGGAGACGCCGTCATGAGTCGCAAGTTGATCCAAATCGCCGTGCTGGCCGCCCTGGCCGGCTTCAGTTCGTTCGCACTGGCGGACCCGCCCGCCATGGTCGGCCGCATTTCCGCAGTGCAGGGCCAGGTCACGCTGGTCGGCGACGACGAGCCCATGGCCGCGTCGCTGAACTGGCCGGTCACCGGCGCCAGCCACCTGACCACGGCCAGCGGCGCCCGCACCGAATTCCGCGTCGGCTCGACGGCGGTGCGGCTGGATGGCGACTCCGACCTGGAAATCATCGACCTGGACGACGACCTGCTGCACCTGCGCCTGAATTATGGCAGCGTCAGCATCCGCGTGCGCAGCCCGGAGCTGCTGCGCGATTTTGAATTGAGCACGCCGCAGGCGCGCATCACCCTGCTCGAACCCGGCCTGGTGCGGATCGACGCCGAGCGCGTCGCCGACACCAGCCAGATCAGCGTGCTGGCCGGCAGCGCGCGGGTGGACGGCGCCGGCTCGTCGGTGACGGTCAGCCCCGGCCGCCATGTCGACGTCAGCAGCGTGGATGTCAGCACCAGCGTGGCCCGGCGCGACGGCTTCGATGTCTGGTCCGACGAGCGCGACCGCGCCGCCGAGGCCGTGGTGAGCAGCCGCTTTGTTTCCACCGGCATGACCGGCTACGAGGAACTGGACCGCAACGGCAGCTGGACCGAGAACGTCGAATACGGCGCGCTGTGGACCCCGCGCAATGTGGCGATCGACTGGGCGCCCTATCGCGACGGCCGCTGGATCTGGCTGGCGCCGTGGGGCTGGACCTGGGTCGACAACGCGCCCTGGGGCTATGCACCCTCGCACTACGGGCGCTGGGTGATGGTCAACCGCCGCTGGTGCTGGGCGCCGGGACGGCCTGCCGGGCGTCCGGTGTGGGCGCCGGCGCTGGTGGGCTGGGTCGGCGGCGAGCATTTCTCGCGCGACCATCGTCCCGGCCTGGGCTGGTTCCCGCTGTCGCCGCGCGAGCGTTACGTGCCGAATTACCGGGTGTCGTCCGATCACGAGCGGCGCCTGGGCTGGACCCACAACGGCAAGCCTTTCGAGCCGCGCACAAGCGTGCCCGGCCAGGTGGAGCGGCGCGACGGCCTGACCGTGCTGCCGCGCGATCAGTTTGAAGGCCGTCACCGCAGCGTGCAGGTGCCGCGTGGCCAGCAGGTGATACCGGCGGCCAGTCTGGCGGCGACCGCCGCGCCGGTGGCGCCGCCGCAACCGTCCATCGCGCGCACGCTGGACACCAACCGCCGTGGCTGGCAAGACCGCGACCATGATGGCCGCCCGGATCGTCCGGCGCGGGTGTTGACTGCGCCGTCGGTGCCGCAGCCGGCGTCCGTGCTGCCGGGCCGGACGCAGACCACGACGCTGGCGCCTGGCCAGTTCGGCCATCCCGACGCGCCGCCGCAAACCATCCAGCCGGGCGATGTACGCATCGATGTGCGGACGCACGGCCGGCCGAACCAGACGCCGGGCACGCCGTATATCCAGCAAGCCAATCCGGTGCTGGCGCCGGCGCCGACGATCCAGCAGGCCAATCCGCCGATCACGGTGACGCCGAATATCCAGAAACCCAATCCGCCGATCACGGCGGCGCCGGTGGCGGCGCCCACCGTGCCGACGCCGTTCCCGGCCAACCGTGAGCGCTACGAGCGCGATAGGGATGACAATCGCCGTCCGTACCGGCAGCAGGAAGAGCGGCATCAGGTGCAGCAACCTCAGCAGCAGGTGCAGCCGCAAATGCCGCAACAACCACAGCAGCCGATCCAGCCGCAGCGTCCGCAGCCGCAAATCCAGCCGCAGGTGCAGCAGCCGATCCAGCAGCAGGTCCAGCAACGTCCGCAGCCGCAACCTCAGCCGCAGGCTCAGCCGCAACCACGTGACAACCGCGACAGCGGCCGCGACAAGCAGCAGGAACGCCGCAAGGAGGAAGGAAAGGACCGCGGCGACAGCCGGCATCAAAACCGCGAGTAACCGTCTGATCCGGGAAATAGGTCGTTCAGGGAGCCAAAACAGCAGTTCATCACATTCGGATGGACTTTATCTGTTGCAATGTATAATGTTGCATTATTGATAAACCCGGTGGGAAGCGTGAGAACAAGGATGGCAGCATCCGCCACGCAGGACCATCGAGACTGTTCCCCTTTGCCCCAACTATTTTCCGGATTTTTCCCAATTTCCGATCAGAGAATAGTTTTTCGCCAGCCCTCGGGCTGGCTTTTTTTTGGCGCGGCGGCTTAGCCCTGCTCCGCCTTCAGGCGCAGCCGCGCCCGCCATTCGCCCAGCGCCGACAGCGCGCCCTGGAATTCGCGTTCGATCAGGTCGGCCTCGGCCGCCGTGACCTTGCCGTCCAGCAGCGCGGTCGATACCGCTTCCGCCACCGCCCCCACCTGGCTCATCACCTTGCACACGGTCTGCGACAGGTCGTCGTCGCCGATCTTTTCCGGAGACGGCACGACGAAGGCCGCCATGCCGTGGCGCACCAGCAGCGCGTGCAGCGGCAGGTGGGCGTCGGCCACGCCGGCCTGGTGGCACAGGTCCACCACCGCCGAGACTTCCTCGAACGAAGGGTAGTGCGAGGCGATGGTCGGCGCCAGCTTGTTGCGCAGGACGTTGACCGAGATGCCCATCGCCTGCGCCAGCGCGTCGATGCCGCCGGGATAGCTGCGCGCCACTTTGTAGAGCGCGTCGTGTTGATTCATGTCCAGATATTTGCGTGTCATGGTGAAGCTAGCCTTTTATTACCGATGCAGTCGCCGACGCGCGGCGCTATGCTGATTTTCATTCAACTTCTTTACGAAACGACATCATGAAGTCCTTCCATACTGCGCTGTTACTGACGCTGTGCCTTGCGCTAGGCACCGATGGGCTGGCGGAGGCGCGTCCGTCTTCACATTCTGGCACATCGTCGTCGTATAAAAGTGGATTTTCTTCACAAAAGAACAACTCCACGCGGAGCTCGCCGGTCGCGCCGCCGGCCAATCGCCAGAGCGGTCCCGGCGCCTTCGGCAAGGCGCCAGGCTCGCCGGCCTCGGCCACGCCGCGCAACACCTCGGCCGCCTCGCGCGACCTGGACCAGAGCGCGGCCCAGGCCAACGCCCTGAAAACGCTGGACGCGCGCCGGGCCGCCGCCGCCGCGCCGACCACGCCGCCGCCGCCGCCACTAAGCGATACGGTTTCGCGGTCGCAGCCGTCGCCGGTGTATCAGGCGCCGCCGGTGTACCAGCAGGCGCCGGTCATCGTGCAGCAGCCAAGTAACGGCCTGATGCATGGCGTGCTGGGCTTCATGCTGGGACGGGCGATGAGCCAGAGCCATCAGCCGGTGTCGTACCCGACCACAACGGCGCCCGCCGCCGGCAGCCCGGCCCCGGCCCCGGCAGACAACGCCGCCGTCCAGGCCGGCATGGTCAACGGCATGCCGGGACTGGGTGATCCGGTCCCGGCCGCCCAAGCGCCAGCCCCTGCGCCGTCCTTCCTGGCCACGGTGGCGCGCTGGCTGGTCTGGCTGGGCGTGCTGAGCGTGATGGCGTGGGCGCTGGTGTACACGGTGCGCAAGCTGCGCCGCCTGCGGTCCGGAAACGCGACGAATTATTCATTTGAAAGGAATTGAGATGGGCTGGTCGGATGCATACAACTACCTGCGCAATGGCGCTGCCAAGCTGGGCGGGGCCGAGGCGCCGCGCACGGACCAGGGCTTGCCGCTGGGCGCGCGCATCGGCAGCGTGATCCAGTTGCAGCAATCGCCGCTGCTGCGCGCCGCCGGTGAAGGCTCGCTGATCGCCCTGCCGGACGAAGGCGACAACCGCATCGTGGCGGTGTCGCAGATCCGGCTCAAGCAGAACGGCGGCCTGTACCGCTATTACCTGGACACCGGTGACCGGGAGTCGAAAGAGAAGTTCCTGCAGGTGTACCAGGACGCGCAGGGCCAGGTGGCCGAAGTGATGTATTGCACCCAGCTGGCCCGGGTAATCCCGGAAACGGTGGAAGACCAGGAAGCCTACATGGGCCTGGCCGGCGCCGGCCTGGGCGACCGCAGCTACACGCTGTGGCGCGAGCAGCTGGGCGATGTCGGGCTGGACGAGGCCGATCTCGACCTGGTGTTCGGCGAGCGCGACGGCGTCGACTACTGGCGCGACGCCGGCGACCCGAACGCCGAGTTCGTCACGCCGTTCTCCGGCACCGAGACCCGGCTGGACGACGCCAGCGGCCGCACCGGCCTGCGCCAGGAAATGTACTTCATGCCGTATGTGCGCCAGCTGCGCAGCGGCGGCAACGAATATTTGCTGATCACGACTGAAATCATCAACAGCGTGAACGGCGATGCATCAAAACGCGGGATCCATGTCGACTTCGTCATTGGTATCCCGGTTGAGCAGCAACGCGTCGTTATTCAATGACGCGCAACTTTTTAAGGACGACTGACATGAGCAACTTGAATGGCTGGGGTTTGACCGCGCGCTTGATTTCCAAACATTTTGGCGCGCTGGGCGACCGTGTTTCCGAAGCGATCGCCAATTTTGATCCGGAAACGGCCACCGAGGCCGACCGCGACCGGCTGGCCGACAGCCTGCGCCAGACCGCGCAAAAACTGGCCGCCGCCCGCAGCTCCTTCGACAAGGAAGCGGCCGACGTGGTCAAGCTGCGCCAGCTGATCGCCACCGACGAGCAGGCGGCCGGCACCCTGGCCGACCGCCTGGCCGCCGGCAAGATCTCGGAGGCGACCATCACCCTGTTCTGCGACGAGCTGGAAGGCAACAAGGCGCGCATGCCGCAGGAATTGCAGGAGGAAGCCGACGCCCGCCAGTACATGGACGAACTGCAAACCATCGTCGATGCGCTGTCCAGGCAGCTGGCCGAGTTCGATTCGGCGGCGAAGAAGGCGATGCAGGCCTTGGCCTCGGCCCGCGCCCAGCAGGATCTGCAGAACCTGCGCGCCGAGCGCCAGAGCCAGCTGGCCGGCCTGTCCGGCATGCGCGGCAATTCCAGCGCGCTGAACGCGCTGACCCGCCGCGCCCAGGCCATCAGCAACGAGGCGGCCGGCATGAAGATCGTCACCGACATCGGCCAGCGTCCGTACGAGCAGGCCGCCGAGCTGGAGGCGATCCGCAAGTCGGTCGGCCAGCCTGGCGTCGCCAACGAATCGGCGCTGGCGCGCTTGCAGCGGCTGTCCGGCCAGCAGCCGGCGCAGCTGGCCGCGCCGCAGGAAGCGGCCACTCTGGCGCTGGGCAAAGCGTAAGCCTGCGCTGAATTGGCTACAATAGAGGCCGGTGGCGTCGCGTTGACGCCGCCGGTTTTCTTTTTTGATTGGAATGAATATGCAAGCGATCCCGCCGTCAGAGTCCCTCATCGAGTACCCGAGCGACTTCCCGATCAAGGTGATGGGCCCGACTCATATCGATTTCGCCCCGACCATCGTGCTGGTGGTGCAAAAGCACGACAAGGATTTCCATGAAGGCAAAATGGAAGTGCGTCCTTCGCCCAAGGGCAATTACACCGGCCTGACCGTGACCATCCGCGCCATCAGCCGCGAGCAGCTCGACGCGTTGTATAACGAGCTGTCGGCTCACCCGATGGTCAAAATCGTCATGTAATGAACGCCGTCGTTCCCCCCACTGGGGGAAACGACTTCCCGCGCAGGCGGGAACCCATAGAACGCTGGCTTAGCCGGCTAAGTATGGATTCCCGCCTGCGCGGGAATGACGACGTCAGGCTTGCTGGCGCTGGAAGACGGCGATCTCCTCCAGCAGCCAGTCGCGGAACGCCTGCACCTGCGGCCTGCCGGCCGCGCCGGGCGGCGACACGAAAAAGTACTCGTCCGGGCACGGCGTTGCGGTATCGAACAGCCGCAGCAGTTGCCCGGAGGCGATCTCCTGCATCGCCACCACATGGCGCACCAGCGCCACCCCGTTGCCGTCGGCGGCGGAGCGTATCAGCATCGACAAATCCTCGAACATCAAGCCGCCGGCCGGTTCGGCCATGTCGACCCCGGCCGCGCGCAGCCATGGCGACCACGGCTCCACCGAGCGCAGCAGCGTGTGCTGGCGCAACTCATGCGGTGAGGCCGGTTGCTGCCCACCGCGATAGTGGGGACTCACTACGGGATAGTAGACGTCGCCCATCAGCCGCTGCACCACCAGCCCCGGGTAGTTGCCGCGCCCGAAGCGGATGCCGACATCGATGCCGTCGCGCGCCAGGTCCTGCAACTGGCCGCTCGATTGCAGCACCACCTCGATATCCGGATACAGGTCGATAAACCGGCCCAGCCGGGGCGCCAGCCAGCGCGCGGCAAACGATGGAATCGATGAAATGGTCAGCCGCTGGTTGACGCTGGAAGCCCGCATGGCGTCGGCCGCGGCGGTGATATCGGCAAAGGATTTGCCTAAAAACTGGGCAAATTTCAGCGCATCGCTAGTTATTTTCACCTGTCGGCCGTGGCGCACGAACAGCGGCCGGCCCAATTCCTCCTCCAAAGCGCGCACCTGATGGCTGATCGCGCCATGCGTCAGATGCAACTCTTCCGCCGCCCGCGAGAAGTTCTCGTGGCGTGCCGCCGCCTCGAAGGCGCGCAGTGCGGAAAAATTGGGCAGGCGGCGGCTAGCGCTCATCAGGTCGGCATGCTGTGGATAACTATGTGAATAAAATTAGCTAGAATCACGAAAATATAACGTTATACAGGCGCTACGGCAAGGCTTACCATGTGAATAAATCTACTCTAGCCGGAGCCATCATGCCATTTGAACTGTACGTCGACAGCCTTTTCACCAGCCCTTACGCTTTGTCGGCCTTTGTTGCGCTGACCGAAAAAGGCTTGCCATTCACCGTCAAGACCGTGGACCTGGAAGCCGGCCAGCAAAAACAAAGCGCCTACACGGCGCGCGCGCTGACCGCCCGCGTGCCGGCGCTGGTTGAGGGAGATTTTGTGTTGACCGAGTCGACCGCCATCACCGAATACCTGGAAGAGAGCTTCCCGGCGCCGGAATACATCGCGCTGTACCCGAAAGACCGGCGCCAGCGCGCCCAGGCGCGGCAGATCCAGGCCTGGCTGCGCAGCGACCTGCTGCCGGTGCGCGCCGAGCGGGACACGGAAACTGTATTTTTTGGCAAGGCTTGCCAGCCGCTGACGGCAGCCGGCCAGGCCGCCGCCGACAAACTGATCCACGCCGCCAGCCAGCTGGTGCAGGAAGGCCGCCCCAACCTGTTCGACAGCTGGTCGCTGGCCGACGTCGACTTGACGCTGATGCTGAACCGCCTGATCCTGAACGGCGACGAGGTGCCGCAAAAGCTCAAGGACTACGCCGCCGGCCAGTGGCAGCGGCCGTCCATCCAGCAGTGGCTGGAGCGTCACCAGCCGGGCTAACCCCGCCAGCCTGGGGTCTGGCCCCGCGGGGTCAGACCCCGACCGGTTGCGGGTTCCAGCCCCGATCGGCGGGCTGATTTATAATGGCGGCATGACGTCTCCTACCCCAACCGAGCCGGCGCTGATACGCCACCTCGGCCTCGCCGACTACGACAGCACTTTCGCCGCGATGCGCGCCTTCACCGACGCGCGCACGCCGGACACCCGCGACGAACTGTGGATCGTCGAGCATCCGCCCGTGTTCACACTGGGCCTGGGCGCCGACCGCGGCCACCTGCTGGCGGGCGCGGATACCATCCCGGTGGTGCAGACCGACCGCGGCGGCGAAGTCACCTTCCACGGCCCCGGCCAAGTGGTGATCTACATGCTGATGGACCTGCGCCGCAACAAGCCGGGCGGCAAGCTGTACGCCCGGCAATTCGTCAATAAAATCGAGCAGGCGATCATCAACGTCTTAGGCGCGTATAATCTCGTCGGTGAGCGCGTTGACGGCGCGCCGGGCATCTACATGGCCGGCGGACCGAAACAAGGCGCCAAAATCGCCGCGCTCGGCTTGAAAGTGCGCGGCAACGGTTGCACCTATCATGGGCTGTCGCTGAATGTGGCGATGGATCTGGCCCCGTTTTCCTGGATTAATCCTTGCGGCTATGCCGGGTTGGAAACGACCGATATGCGCACCGTCGGCGCGACCGCCGTGTTGTCCGACGTGCAACAGCAGCTGGCCGATGAGCTGATCAGCGTGCTGGCGCATGTGGCCGAACCCGCAGTACACGAATAACCAAACTTTGCCCGCGAGGGCACGCAGCCAAATGACTTCTGAAACCACCACCAGCGTTGCCCCGGCTTACAACCCAAGCGAAAAGCAAAAAGGCGCCAGCAAGACCGCGCGCATCCCGATCAAGATCGTGCCGATCGAGCAAGTCGAGCGCCTGAAAAAGCCGGACTGGATCCGCGTTAAGGCGGCCTCGGCGTCGACTCGTTTCTACGAGATCAAGGACATCCTGCGCGAGAACAAGCTGGTGACCGTGTGCGAAGAAGCGAGCTGCCCGAACATCGGCGAATGCTTCGGCAAGGGCACCGCGACCTTCATGATCATGGGCGACAAGTGCACCCGCCGCTGCCCGTTCTGCGACGTCGGCCACGGCCGTCCGGATCCGCTGGACAAGGAAGAGCCGTTCAACCTGTCGAAGACCATCGCCGAGCTGCGTTTGAGCTACGTGGTGATCACCTCGGTCGACCGCGACGACTTGCGTGACGGCGGCGCCGGCCACTTCGTCGAGTGCATCCAGCACACCCGCGCGCTGTCGCCGAAGACCCAGATCGAAGTGCTGGTGCCGGACTTCCGCGGCCGCCTGCAAAAGGCGCTGGACATCTTCAAGGATGGCCTGCCGGACGTGATGAACCACAACCTGGAAACCGTGCCGCGCCTGTACAAGGAAGCGCGTCCGGGTTCGGACTACATGCACTCCTTGCAGCTGCTGAAGGAATTCAAGGAGCTGTACCCTGCGGTGAAGACCAAGTCCGGCATCATGGTCGGACTGGGCGAGACCGACGAAGAGATCCTGCAAGTGATGCGCGACATGCGCGAGCACAACATCGACATGCTGACCATCGGCCAGTACCTGGCGCCGTCGAACAGCCACCTGCCGGTGCGCCGCTACGTGCACCCGGACGTGTTCAAGATGTTCGAAGCGGAAGCCTACAAAATGGGCTTCAAGCACGCCGCCGTCGGCGCCATGGTCCGCAGCTCTTACCACGCGGACGAGCAGGCGCACAACGTGCTGGCCGCCGCTGTATAAAGAAATCAACAGGTTCTTGAGATTGCGAAAGGTAAGTCCTTGAAAGAGGACTTACCTTTTTTTTTAGCTCAAGAAGTTCACAACAAGCGCTTGCCTTCAAGGTGTAGCAGGTCTAGAGTAAAAATTCCTCTGGAGGTGAACATGCCAACCATTGAAATTGATCTGGCGGGCAATCAACTTGCAAATCTGATTGATGCTGCCAAGAATGGAGAAGAGATTCTCCTTGCTAAGAACGGCAACCCGGTTGCGCGATTGGTCGCTATCGACAAACCCACCCCCCACCGCAAATTCGGCTCTATGAAGGGGAAGATCTGGATCGCCGAGGATTTCGACGCACCGCTTCCCGACCATTCATCACGACCCCTTTGACCGCATGCTGGTTGCCCAGGCCATGTGTGAAACGATGAAACTGTTGACCGCCGATCGCGTTTTGGCGGGCTATTCCGATCTCGTCGAGATGGTCTGACTCATGCTGCTGGCGGTGAGTCAGGCGCTGATCAGCTTCAGGTCGAACGCGCGTTCGGCCAGCCACACCACCGCCACCAGCGCGATCACCGCCGAGCCGCCGGTCAGCAGGCGGCGGTAGAACCAGGTGCCGCGCAGCGCGAACGCCAGTGGCAGGAAGGCGGCGACGATGCACAGCTGGCCGATCTCCACGCCCAGGTTGAAGCCGAATAAACTGGTCAGCAAGGCGCCCTGCGGCAGGCCCAGGTCGATCAGCACGCTGGCGAAGCCGAAGCCGTGGATCAGCCCAAACCCGAACGCCGCCACCGGCCGCCGGCCGCGGAACAGCGGATAGATGTTGTTCAGCGCCGCCAGCACCACCGACGCCGCAATCGCCGATTCCACCCAGCGCGATGGCAGCGATATCAGCGACAGGCTGGCCAGCGTCAAGGTCAGCGAGTGCGCCAGCGTGAAGGCCGTCACCACTTTCAGCACGTCGATGAAGGACTCGCGCAGGCTGGCCGACGGCGTGCCGCGCGCGCCCAGCATCACCGCCGGCAGCAGCAGCGACAGCAGGAACAGGATGTGGTCGTAGCCTATCCAGATATGCCACACGCCGTCCTTCACGTAGGCGCCGAATTGCCGCCAGCGGTCCGGCGATGTCAGCGACAAGGTCTGGCGCGCATGCGCGGGATCGAAAATCGCGGTGGACGTCGCGCCGTCGCGCGTCAAGCGCAGCAAGCCTTTGTGCTGCGGATCGAGATCGGCGAACAGCTGGTAGTTGATGATCAGCGCCGTTACCGGACCGGGGCAGGCCGCATGAAAACGCAGCACGCTGTAGGCGCCGTCGGTGTGATCGTCGACCAGCTGCTGGTCGGTGTCGATGCGGCAGGCGCCTTGGTCGGTGGCGATGCCCAAGCGCTCCAGCGCATACGCCGCGATCGTCGCGTGCCGCGCGCGGATCTCGTCCCACGTCAGCTTGCCGTCGCCATCCTGGTCTAGACCGATGGCGAAATCCAGGTCGCGCAGCGCGATGTCCCACTGGCCGGTGATGCGTTCACCCTGCACCTCCAGCGACAGATAGCTGTCGCTGGGCTTGTGCGCATAGGCGGGCAGCGCCGCGCCGCACAGCAGCGCAAAAAATAGCAGCAGGCGTTTCATCATGTCCCCGCTTGCAGTTGGCGGATCAGGCGCGTTGCGGCCACGTCCTCGGTGTGATTCAGCGCGACCCAGTCCAGCACCGGCTTGGCGGCGTTGGCGTCGCGCGCCTGCAGCGCCGATTCCAGATAGATGCGGATGTCGGCCGCTTCCTTTTGCACCGCCCAGTTCCTGCGCGCCAGCGTCAGCGCGGCGGCCGGATCGTGGCGCAGCATCAGTTCGAAGCGCGCCTGTTCGCGCTGATGTACGGTGTCGCCGCGTTGGGCGGCGGCGTCGAAGCGGGCCGCCAGTTTCTTCACGTCCGAAGCCAGGGCTACGCGTGCGGCGTTACTCTGCTGCTGCTGCTGCAACGCCAGTGCGCGACGCAGCAGTAGCGCGTCGATGCGGGTCTGGTCCTTCAGCAGCGTGGCGGCTTCGTTCGCGCGCCGCTGCTCCAGCAGGAAATCGGCATAGGCGCCCAGCAGGTAGCTGTCGCGCGGGCTGAGCGCCAGCGCGCGTTGGTAGCGCGCCTCGGCGATGTCGGCCGCGCCGCGCCGTTGCGCCATCTCCGCCAACAGCGTCAGTGCCCACACCTGAAGCTCGGCCGGCGCGTTGCTGCTGCGTTCCAGCGTCAGGTCCAGCAGCTGTTCGCTCTTCAAGGAGCGCCCGGTCGCCGCACCGACGTTGGCGATGCAGGTGATGGTGATCAGTTCTATCGACATCGCCGACAGGTGGGCGCAGCTGGCGGTGGCGCCGGCGTAGTCGCCTTGCACGGTTTGCACGGTGGCCTGTGTCAGCCATGCCTGCGCATTGTGCGGATCGGCCGCCAGCACGGCCTTCAGATCGTCCATCGCCGGCTTGAACTGGTGGGTACTTTGCAGCAGCGTGGCGCGCAGCAGGCGCACCGGCGCCGGCGGCGACGACAGCCACCACCACGGCGCCAGCGCCGCCTGTGCGTAGCCGAGGTAGCGTGGATCGGTCTCGCTGCGGGCAAGGCCGATGTAGCGCGTGGCTAGGCTGGTGGCCAATGCCATATCGTTGGGGCGCGCGTTCAATTCACTGCGCATGCGGCGCAGTTCCTGCTGCACCGGGTCGCCACGGCGCGGCAGCGTCTCGACGACCTGCTGCCCGGTGGCGGGTATGTATGGCGCCGCCTGCGCCGCAGCGGCGAAGCACGACAACAGCAGCGCAAATAATGGTTTCTTCATGATGACCTCAAAACGGCGGAAAGGGCGGACCATATTGCGCCCGCCCTTGTGCTGCATGGCTTACTTGTATGCGACCGGTTCCGTATCCTCCGGCGCGGTGGCGACCACGCTATCTGTCGCCATCGGCTCGGTGGAGGTTTCGCTGCCATCGCCGATGATGGCCAGTATCGCCGTGTAGAACGCATCGAGCGTCACCACCGGCGGCGGTGGCGGCGGCGGCGTGACCGGCGTGTGGTCTTCGTAGTGGGTGCTGCCCCCGCATGCGCTGAGCACCAGCAGCGCAATCAGGCCGAGGTACTTCATGGCTTGCTCCGGGCGGACGTGATGCCCGAGGTTTGCGGCGAACCGGCGATCGGCGTCTTCAGGTACGGGAAGGCGGCGGTGAAGAAGCTGTCGTCCAGGTAGGCGCCGTCGGTGAAGTGCAGGCCGCCGGCTGCCGCGTCGGCGGGCGCGCAGCCCAGGTTCAGCGTGCACAGTTTGCCCATCACCACGCGCAGCGCGATATCGACCACGTCGTCGCCGGGACGGCGGCCGTTGGGGAAGCCGGCATTGTCGCCGCCGATCACGCCCAGGCGGTTCTGCGCGCCCATCGCGACGGCCGGCGTCGAGGTGTTCAGGCGCAGCATCTCCGAAGCGACCACGGTGGCCGGCTGGTTCAGGCCTTTGACGCCGGTGAGGAAGGTCGCCACCAGGTCGTTGCGCGGGAAGTTGGTCGGCGCCTTGGCGCCGGCGCTGCCGTACAGGATTTCAATCAGCGCCGGCAGCGTTGGATTGGTGACGTAGGTCGCGAACTGCGCATCGCCGGAAGGCTTGCTGCTGTTGAAGGTGTCCTTGTCCTTCAGGCCGATGACGACTTCATTCACCAGCGGCATGCCGAGGCGCGATACCTGGGTCCAGGCGCCGCCCTCCTTCGATGGCGAGCTGGCATTCGGCGTCGGATTCAGCAGGCGCGCCTGGCGCACGCTGGCCGTGGTCCAGCCGCCGATCACGGGATCGGTGCTGCCGGCCGCGGTCAGGCAGGAGGCGGCGACTTCCAGTTCGATCGAGGTGACGTTCTTGTCGTCCAGGTCGTCCCTGGCGGCCTTCTCGGCATTGGCGTTGAACTCGGTGGCCGGGGCCTTGATGTTCACCAGGTCGAAGGTCTCGCCGAGGTTGACCACGAACGGGTCCTTGCGCTGGCCGACGAACATGCGCGCCGGCGTGCTGCAGCCGGGGATGTTGATGTTGTACATGTGGGCGGCGGCATAGGCCGCGTAGTTCGGTATCGACTTGTTGCCGATGTTGTCGAGTGGCTTGTCGAAGGTGATGACGCCGTCGGCCGCGTTGCTGACGTAGGCCTTGGTGCCGGTGCGGCGGTCGCCGCGCACCACGCTCACGGTGTAGGTTTCGCGCACGTTGGCGCCGGCCGCGTTGGGACCGGCGATGGCGCCGCCGTTGATCACCAGCGGTATCGATACCTGCTTGCCGCCGACGGTGAGCTTGGTGTCCTTGTTGGCGTTGTTGAAGCGGAACTGGAAGGTCAGGTCTTCCTTGGCGTCGCCGTTGTTGTCGATGTGTATCTCGTACAGCGCGTTCGGGTCCATGGCGAAGTAGTTCGGGCCGCCGTAGGCATCCTGCAGCGGGATGTAGTTGGCGATCAGGGTGACGAAGCCGGCGCGGCCGCTTTCATAGCTGCGGAACATGTAGAAATCGGTGCCGTCGACCTTAGGACTCTGCGCGACGAACGGCGCTTCGCGGTGGCTGGACGCCATGGCCGCTGGTGCGAATGCGCTTGCCACGGCGCCGATGACGGCCGCGCGCATCGCGTGTTTGACGATAGTTTGCATTTCGTTTTCTCCCCCAATAGGTTGATTTGCCAGGTACTGCGTCTTGATATACGGTGCTGGCCGCGCGCCGGATTCAAATTAGATAAGATTTATCGCTTAAAAATTCCTGCTCAATGTCAGCCGCAGCGTGCGCGGCTCGACCGGATGGACGTGCACGCCGCTGACGCCTTCTGCCGGCTCGCCCGGCAAGCGCGACGCGTAGTAGTAATCGATGTCGCTGGCGCGGCGGTTGAACAGGTTGAAGCCGTCCAGCGTCAGCCTGGTCTTGCGGTCCAGCTGGTAGCTGATGCGGCCGTAGGCCAGCGTGGTGGCGGCCGAGCGCACGCTGTTGTCCTCGATCAGCGGACGCGGACCGAAGTAGCGCAGCTCGAAGCCGCCGGACCAGCGGCCGATGTCCTTGACCGTCACGCCGAACGACGCCACCTTGTCCAGCGCCTCCGGCACGTAGTTGCCGGCCGGGTCGTTGCGGCGATAGCGCGCGCGCGAGGCCGACAGGTCGAGATCGAACAGCAGCCATGGCGCGGCGACGTAGTGGTTGCTCCACTCGATGCCGCGGCGGCGGCTGGGGCGGCTGGCCTCGGTGTCGCCGCTGTCGCCGGCGAACACCAGTTCGGAATCGATATCGAGCGTCCACAGCGACATGGAACTTTGCAGGCCGGGCAACCACTCGCTGCGCAAGCCCAGCTCGGCGCCGCGCGTGCCCACCAGCGGCGTGGCCGGATCGGCGGCCTTGAGCACGCCGCGTGCGTCGTTGCTGTGGAAGCCGGCGCCGTAGTTGACGAAGTACTCGGTCCGGTTCCACGGGCCGAAGATCAGCGACAGCTTGGGCGACGCCTTGTGCGCTTCGGCGCGGCTGCCGTTGACGTTGAAACGGTAGGCGTCATAGCGCAGCCCGGCGATGCTGCGGAAAGCCGGCGACCAGTAGCTGGTGTTTTCCCAATACAGGCCGGCGCTGGCCTGGTTGACGCGGTCTTCGCTGACGGTGGCGATGGGCCGGCGCGCGACCGTGCGGTACAGGCCGAGCGGCGCGATGTGGTCGTTGCGCGTCTGCACGCCGAATTTGTTGCGCATGTTCACACCGGCTAGCTGGCTGACCCAGGTTTGGCTCGCATTGAAGCCGGCCATCGTGCGGCGCTCGCTTTGCTGGAACTGGTCGCCGTTGACCGGGTCGTTGAGCAGATAGGTAAAGTCGCTGTACAGGTCCAGGCTGGAGCGCACCAGATAGGCCGACGCTTCGGTGATGCTGCCCTCGCGGCGCTGGTGCATAGCCCATGCAAGGCTGGTGCGCGAGGTGTCGCCGCCGTCGCTCGGATCGGCGCTGCCGTAGCGGTCCAGGCGGCCGTCGTCCACGGCGCGCTGCGGCAGCTGGTCGGTGGCGTTCCAGCGGTTGCGGTAGGCCATGGCGGTGATGCTGTAGCCGTCCTGCGCGTCGCCGCGCGTGTAGCGCAGCGTGCCGCTGGCCTTGCGCACCTGTTCCGGCGTCTGCCACGGACCGTTGTTGCGGCTCAGTTCCAGGCCGTACAGCAGCGTGCCGCCGGCCGCCGCCAGCGAGTCTGCCAGCACGCCGCGCTGGTAGCCGTAGCTGCCCAGCGTCAGGCTGGCGGAACCTTGCGCCAGCCGGTCGGCGAGCCGGATGTGGGCTGCGCCGGCCGATGAGAAATCGCCTTCGTCGGCGAAGTAGCTGCCCTTCTTGTAGTCGATGCGCTGCACCAGCTCCGGGATCAGGAAGTTCAGGTCCGAATAGCCCTGGCCGTGGGCGTTGCTGCGCATATTGACCGGCATGGCGTCGACGTAGGTGGCGAAGTCGGTGCCGTGGTCGAGGTTGAAGCCGCGCAGGAAGTACTGGTTGGCCTTGCCGTCGCCGCTGTGCTGGGTGACGATCATGCCGGGCACGAATTCCAGCAGCTCGCCGGTGCGCAGCGCCGGCCGGCTGGCGATCAGGCTGGACGTGACCGTGCCCTGGCTGGCCGCGTCCGAGGTGCCGACCGCGTTGTCGTAGTGCGCCAGCACGACGACGCGCGCGGCCGGCGCGCCGTCACCGCTCGTTTCGGCGGCGCAGGCGCCGGCCGCGATGGCGGTGACCAGTCCGGCGATACCGCTCTTGATCATCACTATGCTCCCGCGTTGCGTTTTCGATGAGCCATGTACGCAGCGGCGTGGCGGTCGGATTCAAAATAAATAAGTGGTCGCGCGCATGCGCGATATGGTATTTTTCTCACGCTTGCTACTTTTCTCCACTTCCCCAAGGCCCGCAGTGTCAGACGCGAATACTCTCGATCCCCAGCAGCTGCGCATCTGGCTGCAAGGTGCGGCCAAACGCGACGCCGTCGCATTTCGTTCGCTCTACGATGCGACTTCAGCGAAACTGTTTGGCTTCGCGCTGCGTATATTGGTCAAGCGCGAACTGGCCGAAGAGGTGCTGCAAGAAAGTTTCGTCGCGATCTGGAACAACGCCGGCACCTATCAAAGCCATTTGGCCGCACCCATGACCTGGATGACGACCATCGTCCGCAACAAGGCTTTCGATCTGCTGCGCCGCAGCGATGTGACCACCGAAATCGACGGCGAACAGTTTGACAGCGAGGTTATCAATGCACTGCACGATCCCGGAGCCACGCCCATCGAGGCGCTGGAAATGAGCCGCGACGCCAAGGCGCTGGCCTATTGCATGTCGGCGCTGGAAGGGCTGCACCGGCAGGTGTTGGGCCTGGCTTTTTTCCATGACCTGTCGCACAGCGAAGTGGCGCAGCAGATGGCGCTGCCGATCGGCACCGTCAAGACCTGGATACGCCGCAGCCTCGACAAGCTGAAGACTTGCCTGGCCAAGGGAGAGCGCGCATGAACCTCCGCGACAACGCTCCGCTGCGCGACAAGCTGGCGGCGGAATACGTGCTGGGCACGCTCAAGGGCGGCGCGCGCCGCCGCTTCGAAGGACAGATGCACAACGACGCCGCGCTGCGCCGCATCGTGGTCGAATGGCAGGACCGGCTGGTGCCGCTGGCCGAGTTCTCCACCGCACGGCAGCCGCGCAAGCAGGTGTGGCTGGGCATCGAGCGCCGCCTGAACCTGCCGCGCGCGCATGCGGCGTGGCAGTTCTGGCGCAACGACTCGCTGACGTTCTGGCGTTCGCTGGGCGTGGTGTCGACCGCCGTCGCGGCCTTGCTGGTGGTGACGATCGGCGTGCGCACCTTGCAGGCGCCGCAGCTCGACTACGTGGCCACGCTGACCGACGACAAGGCGCAGACCGCGCTGCTGCTGACCGGCGACAGCCGCCACCAGGCGATGACGGTGCGGGTGGTCGGCGCGGCGGCGGTGCCGGGCGACAAATCGCTGGAACTGTGGGCGGTGCCGAAGTCGGGCAATCCGCGCTCGCTGGGCTTGCTGAACGAGCGTGGCGAGGTCAAGCTGGCGATGACCAGCAAGGCCGTCGGCGACGACGTGGCGCTGCTGGCGGTCACGCTGGAGCCGAAGGGCGGCTCGCCGGATCCCAAGGGGCCGACCGGACCGATCCTGTACAAGGGCAACTGGGTCCGGGTGATGTAGGGGGAAAGTTGCTATCATCGCGGATGTCGGGCGTGAGCCCCATTCGCGAAAGGCAGTCATGGACGCCAGCAAGTTCAACCCGGAATACTTCAACCAGTTCGGCAAGGGCACGCTGCCCGATCACCTGGGCATCGTCATCACCGGCGTGGGCGAAGGCGAGATCGTCGCCGAGTTCGCCGTCACGCCGCAACACCTGGCGCCGAACGGCTTCCTGCACGCCGGCAGCGTGGTGACCCTGGCCGACACCGCCTGCGGCTACGCCTGCTTCTCGCACCTGCCGGAAGGCGCGAACAGTTTCACCACCATCGAATTGAAATCGAACCACCTGGGCACGGCGCGCGACGGCGTCGTGGTCGCGACCGCGAAGGTGGTGCACCTGGGCCGCACCACGCAGGTGTGGGACGCCATCGTCACCAACAAGGCGACTGGTAAGACGATAGCGTTGTTCCGCTGCACACAGATGGTTCTGTACCCGAAATAACTGCTAAATTGGCGTTGGGCATACACGCTTAAGGACCCGAGATGATGACATTCTCCAGGATGGCCGTGCTCGGCCTGCTATTGGCCTCGTCGCTGGCCGCCGCGCAAACGCCTTACACCGATGACGCCACCTACGTCGGCCTCGGCGGCAAGGAGGGCATCAAGAGGATCGTCGATACCTTCATCCCCATGGTGCTGGCCGATCCGCGCATCAAGGACAACTTTGCCGACTTCGACATGGCGCAGCTCAACGTGCGGCTGCAGGAGCAGTTCTGCGAGTTCGCCGGCGGCCCGTGCAAGTACACCGGCAAATACCGCGACAAGACGATGGACGGCGTCGGCACCGTGCGCGACATGGCCACCGTGCACCAGGATTTGAAGATCACCAACGCGATGTTCAACGCGCTGACCGAGGACTTGCAGATCGCGATGGAGCGGAACAACGTGCCCAGCAGCGTATCGAACAAGCTGATCGCCAAGCTGGCGCCGATGCAGCGCGCCATCGTGACCACGACCACGGCCGCGCAGGCCAGGCCGGAGATGGGCAAGTTCCTCGCCACCGGCGGCGTCAGCCAGGTCGAAGGCGCTGGCGGCGGCGGCATCACGCCGTGGGCGCTGATCAGCGGCTATGGCACGCGCGACAGCTGGGGCGCCAACGCGCACTACACCTACATCGACACCCAGGACTACAAGCTCAACAGCTACGGCGTGGCGGTGGGCATCGCCGACCGGCTGGAGCTGTCGCTGGCCACGCAGGAATTCAAGGGCAGCCTGGCGCCGCTGAACCAGCTCAACATCAAGCAGGACATCCTGGGCGTGAAGCTGAAGGTGGCGGGCGACGCCGTCTACGAGCAGGACAGCTGGATGCCGCAGGTGGCGGTCGGCATCCTGTACAAGCGCAACAAGGGGATCGGCGGGCTGGGCGCGCTGGGCGTGACCAATGTGAAGCAGCTGGGCGCCAAGGACGACCATGGCTACGACTACTACGTGGCGGCCACCAAGATCCTGTTCGAGCAGAGCCTGCTGCTAAACGGCACGCTGCGGGCGACCCGCGCCAATCAGATGGGGTTGCTGGGCTTTGGTGGGGACAAGGGCGACAGCATGCGATTGATGCCGGAAATGTCGGTGGCCTACCTGGTCAACCGCAAGCTGGCGCTGGGCGCCGAGTACCGCCGCAAGCCGCACAATCTGGGCGTGGACAACGAGAAGGCGTATTACGACGCCTTCGTCGCCTGGTTCCCGAACAAGCATGTCTCGCTGACGGCGGCGTACGCGCAGCTGGGCGACATCACCGTCTTCAATCCGAAAAAGCAGCACGGCCTGTATCTGTCGCTGCAAACCGGTTTTTAACGCCGCGCGCCGCAATGCCCGTCAGTATGATTTGTAGGGCAGGAATTTGCCGCTCAGGACCACCTGCACGCGGTCGCCCTTGGGATCGGCTTCGCGCTGGATGTCCATCGAGAAGTCGATCGCGCTCATGATGCCGTCGCCGAACTCCTCGTGTATCAATTCCTTGATGGTGGTGCCGTAGACGCTGACGATCTCGTACCAGCGGTAGATCAGCGGGTCGGTCGGCACCGCGGTCGGCAGCGAGCCCTTGTACGGCACGATCTGCAGCCACGCCGCCTCTTCGTCGGTCAGGCCGAACAGCGCCTGCGCCTTGTCGGCCTGGACGCGGCTGAAAGTCATCTGGCCCAGCAGCGCGGCGGTGGTCCACTCCTTGCTCTGGCCGAATTCGGCGGCGAGCTCGGCCCAGCGCAGCTGCTTGGCGACTTTGACGGACAGGATTTTTTGGGTGACTTGGTGGCGATCCATGACGGGCTTTCCGGTGGTTGAGGAGAGCCCAATGTGATGCAAGTGCCGTGCCAGACAGCGGCCTTCCAGGCTTTAAAGCAACCCGGGGTCAGGTCCCCCATTTGAGCATGAGCTCGGCTGTGTAGCCGAGCTCATGCTCAAATG